>JAGGWN010000094.1 GCA_021157415.1 Bacteroidales bacterium | reverse complement strand
GCAAATCCATGTCTTTCTTATCCTGGTATCTGAAATAAACTTCCAAAGTTACATCCGTTGTGAAAGATAATCCCAGATTTTGTTTTCTTTTTTTGTATTCATAGGCATAAAAGAATGAATTGGCCGAAATATCCGACAAGACTGCCGAACCGGTAGGGTGTCCCCCGGCCCCTTTGCCATAGAAAAACTGCTTTTCAGCAAAAGCGGCTTCGACCACCACCCCGTTGTATTCATTCTCAACCGCAAAAAGTTTCTTATCAGAAGTCAGAAACCGGGGCAAAACAAAACCGGTCAGTTCATTCTTTCCCACCCTTCCGGCATAAGGGACCAGTTTAATGCGATAACCTTTCTCCCGGGCAAACTGCATATCCTGCGAATTGATATTGGTGATCCCCAGATGAAAGATATTTTCAGGCCTTATATAAAGCCCATAGGCATGTTCCACGATAATACTCAGCTTATAATTGGCATCGGTACCGGAGACGTCAAGCCAGGAATCACTTTCGACGAAGCCCAGTTTTTGAGCTTCACGTAACGCCTCTTCGTAGTCCAGGTTTTCGTTGAACATTTTTGACAAAATATAGTTGGTTGAACCGTTAAATATCCCGCGCAGGGAGAAAAGCAATTCGTTGTCGTAATATTCTTCCAGGTTTCTGATAACCGGAATGGCTCCGCATACTGCTCCTTCATACAACAGAGAAACGTTGTTTTTCTCCTGGATACGGATCAATTCGTCCAGGTGTTCTGCGACCATCTTCTTGTTGGCAGTTACCACGTTCTTCCCCTGTGAGAGAGCGGTGGAAACGATATCAAAAGCTTCTTCCGCATCATCTATCAGCTCTACCACAAGATTGATTTCCGGATCATTGAGAATATCCTTTTTGTCCCAGGTAAAATAATGCATGGGAAGGCGGCGTTTCTTGTTACGGTGTTTCACGCAGATGCGTTTGATATCGGCATGAAAGCCACTGCTTTCGTTCAGTACATCATGTAGTCCCTGACCCACCACGCCATAACCGAATAATCCTATTTTTACGTTTTGTCTGTTCATGGTTATCGTTTGTTTTTTATCCCCCTCCCCCGGGGAGCGGTCATGCCTCCAAAAACGGTTTGATTATTTTCGTCAGCTTTTCCGTTTCGACCAGGAATCCGTCGTGGCCGTACAGGGAGTCAATTTCAACATATTTCCCGTTTTTTACATGTTCCGCAAGGTATTTTTGTTCATATACCGGGAACAGCAGGTCACTTGAGATCCCCAGTGACAGCACGCGGGCTTTGACCTTTTGCAGGGCTTTTTCCGCACCTCCCCGGCCGCGTCCCACATTGTGCGTATCTGACAAAAGGGTAAGCAGATAGTAAGTATAAGCATCAAAACGCCGGACCAGTTTATCCCCCTGGTAATTCTGATAAGAAGAAGCCCGGAATTCCGTCAGTTTGTTTTCATCATCTTCCCTCTGCGATTTATTATAGATGGCATCATTTCGATAGCTCAGCAAAGCAACGGAACGGGCGGCCCTCAGGCCTTTGCTTCCCCCGCCCCGGATATCCTGTTCAAAGGTAGGATCTGCCTCTATGGCCAGACGCATAGCCTGGCTGAATGCAATTCCCCAGGGGGCATACCGGACACTGGAGGCCAGAAAAGCCAGCCGTTCAATAAGATCCGGATACATAATCGCATATTCCAGGGCCTGTTGTCCGCCGATAGATCCGCCGATAATCATCTGTATCTTTTTTATACCCAAGTGTTTTCGCACTAGTTCATGTCCTCTCACCACATCCCGGAAAGTAATCAGCGGAAAAGAGCGGTACCATGGTTTTCCCGTTTTGGGATTGACAGACATAGGCCCGGTAGAACCGTAGCAGGAGCCCAGAATGTTGACACATATAATAAAATATTTATCCGTATCCAGCAACAGCCCCGGTCCCACCATGCCCGGCCACCATTCACTCACATCGGAATTGGCTGTCAGGGCATGACATACCCAGATCACATTGTCTCCGGCACGGTTCAGGGTGCCGAAAGAATGCCAGGCCATCTCCACTCCGGATAGTACACCCCCCGCTTCGAGCGGAAAAGGTTCCGTTATTTTTATTTTCCCCGCGGCCATAGGATTATGCTATACTATTAAATGCCTGATTAAAATCGGCAATGATATCCTCAATATGTTCTATTCCCACCGAGACCCTCAGCAGGTTGGGAGTCACCCCTGCAGTTTTCTGTTCTTCCTCTGACAATTGCTGATGGGTTGTAGCTGCCGGTTGAATAATCAGGGTACGGGCATCCCCGACATTGGCCAGATGACTCACCAAATGCAGGGATTCCACAAACCTGGCCGTCTGTTCAAGGGAGCCTTTGATCGTAAAGGCTAGCACTCCTCCCGGGCCTTTGCGGAGATATTTCTCAGCCAGCTCGTAATTCGGGTTATCCGGGAGTCCGGGATAGTTTACAACCTCAACTTTAGGATGCTTCGCCAACCACTCCGCCAGAGCCTGTGTGTTTTCAATATGTCGCTCCATACGCAGGGATAGAGTCTCCAGCCCCTGCAACAAAAGAAATGAATTAAACGGGCTAATGCTCGGACCATAATCACGCAGTCCTTCCACACGGGCCCTGATGATAAAAGCAATGTTCCCGAAAGAAGAACCTTCCCCGAACGTCTCCCAATAACGCAGTCCGTGATATCCTTCGGAGGGCTCGGTGAACTGCGGAAATTTCCCGTTTCCCCAATTGAAGTTTCCTGCATCCGTGATCACGCCACCTATACTGGTACCATGACCGCCGATCCACTTTGTAGCTGACTCAACTACAATATTGGCACCGTGTTCTATGGGCCGGAAAAGAAAACCTCCGGCACCGAACGTATTGTCCACAATGAGAGGAATATCGTATTGCTGTGCCAGGAGTGCAAATTTTTCGAAGTCCGGAATATTGAATGCAGGGTTGCCAATGGTTTCCAGGTAGATGGCCCTGGTGTTGTCATCAATTCTCTTCTCAAACTCTCCTGTTTCCAGGTTGGGCGCAAACCGGGCATCTATCCCCAGTCCTTTCAATGTTACCTTGAATTGATTAAAGGTCCCTCCGTAAAGATAAGGCGAAGTCACAAAGTTGTCTCCCTGCGTCATAATGTTGGTCAGCGCCAGGAACTGGGCCGCATGGCCCGATGAGGTGGCCAGAGAAGCTACCCCTCCCTCCAGGACTGCCATCCGTTGTTCCAAGACTTCTGTGGTAGGATTGTTGATTCGTGTGTAAATATTCCCGAATTCCTTCAGCGCAAACAGATCGGCACCGTGGGCCGAATCTTTAAACACATATGAGGTGGTTTGGTAAATGGGCACAGCCCGGGACAACGTAGTCGGTTCGGGCGTATACCCTGCATGGATCTGGTTGGTTTCAAAATGATATTTCATGTTTTCTTCTTTTTGTATTGATAAGAAAATATTTGATATAAAATAACTATCCTGCTCCGTGATGGCAGGGCAATCCTCGCCTAACAACCTAAAAAGGCCGAAGGCTAGCACATGCACATAGGCATGAGCGGCATATTGAAATTGCGGAAAGAAAGATAGATGAAAAAAACAGACGTATCGGTCTGTTGTTTTTTGACTGCGGTAATCTGCTCTGGTCTTTTCATGATTCTAGCGTTAAATTTATCATCTCCCGAATTACCGGGATTAGGTTTTAGCACCTTCCTCCGTTGCCGGGGGGGTTGCTAGAGGTTCTCAGAGCCTAATCTCTCCCCTCTTCTCAATAAATCAAACACCCTTTGCAAGAAAGAATATTTGAAATAGGATACAAATCTAACCCCTGATTTTGATATTTCCAAAAAATAAGCTGTAATTCGTTAAAAGAAGAGAAACGTTTCTTAAAACGAACGATCTCCGGTAAATGCTTTGCGCTTTGATGATCCGTTGACTGGGTGTAACTGTCAAAATGCCCCGGAGTCTTAAGAAGCCCGGAAAACACCGGGTTTTAATCCGCCTTAGCATTCCGATGTGGTTGCCTGCAGTGCTTTTCGCAGCCTCCCAGGCGAAGAAAGGCGGTAAAGCTTCCTCCGGCTGCCGTAGCTTTTGGCAGGGGTCTCAGCGACAGCGTGCGGACGAGAAAAATCGGTTTGATTCGAAAGTTTTGTGTGAGTTATAATAATATCCTGGCATTTAATGGAATATATTATTACTATCTCATACCAACCTTGGGTAAATAAATCATTTTTTCAGATATTTACACGAAATAAACAAGCCAGAACCAGACTGTTTTATGCATATTATCATTACCGGAACACGAGGAATCCCCAACCATCACGGCGGGTTTGAACGGTTTGCCGAAGAGGTGGCCCGGCGCTGGGCTGCACAGGGCCACAGGGTGGAAGTGTATAATCCCGCCGGTCATCCTTTTCCCGGAGATTTCTGGCAAGGAGTAAAAATCCTGCGCAAACCCTTCCCTGATCATATCCTGGGGAAATTTGCCGTTCTTACCTACGACCGGCTTTGCTTGCGGGATGCATACCGTCGCCGGCCGGACGTGATCCTCAACTGTGGACACGGAAATGCTTTTTTCATCCGGAAAGCATATCCCGTGCCGGTAGTCACCCTTACCGACGGACTGGAATGGAAACGGGCAGGATGGCATCCTTTGGTTCGCCGTTTTTTCCGGCATACCGAAAAAACAGCTGTGAAAAGAAGCAGAGCGGTGGTAGCCGACCATCCTGAAATTGCCCGCTGGCTTAAGAAAAAATACGGGATCTCTCCCGAAATAATTTCCTATGGGGCTGAAATTCCTCCCAAGACGTTTTTTATAGAACCTTTTTCTCCGCGGGAGAAGCTTGAACAATATCTCAGGGAAAAATCAGAGAGGCCTTCCGGCATTACCCTGACAGAAAACCTTTTGCCCGGCAGGTATTTTATGATGGTAACCCGTTTTGTTCCTGAAAACAATCTGCACATCATTCTGGAAGGATATGCAAATGCCGGTATCCTATATCCTCTTTTACTGATCGGTGATCCGGACAACCGTTACGGGAAGAAAATGCTGAAAAAATACGCCGGAATGCCGGAGGTTCATTTTACGGGCCCTGTGTACAATAAGGATCTGCTCTTTTTATTCATTTATTATTCCCGGGGATATCTGCACGGTCATTCGGCGGGAGGTACCAACCCGGCTCTTCTGGAAGCGATGGCTGCCGGAGGTTTGATTGCCGCCCATGACAATCCTTTTAATCGGTATGTCCTGGGGAATGAAGCCCTTTATTTTTCCTCCACAGGGGACGTATCCCGGTTGCTGAAGGAATGGGATATTTATATAAAGCAAAAAGAGGTCTTAGTCCGGCAAAACCAGGACAGAATCCGGCAGTATTATTCCTGGGAGCAAGTGGCCGGCCAATACCTGAAACTGTTCGGCACGTTGACCGGTGATGGATGACCGGCTAACAAAAAACGTCTTATATCCGGTGTTTGAAGATTGATCCCCTACTACTTTCAACGTATCAATCTTCTATTCTCACATACTTTACCTCTTCCCATTTCCTGCTTTCCACGGATCTCTCCATAGCTTCCAGCACCGATACACCATTCAGGATACTCTGGTAGGTGCGGGGTCGTTCACCGGTACGGAACATATTTACCATATCGGTATAGTTTCGGGGTGGATCGTTTTCGGAAACCTTTGAAACCAACTCTTTCACTCCTTCCTTCATAGTCACATAAGTCTTCCATCCGTAGTATCCTTTCATAAAAACAAGGGTTGCCAGCAGACCGTTATCATAAGCAACACTGGCGGTCCAGTTATCGCCGTTCTTCGTTATACGTACCTCGCGGATATCTTCCCCGAAAATATACATCAGCGGCTGGATGGTATGTACGCCGTAAAAAAAGATTCCGCCATATTGATTGTACATGCCGGGCCGGTTCACGCCATAGCGCACCACCTGCTCAATACCCTGCATTTCCTTCACCTGATCGCGGATATCAAAGGTGGCATTACTCTGGGCAATACTACTGTAAGAAGTGACCGGCGCTCCTTTCTCTTTCGCTTTTTCCAGAAACGCCTTTCCTTCTTCAACTCGGTAACAAAACGGTTTATCGATAAATATGGGAATGGCTTTTTCCAGGAAAGGCCATGCAGCCGGAAGATGATATTTGGGATGGCGATGATCCACAATCAGGGCATCTATTTTCCCCAACATCTCCCGCGGGTCTTTAACCATGTTTGGGATTTTCCCCTTTTTCACAGCCCGCCGGGCAAACTCCTCCGTCTCACCCCACACATATTTCACTTCAACACCTGGAAAACGCTTATCAATATTAAAAAGTTTTCCGTAGCCAATGGTGTGCGAATTTTCCGCCCCGATGATCCCAATGCGAATATGCTTGTTCTCTTTTTGTTCCGGGTCGGGAAAAGTTTGTTTTCCCAGGGCAGAGACCCCTGGCCAGACGGCAGTAGCCAAAGCTCCGGCGGTAGTGGTTTGTAGAAATTTTCTGCGTGTTGACATGATAAAATGGACATTAAAAGTTGTAAGTTAAAAAATTATTCCTGACAAAGCCTGAATAATGTTGTCACATTCAGACCATAATTAATTTTTCCCCCGTAAGACCCCTTTGTATCATTCCTCCCCCGGTGGGGGGAGGGAGCGTGGGGATTCCCATCGCTTGTTTAACAATCCTTTATTTCCCCCGTTTTTTATCATACAGGGGGGAGGAGGGACTGTATTGCACGTTGCCGCACAAGAAGGCCACCGGTTTGTCGGGGAAGACTTTCAGTTCCTGGATCGCCAGCGGGGTCACAAAGCTCTCATCTATTTTTCCCGAATCGTTCAAAATCCGGTTTAAATCCAATCCCAGGTGTCTGGCCATGAAAGGATACACTGCTTTCCGTTTGGAATACCCGTAATCATGGCCTTCTTTTGGGAAATGAGCATTCCCGACATTCTCTTCTGCATGATACAGGGTATATACATTCCGGATATAAGGATATTCTGTTTTCGGTACAAAACGGGTCCAGTCTTTTCCGTCGGAAACTATCAACAGGGGTTTAGGAGCAAAGAGCGCTGCCATATCGGCCAGATTGGTTTCATGGGTAGCACTCCGGGCTACCGGCATGCCGCTCTCACAGATGCATCCTCCGTAAAAGTATGCTGAGACCATCACCACCGGCACCGACACTTTTATCCTGGGGTCCACCACCGTTAGATAGATGGTCTGTGTTCCTCCTCCCGAAGCACCGGTTACCCCAATGCGTGAAGTATCCACACAATCCAGTGAACAGAGATAGTCTGTGATACGTTTACTGTTGAAAGTCTGTATTTTAAGTGCTTCCGGATCATCATGACGGTAGGTGGTACACTCCCCATATCCGATCATATCATAGGCAAAAACCACAGCGCCCATCCGGGCAAAAGCAGCACATCTCTTTTGCATATCGGGACGGAAACGCCCGTACTCGCCGGGAGAATACCAGTGTCCGTGCGGGCAAAGGATCGCCGGGATTTGTCCCTGAAACTTTGTGGGTTTATAAAGATTACCGGTAATATAATGACCGGGCAGGCCCTCAATGGCAATGTTTTCAACCGTATATCCGTCCATCACATGCTTGTGATTTATCACAGCGTTAAAAGGTCTTTCCCAGTATCTTTCCGGAATACTATCCAGTCCCGCTCCATGAATAAAACCTTTTCTGATACGGGCCACCCGGGCTTCCCATTCCTTTACATTATGATAAGAGGAAGCAAACCGCTGCAACTGTGCCTTTCCCTGCTCAGGTGTCTGGCAGGCTCCGACACACAACTGTGACCCGGAAGAAGGCTCTTTTTCTTTTTTGGAGGTACATCCCGGCCCCAGGCTCACAATCAGGGTCAGGACCACTAACGTAAGGTATCTGGCATTCATTTTATGGTTTATTAAGAAATTCCTGACCAATTTACAAAAAACATTCTTGCGGACTGTTCTAAAACCAAATAAATAAGCATACCGTTTTTCCTACATTTTATCAGATCGTTTTCCGGTATCTCCATACGGCCAGGGTTAAAGCGGCCACAGCATAGATAGTCATGGACACAAATTCCGGCAGGATATCACGGAAACCGGATCCTTTCAGCAGAATCATCCTGATCACCCGCATGAAGTAAGCAAAGGGATTGATGTGGTTAATCGTCTGTGCCCATTGCGGCATACTCTCCACGGGAGTAAACAGACCACTCATGAGCAGAAAGGTGAGCATAAAAAAGAAGTACATAAACATCAATTGTTGTTGAGTACGGGACAAAGCTGCCAGAAAGAGACCTATGCCCATCACGGCCAGCAAGTAAACCGAAGTGAACCCGAACAACAGCAGCAGACTGCCCCTCACCGGCACACGAAAAAACAACCAGCCGATAGTCAATCCGAAAGAAAGCTCTGCCAATGCAATGATCCAGAAAGGAATCAGTTTCCCCGGAATAAAATGAATGCGCCGGATAGGGGTCACATTGATCTGTTCGATGGTCCCCATTTCCTTTTCCCTCACCAGATTGATAGCCGAGAGAAACATTCCCATAATGGTCACCAGAATCACCAGGATCCCGGGCAACATGTAATGCTTATAGTTCAACCCCGGATTATACCAGTAGCGTGGTATAACCCTGATCTGTCTCAGGCCATCCCCGGCATTCCCCGGCATCAGCGAGGCTAACCATTTTTTATGGTAATTGTTTATTGTCAGAGATGTGTATTGATTGATGATGCCTGCTGCCATCCCGTTCACAGCATCCATCCTGAGTTGCACGGAACTGTTTTGTCTTTGCATAAGCAAGCGTTCACAATCGGGCGGAATCTCCAGTACCGCATCTGCACTGTTGTCCAGCAACCTGGCTTCCGCTTCTTTTCCGGCTGTAGGTATTACGGCTACACGATATATTTTCATGCCTGACAACTTACTAATCAAACCTCTGGAGTATTGGCTGTTGTCCCGGTCGATTACCAGCAGGTCTATACGTTTTATCTCCATGGTAGCTGCATATACCAGTATCAGCATCTGCACAAGAGGGATGATGAAGATCATCGGCAACATCATGTGGTTGCGGAAAATCTGCAAAAATTCTTTCTTAATTATGATCAATATCGTTCTCACAAATGAATATTTTTATTCCAGGCGAATGGTGAACTTTTTTATACTGACCAGCAGAAATACCATAGTCATTCCTGCCAAAATAAGGGTCTCTTTCCATACATACAGAAAACCGGCTCCTTTCAGCATGATACTTTTCAGGATCACTATGAACCACCGTGCCGGCATGAGTGCACTGAACCATTGTAGTGCCACAGGCATGTCCTCAATCGGAAAAATAAAGCCCGAAAGAAGAACCGTAGGTAACAACAGGGCAAAGAAACTGAGAAACATGGCTTCCATCTGTGTGCTGCTCATGGTTGAAAACATAATTCCCAGCGAAAGGGAGAGAAAAATAAAAAGGGTCACTTCTCCCATCAGCAGGAACAGGCTTCCTTTCAGAGGCACCCCGAAGATCGCCCCTCCCAGCGCTATGATAATCACAGCATCCATAAAAGCAATGACCACATACGGAACCACTTTGCCAATAATAATCTGCAGGGGATGCAAAGGGGATACGAGCATAGCTTCCATGGTCCCGGTTTCTTTTTCCCGGGCAATGGAAATGGAGGTCATCATGGCCGAGATCAGCATCAGGATCATGGCAATGGTTCCCGGAACAAACATAAAAGCTCCTTTCAGCTCCGGGTTAAATTCCATTCTGGTTTTTATAAATAAGCGGCCTGTTGTATTCATTCCTTTGTTAAGGTCTTTTTGTGCCTGCAGGACAATAGCGTTGAGATATCCCACCATCAGGCGGGCCGCATTGGGATCCGAGCCGTCGGCAATGACCTGCACCGGCACATTTCCCCTGGTCATCAGCCTCTTTTCAAAATCCGGTCCGAAAATTACAGCCAGCCGTACATTTCCCTTTTTGAAAAGACCATGTATTTCCTTTTCACTTTTCACTTTTGTTTCTTCCAGAAACCAGGGGGAAGCCAGTATTCTGTCCGTAATCTTTTGGGTGGTCACATCCTTTGATTTATCCAGAATCACTACCGGCACATGACGTATTTCATTGGTTACCACGTATCCGAAAATAACGATTTCAACCACGGGTATCCCGAAAAGAATCAAAAGGGTCCTGGTATCCCTGAGGATATGCCTGAATTCCTTTATGGTAAATGCCAGAAATCTTTTCATATTCCGGTAATAGAGTCAGCGGTTTCCCGCTCACGTGTAATTTTCCAGAAAAGGTCTTCCATGGATGACACATTGAATTGGCTCTGCAGGTTTTCCGGGCTGTCAAGACCGGCAATGTTACCATGGGTCATGATTGCAATCCGGTCACAATATTCCGCTTCATCCATATAATGGGTGGTAACGATAATGGTAAACCCTTCACGGGCGGTCTCAAGGATCATTTCCCAGAACTGTCGCCGGGTGACAGGGTCAACCCCACTGGTGGGCTCATCCAGAAAAACCAGTCCGGGCCGGTGAAGGACAGCTATTGAAAAAGCAATCCTCTGTTTCCACCCCAGTGGCAAAGTGCTGATTAACCGGTTTTCAATCCCTTCCAGTCTCAGTTTACGGATCATCTCTTCACCGGCTTGTGCCAGGTCTTTTTTTTTCATACCATAAATGCCTCCGAAAAAACGAATATTCTCGGCTACGGTAAGATCTTCATACAGGGAAAATTGCTGGCTCATATACCCGATGCTAAACTTCACCCTTTCCGGATGATGTACCACATCGTATCCTACCACCCGGGCCATCCCCTCTGTGGGCCGCAGCAAACCGCAAAGCATTCTGATCAATGTTGTTTTTCCGGCGCCGTTGGCCCCAAGCAGTCCGAACACTTCCCCTTTACATACCTCAAAAGAGATACGGTTTACCGCTGTGAATTTGCCAAATCGTTTGGTCAGATCATGGGCTTCCACGACATGTTCTGTATTCCCGCCACTTATGCTCTGGTCTTGTTCATCCATTATAGTATAAAACAATTATTGTTTACTTAAAAATGCAAAACTGTCTTCCATTGAGGGAGTGGTTTTCCGGTATTCTATAGGTCCGTAATTCCCTGTTCCTTCCAGGTCAGACAGGAAGGTCCCTACGGAAAAGTCATTCCGGGCGGGACTGTAATGAATGGTTTTTCCATAAAGCATGGCCGAAGCTGTGGAAGGCTCGTTGCGAAGAGCTTTCAGGAGCGCAAAATTATCCTTCGAACGGCAGGCATATAATGGGAAAGGATAACTTTCCCTGATTTCTTCAGGTGTTCCTGCCTTCAGCAATTTTCCTTTGTGCAGGAAGCAGGTACGGTCACCCCTGGAAGCTTCGTCCATATATGCGGTGGACACAATGACGGTGATCCCTTCCCGTTGTATTTTTTTCAACATTTGCCAGAACTCTTTCCGGGAAGCCGCATCTACACCGGTGGTAGGTTCATCCAGCACCAGGACCTCCGGCCGGTGTATCAGAGCACACGACAAGGCCAGTTTTTGTTTCATCCCTCCCGAAAGTTTGCCGGCAGGCCTGTTTTTGAAGGGTTCTATTTGCTCATATACTTCCCGGATCAGAGGGTAATTTTCCCCCAGAGACATCCCGAAAATACGGGCATAAAAGGCCAGATTTTCCTCTACGGTAAGATCGGGGTACAGGGAAAAAGTGCCGGGCATATATCCCATTATCTTGCGTATCTTCCAAAAATCCTTCACCACATCCAGCCCTTTTATCAGAACATGCCCTTTGTCAGGCAATAATAATGTAACCAGTATTCTGAACAAGGTGGATTTCCCTGCACCATCCGGACCTATCAGCACAAACAACTCTTCATCCAAGATATCCAGGGACACTTCGGATAATGCTTTGTTTTCACCAAAAGACTTTGTGACATCGGCAATCCGGATCATTGTTGCTGTCTTTTTCGAAAGTTTGCTTCTCCGGGCATCCCGATTTTCAGACTGCCGTCATTCTTAACCCTTATTTTCACTGCATACACCAGGTTTACCCGTTCTTTTCTCGTCTGAATGATTTTGGGTGTAAACTCAGCCTCATCCGAGATCCAGCTTACCGTACCGCTGAGGGTATCCATTAAGCCTCCGGGCTTGTCGATCAGAATTTCCGCTTCCCCGTCCGTTCTTATTTCCGGCAAGAGGGTTTCATCTACATAAACACGCAGGTACATATGTGTCATATCCCCCATTTTGAACAATGTTTTCCCGGGTTGTACCAGTTCTCCGGCTTCTGCATATTTTTCCAAAATCACTCCGTCGGCCGGAGAGAGGATAAAACATTTGTCTATCCGGTCTTCTACGGCAGCAATCTGTGAACGGACCACGTCCATTTCTCTCAGCACCGACTGACGTTGAACATCCAGTTCCCGGATCTGATATTTCAGTACATCCATTTTCCCGTTCACATTATCCAATTGTTGTTGTGTGGCAGCATGACCTTCAAAAAGACCCTGTATTCTCTTTTGCTCCACCCGTGCATTCATCAGTTGCCGTTTTATCACTTCCTTTTTAGCTGCCAGTCCGGACCCCTTTGCACGTATAACAGACATCCGGGCCAATAGGATTTTTTTCTGCAACGAAAGAGCCGTAGTATCAATCAATCCTACCGTATCGTTCCGGGACAAAGTCTTCCCTTCTGCCACATGAAACCATTCCAGTTGTCCGCTGCCCTGTACCGAAACCAACAGGGTGACCGTTTCAAAATTGCCATAGGCATCCGAGACATTTTTTTGATGCGAACAACCCGCCAATACAGCGATCAGAGCAATGACTGCCAGCCGGGTTCTATTTTTGTGTTTCATAATCTTTAAGATTTCCGTTCGTTACCAGGTAATCAATATGCTTTTCCATTAATTGCTTCTGATGAAGGTTAAGCTGGACCTGTGAATCCTGCCAAGCCGTGAGC
Source organism: Bacteroidales bacterium (assembly GCA_021157415.1). Lineage (GTDB taxonomy): Bacteria > Bacteroidota > Bacteroidia > Bacteroidales > VadinHA17 > DRPN01. Next base: position 133,672 of record JAGGWN010000094.1, on the reverse strand, counting down.
TGTTGTTCATATTCAGCCGGAGTGATGGTCCCTCCGGAGAGTTTGCCCGCATATTCTTCCGTGATTTCTTTTCTTAACAGCACCCGTTGTTTATCCAGCTCAATGATTTTTTCCAGCTTTTCAATTTCTTCGTTGATTTTTACAAGATCGGCATTCACTTGCTGATCAAACCATTTTTTCCTGTTTTTCACCAGTTCCTGTTCGAAGGAGAGGATTTTTTTCTGTCGCTTAGTCCGGTTCCAATCCCATATGTTCCAGGTGAGGTTGACCCCTACCAAATAGAAGGTGTTAAAATTCTCATTCAAAGGATTCAGCCCGGGCCGGCCATAACCTGCCTGTCCAAACCCGAAAAGCTTCGGGTGTCTCTGCACATTCTGCAACTGCATCCCCGCATCCAGCCAGGACTGTTGCAATGAAAAAAGGCGGAATTCAGGCCTGGTGGGAGGACCGGAGGTCATTACCGGAGCAGGAACACACAACACCATCTCCTCTGAAAAAATCGTATCCAGGTATATTTCCAGGATTTTCACCACAGCGATCCTGTCGTGACGATTGGCAATCATTTTTTGCCGGATATCCAATTGCGAGGCTTTCAGAATATTCACATCTCCCTGCAATATACTTCCTTTTTCCTTTGCCACCTCAGCTTCTTTTGTTGCTTTGCGGAGCTGTAGCAGGTTTCGTTCAAGTATTTTATAATTATCATCCAGGTACAAAGCAGAAAAAAATACCTTGGCCAGTTTCTGTTTATAAGCATATAATTTAACCTCCAGATCTTGTTGTTTGACAGCATTGGAACGCTCCTGTACCTTTTGCCTGTTTCTTATTTCTCCTCCGTCATAGATCATTTGCCGGATATCCATGGTCACGGCATACTGATCGTGATGAGGCTGCGGAAAAGTCACTCCCGGAACGGCCGGTTCAACACTGATCGTTACCACATCTGAATAATAGGTAGCTCCGGCATTCAGGTTCATTTCCGGATAAAAAGCACTCTTCAGGTTTTTATCTTCCAGGCTGATTTGTTTTTTCAAGATCTGTTTCCCGGCAATCAGTGGAAACCGCTCCGTAGCCAGTCTGAAACACTCCGGAAGGGTCAGTGTATCATACGCTTGTCCCCGGACTTCCGGGGATATAAAAAATCCCGGCAGCAGAAAAAAAAGATAAACATAAACCGTTTTAACCATCGCTGACATTTTTACTATTTACTATGATCTTTTCTGACAGATGCCAATACCATTTCCGGTAATATTTCAATACGTTGTCGTAAGAATGTTTCCGTTTCTCTTGCATCCATCTGCAAAACATTACTGATAATCGGTTCAATCACAACCGGAAAAATACTTAAAGAAAGAATATTGATAAACAACTGTAAAGGATCTGTTCCCGGGGCAATCAGTCCCTTTTCTTTTTCTTTTTCAACAAGCATTCCGAATTTCCCGATCCCATAGGAACTGAATTTTCCAAAAATGTTCAATAACAATTCAGGATGAAGGGATACTTCATTGATAATAAAAGCCGGCAGTCTGGGATCCGATAATAAAAAAGTGATATGCTCGCGAAAAAAAACATTCAAAAAAACCTCCAGAGATTGCTGCTCCTCCATTAAGGAAAAAATCCGGTTTAACAGTTCGGTAAAAACGTGTTCAAATACCGCTGTGAAAAGTTTTTCTTTCGTTCCGTAATAATAATGCAACAAAGCTTTATTTATGCCTGCCTCATCGGCGATGTGCTGCATTCTTGCCCCGTCGTACCCCTCCCTGATAAACACTTCCCTGGCCGTAATAAGAATTTTGTCTTCGGTTTGTAGGGAATTAACCATTTGGTTTAACCATTTGCTTTAATCGGATGGTCAAATTTAAATGTTTTTTTGAAATTCACAAAAAAATCCGGCGTAAATACCATTTTGCTCTTAACGGAACAAGAAATATTCTCCTACGTAGCTCCCTACGTAGATATTCTATATTAGACTTATATAGTGTACGTTACTGACATCATTTGTTCAAAAGAACTCTTCCGGGTGCCACCTGTACCTCTCCCTGGGAAGAGGTCATTATTTTCGCTGCAAGTTTGGGGTTAGGAAGCATAAACCCAAATTAAGCAATAGAAAAATTTTATTGCTTAATGGACGAAGAAATTTCCTTGGGTGTATATTTTTTTGCATAAAAAGGATTTTTCAGGCAGGCAATCACCAGCCACAGGGTAAATCCCCAGATAATACATACGGGAAAAAAAGCTTCCGGTCCTATCCCGAGAGTAAATATAACCGGAAAGAACGCCAGTATAGAAAGGATTAAGGCAACCACCACCGCCCATTTTCTACCTTTAAAAAGAGCAATGATCATGAGGATCATTACAATCAGTAACGGAAGCAGGAAGACCAGGCCACCCACGCCGGCCAAACCAACCATAAACCCCATCTCTCCCCCTTTAAACCCTTCAAATCCTGCAGCCATCATAACAGCCAAAATGCCTGCCACAGCCAGGGCTTTTAATATCTGCAAAACCGGCAGTACGGTCCCCTGCCAGGGTCTCTTGATGATCACTTCAATGGTTTCGTCCATATGGATGCATTAATTTTTGCCTTGCTTGTCACCTAAACCTGCCCTTCTCTCAGATTCTCCATGTCAGTTCCTTAACGGCACCGTCATTTTGTGTATTGCCTTCCGTTGCATGCAGGGTAAATATTCCTTTTTCTGCCGTGATCGTCGCCTCCACCCAACCGACAGGATCCTGATCCCTGAAATTGTATCCGGTGGCAGGCAGGTTGATCAGATGGATCCCTTCCCGTACCGAATACCCATACACATGCGAATGGCCGTAAACAATGGCTTTCACATGACGGAGAGGCCGCAAAATGTTGAACATCCGGTCGGCATCCTGCAGGTCGCCATCTCTCTCGCCCAGGGTGTGATGGACAAAAAGCAGTACCGGTTTGCCGGTATGATCTTTCAGGTATTTCTCCAGCCATTCCCTTTGGCGAATCCCCAGCAAGCCGAGTGCAGGGGAGAGGTTTGTGTAAATCAGAGAATCCAGGATTATGAAACGGATGCCAGGATATTCCAGGACCAATACATATTTATTCTTTACATCCTGCCTTTCCCCAGGCGAATCCGGGAAAATTTCCAGAAAATGATCCCGCCGGTCATGATTCCCCAGGGCCATGGCAACGGGCATTTGCCCGGCCAGAGGATTCAGCAGTTTTTTCAATTTTTTATAATCTTCCTGTTTCCCTTCGAGTCTGGCCAGATCACCGGTGATAATAGCCGAATGAACCTCAGATTTTACAATCTGCGGGACAATTTTATTAAGGTTCCTGACCATATAAAAACCCCTGTAATGATTGTCTTTATCTGCCGGTATATGGGTGTCTGAAAAGAAAGCAAAACGCAGGGATTTCCCCTTCTCTTTCATATTCATAAAAGAAGAAAACACCCCCATGGTGGCGATTGCGCCTACACCACCCGCCAAAGTTCTGATAAATTGTCTGCGACCGTTGGTTTGGTATAAATAAGGCATAATTGAACGTCTTGATGTTATTATATTGCAAAATACAAATATTTCGTGAAAGTCAAATAACGGCCCTTTATAAATTCCGAATCAACGATCCTTCGCGAATCGTTGATTCGTTGGTTCCCCGATTTTTTATTGTCGGAAAACATTCAGGGATGAGATTCTAGAATACCTTAAATTTTATGGAATTGATTTTGATAAAAAATATTTAACACTATTCATTTAGTTTCTGCGGGACGATTGTTTTGTTTGTTCCCCGCCATAAACAGCCACTGCACTGGCTGACTATGGTCTATAAGGTCTATAAATCCCTAACGAGACAAACATGGTGCACGGCACAAAACGCCCCGTCAGGGGACGGTAATTCATCGCCTTGTCAGCTATTTTAAGAAAATTTATATTTTTTAGTACTTTGTATTGCATAGTATTAATAAAATATTATATCTTTGCATTGGATATTATAAGGCATAACATATTGTTGTTGCATTATAGATTATCCAATAAAGTATAAAGTAAATAATATGGTTTTTAAAATAAAATGAGCTTATGAAAAAAACAATCACCATTAATCTTGGGGGCATGGTGTTTCATATTGATGAAGACGCCTATCAGATGTTACACGGGTATTTACAAGCGGTGGGAAATCACTATGCTGAAGACGGTGCCGCATCGGAAATCCTGGAGGATATTGAAGCACGCATGGCCGAGCTGTTCAGAGAGCGTATCACAAACAGCGGACAGGTTATTACCCTGACACTTACCGAAGAAATTATCAGGATCATGGGATATCCGGAAGATTTTATGGAAGAGCCGTCTCCCAAAGAGACGCACCGCATACATCGCACCCGGTACCGCCGGATCTATCGTGATCCTGATAATAGAATCCTGGGAGGGGTATGCGGTGGCCTGGGAGCTTATTTCAATATGGATCCGTTGGTGTTCCGTATTCTTTTCATTGCCATAACTTTGGTAGGGGGTGCCGGAGTGTTGATTTATCTGATTCTGTGGATTGTGGTCCCGGAAGCCCGCACCATCGCACAGAAACTGGAGATGCGTGGCGAAGCCGTCAATGTTTCAAATATTGGTAAAAAGGTGAAAGAAGAATTTGATCAGGTAAAAGAAAATATGAAAAATGTCAAAAATAAAATGAATATATAATCTGTAAAAACGCTGTAATCATGGTCATGAAGATAGAGAACGCACAGGCACAGATGCGAAAAGGGGTTTTGGAGTACTGTATTTTATCGGTAATCTCCCGAAACAGTTGTTATGCTTCCGACATTCTGAAAGAGTTGAAGGAGGCGAAGATTATCGTGGTAGAAGGAACCCTCTATCCCATTCTCACGCGTCAGAAAAACGCCGGACTTTTAAGTTATCGCTGGGAAGAATCTACGCAGGGACCTCCGCGTAAATACTACGAACTGACAGAAGAAGGCAAAGCATATCTTAATGCACTGGACCAGGCCTGGAAAGAACTTATCCTGGCCGTGGAAAAAATCAGACATCCAAAAATCAATTAACAGGATCATGAAACGAACAATAAAAATAAGTCTGCAGGGAGCTGTTTTCCATATTGATGAAGATGCCTTTACCCTGCTCCAGCAATATCTGGCTGATATAAACAACCATTTCAAAACACAGGAAGGGGCCGAAGATATTATTCAGGATATCGAGATACGTATTGCCGAAATCTTTACCGAACGATTGGAGGGAAAACGGGAAGTCGTTTCATTGCCGGATGTGGAATACATGGTCTCTGTCCTCGGCCGGCCGGAAGATATTTTTGAAGGTCAGGAACAGGAAGAAAAAACCAATGAGTATCAACATGTATCCGGTGGAAGAAAACGCCTGTACAGGGATCCGGAAAATTCCGTTCTCGGGGGTGTCTGCGGAGGTTTGGGGGCTTACTTCAATACAGATCCGGTATGGTTCAGGGTACTTTTTGTTTTGCTGACCCTTGCCTATGGATCCTCTCTTCTTGTTTATCTGATTCTCTGGCTGGTGATTCCCAGGGCACAAACCGTCTCCCAGCGTCTGGAGATGCATGGTGAGCAGGTGAACATCAATAATATCAGTAAAAATGTGAATGAAGAACTTAAACGGATCAGGGAAAGTATCAAAAATATCCCGAACAGTAAGGGATTTCGCAGTTCACGTAATGCCCTTCAGGAGTTTTTCCATGTTATTGGTCAGATCCTGCTGACCACGCTCAAAATCGTCGCTGTCATTATCGGTGTAATCCTGATCCTGGCCGGGATAATCATTCTTATCTCCCTGCTCAGCATCCTCTTTTTCCATTACAGTCAGTTTTTCCCGGAACTAAATCTTAATCCTGCCTATTATCTGACAGACCTGCTGGCACTATTCACCAAACCGGAAAATGTTCCTTATATAATCGGAACGTTCATTTTAACTCTTGGCATTCCACTGGTTGCTCTGATATATGCCGGGATCAAGATCATTTTTCATATCCGGACCCAATACAAGGCAGTAGGCGTCACTCTTTTTGTTATATGGCTGATCAGCTTTGTCAGCCTGGGTTTGTTTATCGGGGATATTGCTTCCAACTACTCTGAGGGAGCCCGGATCTTCACCACTGAAAAAATAAACATTCCTCTTTCCGACACTTTGTATTTTTCAACCTCTGAGTATTCAAACCGTGGCATAGAAAAAGTATTCACGACCGAAAATGACGGGATCTATCTGGATAAAGAAACAGGGTATATTATGGGTAAGCCGGAGATTGATATCTTTTTTTCCGACAATATTCAGAAACCGGAAGTGGAGATTCTCCGAAAAGTACGAGCCAATAGCCGGCAGCTTGCCCTGGAAAGATGTGAAAAGATACAATTCTCCTATAAAATCAGGAACAATCATTTGTTCATTGATCCGTGGTTCAGGTCTGAAACAACCTGGTATGCACCGGAAGTAGATGTCCGTTTACGCCTGCCCGAGGGAACCATTATCTGCCTGAACAAAAACCTGCGGTTCATGCTGGATGACGTTCCTAACCAGGAAAGATACCGAAGTTATAATCTGGCAGGGAAGTGTTGGGTGATGACACAGGAAGGGCTGAAAGAAGCTCACTGACACGAGCGATGTTTGCTCATTGCGTTCGCAGCTATTTGCCTGCTTCGTAAGGGTAATTTACGAGCCTCCAATGACAACCGGACAAAAACTATTTGCACAACAATCAAATGTCGCATCATCAAGGGCTTTATGACAGCTGCACACCAGCCTATTTATTTATCAGGATAAAGGCACCCCAATAAAAAGGGGCGGGATATTGTTTTTTAACATCGCGCTGAGCCAGGATGAGGGCTTTTTGTTTATCCCCGGTCTGCAGCCAATAGGTATAGAAAAGAGACATTAGTTTCCGGGTCACCTCATCGCTCACCTGCCACAGCGAGATCATGACCGAGGAAACTCCCGCCAGTTGGAAAGAACGCTGCAATCCGTAAACCCCTTCGCCGTTTTGTATCTCACCCAAACCGGTCTCGCAGGCACTGAGAACCACCAGGCCCGTGCCGGAGAGATCCAGCATGGAAGCTTCATAGGCATTCAGAATGCCGTCATCCCCATTGTTTGCCAGAGAATCAAGATTCTGGATTGTTTTATCCGCTCCGGTAAATAATAATCCGGAGCGCAGCAACGGACTGGCCATCGCTTTCCGGGGTTCTATCCCAAAGATTCGTTCTTCGGCCGGAGGCACATCCGGTAAAAAATAACCATGAGTGGACAGGTGCAGTACCGCCGGCCTGGATACTGTTTTGATACGTTCTTCCGTGGCCCCTTCCTGCAAATAAACAGTAACCTTCCATTGATGAGCAGAAAGCACCTCCCGCACCTGTTTCACCTCTGTCTCGGTTCCGGGCAACTCGGGCAGGGGCATCTCCTTCATCTTATCCCAGTTAAACCCCAAGTCATACTTCGGGTTTCCTGCCAGCACTGCCTTTTTATTCCCAAAACCTTTTTGTGCTGATTTTAGTCCCAGCACATCCCGCGTGTTGGTCATGTAATTGATTTCGTATGTATCCAGAAGACTGTTTCCTTCCTGATCCTGCAAAGTATTCAGGTTGATAAAATTATAAATTCCGTCAGGGGATACATACAAAATGTGTTTCCCCTGTAAGGTTTGATCCAGTGGCCCCCAGAACACACCGGAATATGGCACTTTTTCCAGGGCCTGCTGCATGGTTTCACGGTATTTGGCAATATACTTTCGTTCCAGATCATTGCCACCGTCTATTTTTACGAGAAGTGGGTCTTTATGATCGCGGGTCACAACCATGGCCACATATCGTACCAGAGTATCCGGCCGTAAAAAATGATAAACCGGAAATCGGACAAATTCAACACAGGCTTCATCCGGAGCGAGTACTTTCATAATATCCCGGTAAGTTACTCTGCTGTTAATCATTCCTTTGCCGAACAATCCGGATTTTCCGGATAATTCCTTTTCAATTTTGTCAGCGGCGTTTTCCAGGGAATCTACATTGATCTTTTCCGATTGGATCTCCTCACGCGTCATAGAATAGACCTTCCCCAGATATTGTTTTATATCCAGCCATTGTTTGTAGAGATCACGCAGAGTCGGATCTTTGCTGTTCAGAATATTCTTCCGGATGTGGTTGGTAGTATTCAGCAGCAAGGCTTTGGTAGCTATCTGGTAATTGTACAAGGACTGTGAAGCTTCCGGAATTTTCTCTCCGGCTTCTGTTATCAGGTTGTAAAAACGCAGAAATCTGGGATGTATGGTTTTCCAGAAGCTAGCCTGACCGTATTCACTCAGGGCCGGGAAATACCTGTCGATCTGAAGGATATATTCATCCAGTACTTTCCGGTAGTCTTCAAAAGCTTTGTTATAATTGTTTTCTTCCCATTCAAGGATCGCTGCTGTCTCCCTGCAATCGGCCAGGGTTGGGTGATTTTCAGGAAGAGTTTTCTCCAACACGTCAATCGCTTCTTTGATTTCAGGCCGCGCTTTTTGCGGTTGTTTCATCCACAGATGATACCGTGCCAGATCGGCCAGGGTCCCGGCATAGGACGGATGATTTAGGCCGAATTTTTTTTTGTATATCCCCAACGCTTCTTTGAGCGGTTTTTCAACTTTGTCATATTTCCCGTTTTCCAGGTACAAGCCGGCCAGGTTTTGCAGCATCACGGCATAGTCCGGATGGTGGGTTCCCAAACGTCTCTTTTTCAGGGCTATCGCCTCCAGGAATATTTTCTCCGCCTGATTCTTTTTTCCTTCCAGTTGATAGAGCATGGCCAGGTTTACCTTCATCCGTACAAAATTGGGCGACTTGTTCCCCAACTGATCCTTTGCGATGGAAATGGCCCGGACCATCTCTTGCTCAGCCCTTTCATACTTTCCCAATTGCTGGTCCAGTGCCGCCTTATTGTTGAGAATAATGGCATAAGCAACACTTTCTTTGCCGGGGGCGCGGGCAACCAACTCCAGCGCTTTATCAAGACAACGGTCGGCCTCTGCGTAGTTTCCGGTTTCCTTAAACAACACTCCTAAATTATTATAAGAAGCTCCCAGTGGTGCAGGGTTCTTAAAAATCTTCCGCAGGGTCAGCGCTTTTTCCGAAAATTCCTGTGCCTGGTTATAACGGCCGGTGGTCTGGTATAACAGACCCAGATTGCTCTCCACCAGGGCATATTTTTCAGTCCGGGTCCTTTTTTTGTCCTGCATGATCAGCAAGGCTATTTTAAAAGCATTCTCTGCCGAATGATAATGCCCCGTGGCATAAAACAATTGTCCGCTCCGGTTGTAATTATCTTCATCAATCTCTTTAACCTGCACTTCAAGCTTATCTTCAAAAGTCCCGGGTTTCACAGCAAAGCCAATGATCGAACGTTTATACGTTTCAAACTGGTCTTCCGCTTCGTACATACCTGAATTGTCACTGAAAGATACGGCATAGTTCAGCTCGGCAGGATCATAGGATTCACTCCATTGAATGATCCGCTGTTGCAAAGAATCCACCGCTGTTTCTGCAACTTGTCTGACCAGTTGGAGGGCATCCTTCTTTGCCTCCTTTTTGAGGTCTTTTAACAGGTTTTTCCAATTCTGGGCATGTCCCGAAGGAACAACGATGATTATAAAACAGAAAAAAACAATTAAAAAATATTTTCGTCGCATGACGTACTTTTTTTAATTTCCCGGGTCAACCGTTCTTCCGTCCTGCCCTTTTCCACTTTTTGAAGCCGAAAGACTGATGAAGGCAGTGGCAAAGGATCCGGGACATAAATGATCGTATTTTCTTATAAGCCTTTAAGCCTTCAAAATCACAAAACTTTTCCCGTAACCCTGTCCGGTTCTCTTTTATTTGCGGTCATGAGAGAGACAATCATGACTGCGGCAAAAGCCAGGACAAAAGAGGCAAAGCGGACGGACAGGGCCCGGTCAAGTACACTGATCTCTGACCAGACCACTGTAATGACCGAACCGGTAATCATGCCTGCCAAGACGCCCTGCCAGTTTGTTTTCTTCCATTTCAGCAACAACAACAGGGCAGGTCCGAAGGAAGCACCCAGTCCGGACCAGGCATAGGACACCAGACCAAAAACCAGTTTTGTAGAAGTTACGGCGATTACGAAAGCAAACACCCCAACCAATACAGTGATTCCCCGGCTAAAGGTCAGCATAGCGCGGTTAGAGAGTTCTTTTTTCAGGGTTTTATGATAGAAATCTTCTATTACGGAGGAAGTTATCACCAACAGTTGACTGTCAGCGGTAGACATCATCGCGGCAATGGCTCCGGAGATAAATATTCCGGCGAGCCAGGCAGGAAGAAAGTTATTGGCCAGGGCAGGCATAACCTGTTCCACATCCTGAAAATGTCCCTCGCCGAACATAGCCAGGCCAATCACACCGATCAGAAAAGCGCCGGTAAAGGCAGGGATAGCCCAGGCAATGGCAATGCGGCGGCTTACCTTGATCTTCTCACTGTCCTTTATGGCCATAAACCTCGTCAGCAGATGGGGTTGTCCCATATAACCGAAGAACCAGCTTAACCCACCCAGTACCACACTCACGGCGGCAAGACCTGTTGCTCCACCGGTGAGACTGGCATAATGGGGCCCGGCCATATGTACGGCCGGACGCAGAGAATGTCCTGTTTCGGATAATTCGATCAGCCCGATTACGGGAAGAATCACAAGGGTACCGATCATGATGATCCCCTGAATAAAATCGGTCCACGCCACTGCAAAAAATCCACCCATCATCGTATAAAAGATAATCACGATAGCGCCAATAACAATGCCCCAGAAAGTGGGTATGTGAAAAGTCACAAACAATACCTTCCCTGCACCGTTAAACTGGGCTGCCAGGTAGAAAGTAAAGAAAAATACAATAATCAGAGAGGACACGATGCGGATAATATTCCCTCCTTCACCCAGTTTCTCGGAGAAAAAGTTCGGCAGGGTAATTGCATCAAATTTCTCCGACTGAACCCGCAGGTCTTTGGCAATCACAAACCAATAAAAGATGATACCCAGTACGCAACCCATAGCCGTCCATACATGAAGGAAACCCGCTGCCAGCGCGGCTCCCGGCAGGCCCACTAACAGCCAGGCCGACTCGCCGGAAGCTCTTTCTGAAAAAGCTACCACCCAGGGATTCAGCTTTCGTCCGGCAAGAAAAAAATCTTTGTGGGATTTGTTGGAATGGTAGGTCAGGAAACCCACGAGTAACACCAATACAAGGTAAACGATAAAACCAATCAGCGTATAGTTCATGATATTTATCTTTTTGGAAAGGTAAAGATAAACCCAAATTAAGCAATAGAAAAATTCCATTGCTTAATTGACGAAGAAAATCATGGCATTCCATGTTGATGGAATGCCATGATTTTCTTGTCAGGGTTAACCCAATGCAACCTTCGGCTTATGCGCAATAGAGCCATTTACAATAACTCTATTGCGCATTTGGGATAAAAAGAAAAAGGGATCGTGAACAATCCCTTTTCCTCCTGCTTTTTCTAATCTTAGTTATAAACCTATAACCTTTGTCTTCTATAAAGACGTTTGAAAAACAGAAATGTTGCAATATGTCAATATATTAATTCTTAACTTTAGGCACTTTAATTTTATGATATTAAATCATGTCGGTAACGGTACAAGATGTCACGAAATGGTATGGTGGACAAAAAGCGTTGGATCATGTCTCATTCACGGTTTCCAGAGGAGAAGTGACCGGATTTCTCGGACCCAACGGAGCCGGGAAATCCACCATGATGAAAATTATTACGGGATTTCTCCCTCCGTCTTCGGGAGATGTTTTTGTTGACGGGTTGGATGTAAGGAACAACCTGCTGGAAGTAAAAAAACGGATCGGGTACCTGCCGGAACATAACCCTCTGTACCCTGAGATGTATATCCGGGAATACCTTAATTACGTCGCGGGACTTTATGCTCTGGGATCACATAAAAAATCACGGGTACAGGAGATCATCCGGATGACAGGCCTGGAACCGGAACAACATAAGAAAATCGGAGCCCTTTCGAAAGGATACCGTCAGCGGGTTGGGTTGGCTCAGGCTCTTTTACACAATCCGGAGGTGTTGATTCTGGACGAACCCACTTCGGGCCTGGACCCCAACCAGATTGTTGAGATCCGCGAGCTGATCAAACACCTGGGAATGGAAAAAACCGTACTGTTGTCCACCCATATCATGCAGGAAGTGGAAGCGATCTGCGACCGGGTGATCATCATCCACAAAGGAAAGATCATTGCCGACGGCGCGGAGAAAAATTTGGTAAACCTTCAACCGAAACAGACCTGGTTTACCATTTACGCAGAATTTAAGGAAACAGTCACCCCGGAACAATTATCAGCTCTTTCCCATGTTACGGAAATTGTTCCCCAGGGTAACAGTATTTTCACCCTTCGTTGTGAAAAAGACATCCGGGAGCAGATCTTTACTTTTGCCCGGGAGCAATCCCTGACCTTGCTAAGTCTTTCACTCATAAGCCAGAATCTTGAAGAAGTGTTCAGGGAACTGACAAGAGAAGATTGAAGGATTTTTTTGTAAAATCATGATTTTATATTTCCTTTGTAGGCCCGTGGAAAGATTTGGCTGATTGCAACCACGGAAAAAAAATGCTAAAACAGTATTCTTTGCCCGATATTTTTCAGCCGCACTTTTCCCGGATGATTTTCTGCTTATATAAACTAAAAACATACGTATTATGTCATATTTATTCACATCAGAGTCCGTATCAGAAGGACATCCGGATAAACTGGCCGATCAGATCTCAGACGCATTGCTGGATGAGTTTCTCCGATATGATCCGGATTCAAAGGTTGCCTGCGAGACCATGGTCACTACGGGCCTTGTTGTTTGTGGGGGAGAAGTAAAAACAAACGGATGGGTAAATATCCAGGATATTGTCCGTCAGGTAATCCGGAATGTCGGATATATCCATGCCGAATATCGTTTCGATGCCGATTCGTGTGGGATCATTTCGGCGATCCATGAGCAAAGTCCCGATATCAACCAGGGTGTTGTAAGGGAGCACGAGGAAGACCAGGGTGCCGGCGACCAGGGGATGATGTTCGGATATGCCAACCGGGACATGGACAATTATATGCCTCTGGCCCTTGAATTGGCTCATTTGTTGTTGCGCGAGCTGGCAGCCATCCGTAAAGAGGGTAAACATATGACTTACCTGCGTCCCGATTCCAAATCACAGGTTACCATCGAATATGATGACGACGGAACTCCGGCCCGCATAGACACCCTGTTGATTTCAACCCAGCATGACGAATTCATTGTTCCTAAAGACGGATCAAAAGAAGCGGAGCGGATTGCACAAAAAGCCATGCAGGATAAGATCCGGGAAGACATAGAAGAATACCTGATCCCAAGGGTGAGAAAAAAATGTCCCGAACGAATCAAGCATCTTTTTGAAAACGGATATAAACTTATTGTAAACCCCACCGGCAAATTTGTGATAGGAGGACCTCATGGAGACACCGGGCTTACCGGCCGCAAGATCATTGTTGACACATACGGCGGCAAAGGAGCGCACGGTGGCGGAGCTTTCTCCGGAAAGGATTCTTCCAAAGTAGATCGTTCTGCAGCTTATGCAGCACGTCATATTGCCAAAAACATGGTGGCTGCAGGCATTGCCGATGAAGTGTTGGTTCAGGTGGCTTATGCTATCGGCATCGCACAGCCTGTCGGTATTTTTGTTAACACGTATGAAACCGCTAAAGTAAAAGATGAAAACGGAAACCTGCTCACCGATGGTCAGATCGCAGAAAAAATCAAAAATATCTTTGATCTGCGACCTTATGCCATTGTAAAACGTTTCGGACTGAAAAATCCTGTTTTCCAAAGCACTTCTTCCTACGGCCATTTCGGACGGGAACCTTTTACCGAAGAAGTAGAGGTTTATTACAACGACCATCCGGATATTGTTACCAAAACAGTGGACGGAAAAGAAAAAAGATTCAAGAAAGTGGAGTTTTTTGCATGGGAAAAGCTGGACTATGTTGATATCCTTAAAAAAGCTTTCGATCTTTAAACTTTCCCGGGAATAATGTCATCGGTGTATTATGGACCATCCTTATCGAATCCTTGAGGTAAATGATAAAAAAACAATAAAAGAGTTTCTTCATTTACCCCTGAGAATCTACAAAAATGACAAGAACTGGATCAGACCGCTGGACCGGGACATTGAAGATGTTTTCAATCCTGGAAAAAACAAGGAGTACCGTCACGGTGAAGCCGTGCGCTGGATTTTATTAGACAAAAACAACAAGACGGCAGGACGGGTTGCTGCCTTCACGAGCAAGGCACTGGCCAAACAATATAAGTACCCTGTCGGCGGAATGGGTTTCTTTGAATGTATTGAAGACCGGGAAGCTGCTTTCATGCTTTTTGATCAATGCAAAAACTGGCTTGAAAACAAGGGAGTAAAAGCCATGGACGGTCCGATCAATTTCGGTAAACGTGACCGCTGGTGGGGGCTTCTGGCAGAAGGATTTTTCGAACCGGTCTATTGTATTCCTTATAATCCTCCTTACTACAAAGACTTTTTTAAAGCTTACGGCTTCCGGAATTTTTTCAACCAGTATACTTATTACAGTAAGGTTGAGTGCAGAGGACTTAAACCTCAGCTTAAGCAAAGGGGACAGCGCTTGTTGGCGAATCCCCGGTATTCTTTTGACTATGTCCCTAAAAACAGGTTCCGAGAGTTGCCTGAAATGCTTCGGACCGTTTTTAACAAAGCCTGGGCCGGATTTCCCGGAGTTAATCCTTTCTCCAAAGCCCATGCCACCGCCTTATACAAAAGCATGAAACCAATCCTGGATGAAAAACTACTGTGGTTTGGATATTATAACGGAAAACCCATTTCCTTTTTTTTGATGATTCCCGAGATCAATCAGGTTATCAAACACCTGAATGGAAAATTGAACTTTGTGAATAAGCTCCGTTTCTTATATTACAAAGATATACGAAAAGTTATCACACGGGCCGTGGGAATTCTTTTCGGAGTCGTCCCAGAACATCAGGGAAAAGGGGTGGAAGCAGCCATGATTCTGTCTTTTGCCAATCTGGCCTGTTCCGGATACTTTCGCTATAAACAACTGGAAATGAACTGGATCGGAGATTTTAACCCTACGATGATGAAAGTGCTGGAACAAATCGGCGCCACAATCCGGAAAACCCATATTACCTATCGTTATATCTTTGACCCGGAAATAAAATTTGAACGCGCTGCACCTGTAAACCGTTAATGATTATTTTATGATTACTTCTGTTATCTGGGACTGGAACGGCACATTACTGGATGATGTACAGGTAAGTGTTCAAACGGTAAACGGCTTTCTTACATCCAACGGCCTGAAACCCATTTCCGCCTCTTATTACAGAGATCATTTCACTTTTCCCGTCAGGGATTTCTACGAAAATATCGGGATTGATTTTTCCCCTGCCGGAAACGATTTCAGTGAAATGTCAAATCGCTTTATCCAATATTATTTTGATAATCTTACAAAAGCCAAATTGCATAAAGGAGTAAAGGAAACCCTGCAATTTCTCCGGGATTCCGGCATCAGACAATTTGTCTTGTCTGCCATGGAACAAACCAGACTCGTAAAGTCTCTCAAAAATTACGGAATTTATTCTTTTTTCGAAGGCGTTCAAGGTCTTGATGATCTGTTTGCAGAAGGAAAAACCGGCGCCGGAAAAAAAATGATCGAAAAATATAATATAGCCTCCCCTTCCTCCTGGATGGTTGGTGACACCCTGCATGACCTGGAGGTGGCAAAACATCTGGGAACTCATTGCATCCTGTTTTCCGGGGGGCACTATTCCGGAAAACGTTTGTACAATCAGAATGTTCCCGTAATGGAAAATTTTAATGATTTGAAAAATTTCTTCACGGAAAAAATTTCCTGATCGGTTCATCTCTCTTTATCCCGTATTCATCCCCTTTACAGAAACCTCATGGAAAGTCTGTAATCACCCCAAATTTGCTTTAAGCAAATGAATGATTACACCTCATCCGCAACGTTCCCGGAAATATTGGAACTCTTCTCAAAGTGTGGTAGCACACCGGGAAAACCCGGTTCGCCGGTAGGAAAAACGATATCCGGTCAGGAGTGGTAACCCGGTTGAAATCTTTTATTCAAAAGAAACGGAAAAAACTTTTGTAACACTTTTTGTTTCCTTTGTTTTTTTATTTTACATTTGCCCCACAAATTTTAAAAAACACAATTTTGTGAATCATTTAAGGGAACAAATTATCAGGAAAGCCGGTAGTCTTTTCAACAAGTTCGGAATCAAAAGCATTACTATGGACGACCTGTCCCGTGAAATGGGTATTTCCAAAAAGACACTTTATGAACATATTAAAGATAAAAAAGATCTGATTACAAAAGTGACAGACTTTGAACTTCGCGAAAAGGAAAAGTATTTTCAGGAAATATCGAACAGAAATCTTAACGCCGTTGAAGAAACGTTTGAAGTTAACCGGCTCATCCTGCAAGTTATTCAGGAATACAATCCGGCCAAATACCGCGATTTAAAAAAATATTACCCTGAAATCTATGAACATATCAAGCATGTACAGCGGGAGAGAATGTTTCGGTCTATGATTAGAAATATCCGGAAGGGAAAAGAAGAGGGTCTTTACCGGGAAAATGTGGACGAAGAGGTTATTGCCAAACTTTATGTTTCCCGTATGGAATATCCTTTGGAAAGCGACCTGCTTACCCCTCAGGAATTTACATCTCCCCGTTTCATCACGCAATCATTTCTTTATCATATTCATGGTATTGCCAACGCAAAAGGGTTGAAATTCATTGATAAATATTATCGTCAAATAAGTCAAAATGATAAAAACAAGGCTTATGAAATATAGTTTGCTATTTATTTCAGTTATCGTATTTCTTTTTTTCGGGGGAATATCGTCCCCGGCACAACAGGATACAGTCAAACATGCCTTTTCGCTAAAGGAGGCACAGGAGTATGCCATACATTATAATCTCACGGTGGAAAATAGCCGTAAGGATCTGGACCATGCCAATGCACAAATAAAACAATACCTGGCTACCGGCTTGCCACAGGTTAATTCGAGTCTGAATTACCAGAACAACCTTCAGCTAAGGACCACTCTCCTGCCCGACTTTTTTCACGGGGATCCGGATAATAAAATTCCCGTACAATTTGGAAATCAGCACACGGCTGATTTTGGAATTATAGTATCACAGATGGTTTTTAACGGACCTTTTATCGTCGGTCTGGAAGCCACAAAGATCCTTCAACAACTGAATGCCCAAAACCTTAAAAAAACGGAAACCGACATCCGGGAAATGGTTGCCCAAACGTATTATCTTGTACTGATCGGGGAAAAAACCAAACAGGTTATCGAAGAGAATTACCGGAATATGAAAAAATCCCTGGGCGAGACCCAAAAAATGTACGAAGCAGGCTTTACGGATGACATTGCGGTAGATCAACTGCAGGTTTCCGTCACTTCCCTGGGAAATGCTGTAAAATCATCTCAACGTCAGACAGAGGCTTCCATGCGTTTGTTGAAATTTCAAATGGGTCTTGATCTTGACACACCCATTTGTTTAACCGATTCCCTGGATAAGCTTATCCGGCAAGTCCATGTCACCACGCTGGTTGTACAACCTTTTCGTTTGGTGGACCAGATTGAGTTTCAAGTGGCAGATACCCGGGAAAAGCTGGCATCCGTCAACCTGAAAAAGGAAAAGTTCACCTATTTGCCTTCCCTAAATCTAAATTACAGCAACCAATGGTCTGCTATGAGAAATCAATTCAATTTTTTCAACTCCGAAGAAAAATGGTATTATTCCTCTTTTCTGGGCTTTTCGTTAAGCGTTCCCATTTTCAGTAGCGGATTGCGCAAATCTACAGTGGACATGCGTCGTATTGAGTTGGAAAAAGCCACAGTCACGAAAAAACTCCTTTCTGAAAATCTTAAAATGCAATACCAGCAGGCCCGCGATGACCTGGTTACGGCGTATGAGAATTTTCTGAATGAAAAAAAGAATGTCGAACTGGCTAAAAAGGTAGTTAACAAAACCACCATAAAGGTACAACTTGGAACAGCATCCAGCCTGGATCTTACACAGGTAAACAACCAGTATCTTCAAACACAAACCCGGTATTTTTCTTCCCTGATCAATTTACTGAAAGCCAAAATTCATTTAGATCGTTTATTAAATCAGATATAAGCCATGTTTAAAACAAGCAAACTACCCGTGAAGAAAACAGCAATATTTCTGGCCATGGCACTTATGGCAGCCTGCCAGACAGAAACCCCGGTTGCAAAAAAGAAACAACAACTGATAAAGTATAAAAACAAAGTGGTAGAAATAAATCTTAAGATTAAGCAACTGGAAAAAGAACTGACAACACAGGAAGACACACTAAACCTTTCTGCTATCCCTGTTGCAGTAAAGCCTGTTGAGCCACATTCTTTTTCTCATTTTGTAGAAATATCGGGCACGGTTATTCCCGAAAAAGAAGCCTTCGTAAGTGCAGAAATTAATGGTCAGATAAAAAAAATCTTTATCACAGAAGGCCAAAAGGTGAATCAGGGAGATTTGCTTCTGAAACTTAACACCAGCATAACAGAAAGCTCTATTGCCGAGGCAATGACCAGGCTGGAACTAACCCAAAAACTTTATAAGAAGCAAAAGAAACTATGGGATCAGAAAATAGGCAGTGAAATACAGTATCTGCAGGCTAAAACTAATATGGAATCTGCGCAGGAACATCTGAAAACATTGCAGGCACAGTTGGAAATGGCTTTTATAAAGGCCCCTTTTGACGGAGTTATTGATGAAATATTTGCCAAAGAAGGAGAACTGGCTGTACCGGGCAGACAATTAGTACAATTGATCAATCTATCAAAGATGAAAATTTACGCAGATGTTTCGGAGGTTTATCTCAACAACATTCAAAAGGGGGATATGGTTTTTGTCAGATTTCCGGACCTGAACACAAACACCCTGAGGCTCCCTGTTTACAGAAAAGAAAATGTAATCAATGATAAAACCCGCACTTTTAAGATAGAGATTAAACTGAATAATCCATCCTGGGAGATAAAACCCAATCAGTTTGTACTGGTACGATTTGAAGATTATCATGCTGACAATGCACTGGTTGTCCCTTCCGAGGTCATCAAAAAAGATATCCAGGGATATTTTCTCTACATTTTATCAAAAGAGAAAAATCAGAATATAGCCAGAAAGGTTTACATCACTCCGGGAATTTTTTACAAAAACCTAACAGAGGTGAAAAAAGGATTAAATCCGGGCGATCAGGTCATGGTAAAAGGATATAATGAAGTCTCGAACGGAGAGCATGTAAAAATCATGTAAGACACAGAAAAACTTATGAATATGGAAAATGAACCAAAGCAGGATAAGGTGATAAGAAATTTCGGACTTACCACCCTGTCACTGAAAAATAAAAATACTGTTTTTCTGCTCACATTTGTCCTGATTCTATTCGGGATGGTTGCCTATGTCCGGTTGCCCAAAGAACTCTTCCCGGATGTTGTTGTCCCGACCATACTGGTACAAACGGCATATCCCGGCAACTCACCCGCCGATATTGAAAACCTGATTACACGACCTATTGAAAAGGAAATTGATGGCATCAAAGGGATAAAAAATTTGACATCTCAGTCTTTGCAGGATCTTTCATTTATCACGGTGGAATTTAATACCGGTGTAGATCTGGACAAAGCGCTTAAGGATGTAAAAGATGCCGTTGACCGGGCCAAAAGTAATTTACCGGATGATCTGTTAACAGATCCTGTTGTCAAGGATATCGATTTTTCAGAGTTCCCTATTATAACCGTTAATCTTTCGGGCGATTACAGTATTGAAGAACTTCGGAAATACGCAGAATATCTGCAGGATGAAATAGAAACGGTTCCGCAGATATCCCGTGTTGATGTAAAAGGAATGAATGACCGGGAGATAAAGATCATCGTGGATCCCTATAAGCTTAAAACCATGAATCTGAGTTTCCGCGACATTGAAAATGCGGTATCATCAGAAAATATTTCCATGTCGGGTGGTGAAGTAAAAACCAACGGAACAACCCGTTCTATCCGGATTATCGGAGAATTCACCAGGATCAGTGATTTAGAAAACATCATCGTAAAACAGGAAAAGGGAGAGATAAAATATCTAAAAGATGTCGCCAAAGTTGTTGACGGTTTTGAAGATCCCACCAATTATGCCCGGCTTGATCATCATCCCGTAGTGTCTCTTCAGGTAGTAAAAAAAGGAGGTGAAAATCTGCTGGAAGCCACCGATCAGATATTCTCCATTGTTGACAAAGCCAAAAAATCCGGGGTGCTTCCTGCCAATCTTATTATTGATTACACCAACGACCAGTCGGATCTAATCCGGAAACAACTGAGCAATCTGGAAAACAATATGATCATGGGAGTGATACTGGTGGTGTTGACATTGTTTTATTTTATGGGCATACGTAATGCCCTCATTGTGGGATTGGCTATTCCCATGTCTATGTTCATCAGTTTTTTGGTCATGAGTATCATGGGCATCCGGCTTAATATGATTACTTTGTTCAGTTTGATCCTCGCACTGGGTATGCTTGTTGACAATGCCATTGTAGTGGTCGAGAATATTTACCGGTTTATCGACAAGGGATACAAACCCTGGGATGCAGCCAAACAGGCCACCGGAGAAATTGCCGTACCTATTATCGCTTCTACGGCAACGACCCTGGCAGCTTTTTTTCCAATGGCATTCTGGGGCGGTCGCATCGGAGAGTTCATGAAGATGTTGCCTATCATGCTGATTATTGTGCTTACCTCCTCCCTTTTTGTAGCGTTGGTTATTGTTCCGGTATTTTCCGCTTCTTTTATCCGGAAAAAATCCCTCCGGGATTTTACTCCCAATCGTAAAAAGATTTTCCGTATTGTCGGTGTTATGACCGCTCTGGCTGTCGTAGGATATGTAACAAAGAGTTATGTCGTTGCCAACCTTCTGGCATTTACAGCTATCATCATATTTCTCCACGTGATCTTTTTTTATAAGGCAGAACGTTGGTTTCAAAAAAGTTTTCTGATATGGCTTGAAGAAATCTATTCCAAATCCCTTCGTTTCGCCCTTCGTAAGAAAAACCCCTGGTTGTTTTTCACCGGAACCACTTTTTTACTGGTATTTACCATCTGGTTTTATCAGGTACGAAAACCCAATGTTGATTTTTTCCCTATCAATGAACCCCGGTATATCAATGTTGGAGCAGAGATGCCTATCGGCACAGATATTACACGCACCGATTCAATGATGAAAGTTCTCGAATACAGGCTAGACACGTTACTAAAACCCGATCGCCGAATCATCAAAAACTTACTTACTACGGTGGGAAAAGGAAATACCGAAAACAGATTTACCGGCGGAAAGGATGAACCCAATAAGGGATTGATCACGATCAACTTTGTGGACTACAAAGACCGTCAAGGGATCAGTACTTCCAATATTATGGCCCGCTTAAGCAATGCATTAATAAAACAATTTCCCGGCGTCAGGGTCACCGTTGAAAAAAATGCCATGGGGCCCCCTACCGGGAAACCGATCAACCTGGAAATCTCCGGGGAAGACTTCAATACGCTTATTGATTTGGCAGACTCCTTGAAAAGCTATATTTCTCGTACAGGTATTGAAGGCATCGAGGGTTTGAAAATGGATCTGGATGTTGGCAAACCGGAGCTGATTGTACATATTAACCGGGAAAAGGCCCGTCGTTACGGATTGTCCACCCAGCTTATCGCAGGGACCATACGTACTTCGTTATACGGCCGGAAAGTGTCGGATTTCAAAGTCGGCGAAGATGAATACCCTATTACCCTGCATCTGGCCGACCGTTACCGCAATGATGTTTCTACCCTGTTAAACCAAACTGTTTCCTTAAATGAGATGGGAAAAATAACCAATATTCCGATCTCTGCCGTCACTACGATCTCATACAGCAATACATACGGTGCGATCAACCGAAAAGACCGAAAAAGAGTGATAACCTTGTATTCCAATGTTTTGCCCGGATTCAATGCCAACCAAATCAACAAGCAGTTAAAATTGGCTCTGGCCGGTTTCAATATGCCGCCCAATTATGATTATTCCTTCACCGGGGAACAACAGGACCAGAAAGAATCCATGGATTTTCTTTCAAGAGCCCTGCTGATCGCCCTGTCGTTGATTCTGATTATTCTGGTCACCCAGTTCAACTCCATCATCAGACCTCTGATCATCATGGCCAGTGTGGTTTTCAGCACGATTGGCGTCTTTGGCGGACTGGCAACATTTAAGATGGATTTTGTTGTGATCATGACCGGTATCGGAATTATCTCATTAGCCGGAATAGTGGTTAACAATGCTATTGTACTCATCGATTATATTGAGTTACTGAAAACACGCAAAAGAAAAGAACTGGGTCTGGAAGAAAACGCATATCTTCCTGTGGATGAAGCCACCGCTTGTATTATTCAGGCCGGGAAAACCCGTCTGCGACCCGTGCTTCTTACAGCAATTACGACGGTCCTGGGACTGATCTCTCTGGCAGTGGGTCTAAACATGAATTTCGGCACATTGTTGAGTAAGATGAATCCTCAACTCTATTTTGGAGGAGATAATGTCATGTTCTGGGGTCCGATGTCGTGGACCGTAATCTTTGGATTGACTTTTTCCACTTTTCTAACCCTCGTGGTCGTCCCTGTCATGTATCGGCTTACCATTCTGATACAAAAATGGATCAGGGATATCATGAAAATAAAAGATGATTACCTCCCGGAACCCTGATGTCCGGCTGATGACATTATCTGAGTAAAATACTTGCTTTTCCTGCCTATTAAAAAATAATTATTAAATTTACCAGGAATAGCTGTTGGTAAACTACATGACTACAAATCATAAATCAAATAATGATATATTTTACCAGGTATTCCGTTTATTTACGGATCACTATATCCAACTGGTCTATCACGGCAAACTTACATCGGAGAAAGCTGACGCGCTCATAAATATTTTTGAACACCTGTTAAGTCAGAACGAGGCCAGGCTAAAAATTCAGAAAAGAGCTTTTTATATTCTTGTAGAGGCTTTACAGAATGTGATCAGACATCAGGCAAAGCCGGAGTCTTCTCAGATTCGTTCCAAAGGAACTTTAACTTTTCAGTATATGGACGGGCAGTTCTTGTTCACACTGAAAAACCTAATCGAAACCACACATATTAAAGCACTGAAGGAAAAAATTGATACCTTGAACCGCATGTCCCGGGAAGAACTTAATAAACACTACAAAAAAATCCTTAAAAACGACGTCCTTTCCGAAAAAGGCGGAGCCGGTCTTGGCTTAATTGAAATCGCCCGGAAATCGGAAAACCTTCTTCAGTATGATTTCCGGGAAGTTGATGAAAAGTATTCCTATTTTTACCTGAATATGCTGGTTACAGACCAACAGAGATCTTTGCCTGAAAACGGGATAAGCCTTACAAAACAATTGCACAGGCTTTTACAAAATTCCGGGAACTGGCTTATCCTGCATGAAGAATACTATACCCGTCTTTCTCCCAAACAGCACTTATCTCTTCATAAACTTGCCGAAAAAAAGTTTCAAACCGAAAAATTTCAAAAGTTTCTGTCCCTTCTGAGTCGCATTCCGGAATTATGCCTTTCATCCACCAATCTCTCATCCGGACAAATGAGAATGCCATGTTTGATCTTCTTTGTTCTGGAAGAATCAACTCTCTCTGTTTACACCGGATCAGTGCTGCCTGTTTCATCCCCTTTTGATTTGAATTTTTTTAGCAATTACTTCATGCACAAAACAGTCCCCGAATCCTTTGTCGGAAATACCGGACGCGAAGGCAACGAAGGGAAACTTCTACAGGAATTGCCATCCCTGCTCTCTTCTCCCCCACGCATTATCATCCGGGAAGTTTCTCAAAGTGAAAAATTTATTCTGATTAAATTTTCATTCGCTTAGATGAAACCGAAAAATGCCCCATTACTCTCTTTTCTTTTTTATTTTAACCCGGTTTGTACAATAGAGATTTCGAAAAAATTTCTGTTACTCACAAACCGTAGTCTGTACTGGAGAAATCCTTTGCTCCGCTGAAGATACGCGAAAGCGATGCCGACCAGGGACCTTATCTGTTTTGGATTTTCTATTACGGAATTTTGGTTTAATTCTCTTACGGTCTATTTCATATCCCCGGGCGATCCACCCAGACAAACCGTCCTCCAAAATCAGGATCCTTTGAAATCCGGCTTTTTTCAGAATTTCTGCAGCCTGAATACTGCGGTTTTCAAACTCACAATAAAGGAAAAGAGGTTGGTACCTGTCCAGGGTATCCGTAAATGAAATCAGGGCGGCCCTGTTTTCAGCCAGGTGTGCTCCCGGAATCCGATATTTCCGGTATTCCTTTGGAGTTCTTACATCAATCAATACCGGACTTATACTTTGATGCAGTTTAATGTAAAAATCCTCCGGACTGAGCCTTTGTATTTTCTGTAAAGAATCCTGAGCATGTAACGACGAACAAATCAAAAACAATGCGATAAACATTCCTTTTCTGCGATCCATGGCTTTGCATTAATAGCGTTGACCGGAAAAGATTCAGTGATCACAAAAATTTCCGTATGATTCCAGTTTTCCATCCAGAAAATCGCGCACAAGATTTTCCGGCTTATCCACAGGAGCTCCGTCAAATACATTAATACCAGCCTCGAGAAAAATATCAATCGCTTTTTGTCCTATCCCTCCCGTAATCACATCTGTTACACCTCGTTCCGTCAACCATCTGGGATAAATCCCATTGTCATGAGGCGGAGGTTTCAGCGTTTCCTTTCCTACAATTCTGTTTTCTTTTATCTCAAAAATATAAAAAAGATCGCTTTTGCCAAAGTGTTCACAAAGCCTGCCGTTTACAACCGGAACCGCTACTTTTCTGGTCATTTTTTGTTTCATGTGTTTAAGAATTTCGTCATAACTATCAGTACGCTTTGATTTTTCAAAACACTTGGGGTTTATTCCCTGATCATCCGATTACCACAATTCGGGCAAAGGTATGAATTACAGGGCCTTCCGAATTCGTGTTTTACTTTTGTCCCACATGAAGGACATACACAATACTCTATCGCCTTTCCTTTCCACCGGCCTCTTCTGCGCATAATCTGCCAGTCTTTAACCGATTCATTGAGGTTGTATATATCATTTGAACCACATTCCGGACATTTTTTCTCATCACCGGGATCAAGCGAAAAAACCGCATGACAATTCCTGCACCTGTACCATTCATTCTCAAAACCTACAAAGCCCCCTTCAATTTTTATTTCCTTCCCTTCAACAAATGCCAACGCAAGCTTTTTTCTGACCTTATCATAAATACGTGTCAGGGTCGGTCGTGATACATTCATTTCCCTCGCAGCCTCAAGTTGTGACAAATTATCATAATCCACCAACTTCAAAGCCTCCCATTCCTCAAATAGAATTATTACCGGCTCTGATTTACCATCGCCGGTCTTTCCTACCGGATAAAATCCTAATATTGTTGGTGGTTTACCTATGTTCCTGTTTTTTCTTGGCCTTGGTGACATGCAATTTTATTTTTCACAAATATAATGAACTTATGTTCATTATAAAAGAAAAATTTAATTTAAATTTAGTGTAATAATTTGAAAACAAAAATCTTTTCATTTGAATCGCCTGGTTTTATATCTAAGGATGCTGACCGATTTGGTATTTCCCAGGGTATGTCCTTTGTGTGGAAATGTTTTGGTAGAAAGCGAAAAAATGATTTGCAGCCGTTGTCTGACTGATTTGCCGCAGACACATTTCAAAAATATGCAGGACAATCCGGTAGCCAGAATGTTTTGGGGGAGGGTTCCTTTTGCAGCTGCAACTTCTTATCTTTTTTTTGAGAAAGGAAACAAGGCCCGCAAACTGATTCATGAAATCAAATACCATGACAACAAAGAGCTGGGATACGAATCGGGATTGTTAACGGGCTATTATTTACGGGGTATGGAAATTTTTACTGATATTGACTTCATTGTTCCGGTTCCGTTACACAAGCGCAAATACAAGATCAGGGGATATAATCAAAGCGAATGGATTGGAAAAGGGGTTTCCGAGGTATTGGCAAAACCCGTAGATTGTGATAATCTGTATCGTAAGGTTTTCAATCCTTCACAAACCAGAAAGAACAGGTATAGCCGATGGAAAAATGTTGAAGGGATATTTGATCTGCGGGATCCGGACAAATTTGCAGGGAAACATTTGCTCCTCATAGATGACGTCATCACCACCGGCTCCACCATAGAAGCTTGCAGTCTTGCACTACGCAAAGCTCCAGGTACAAGAATCAGTATTGTTTCCCTGGCTTTTGCCTATTAATATCAAATCTTTTATTCTGTTTCTTTTTCGGGTTTCAATAAGAGGCTTTTTAGTTTCCTTACTCCTTCCGAAGCTTTTTCTTTCAGAATGGTAACACTACGTTTTCCTGTCACAGAAACCTCGCCGGGATCGATCAGATAAACGGGAGCTGTTGGCGGAGCATACCAAATCAATCCGGCTGCCGGGTAAACATTCAAAGAGGTTCCGATTATAACAAAAACCTCTGCGCTCTGTATGATTTCCACGGCCGTTTCCATTGCCGGAACAGGTTCTCCGAACCACACAACATGTGGTCTTAGCTGCGACCCTTCTTCGCACAGATCTCCCAGTTTCAATTCGTCTCCCACTATGTCATAAATCAACGTCGGATTCGCCGTGCTTCTGGCTTTCCGCAGCTCGCCGTGCAGGTGTAAAACCTTGCTGCTCCCGGCTCTTTCATGCAAATCATCCACATTTTGCGTGATAATATCCACCTCGAAATATTTCTCAAGATCCACCAAACCTTTATGTCCTTCGTTGGGAGAAGCCTGCAATAACTGTTTTCTTCTTTCATTGTAAAAACGCAACACCTGTCCCGGGTTTTTCTCCCATGCTTCAGGGGATGCCACTTCCGTCACATCATATTCTTCCCACAGTCCTCCCATCTCCCGAAATGTTTTTATTCCGCTCTCGGCACTCATACCTGCACCTGTTAAAACAACCATGTGCTTCATCATACGTTTTTTAAACCCCTTTTTACGTTAATACTTCTTTTTACATTAATATTCTTTTATTACTGTTTTCCTTCCGGCGGTTTTCCCCCTTGTTATGTCTCTGACCCGGATCGTTTATTCTTTCAACAATATACCAATTGTTTTTTTCATTCCCTCATTATCCGGTAAAATTTACGTAATTTCGTAGGAACTTTTTAACAGTAAATGATTGATCCGGCCACCATATCGAGAATCTTTGATACTGCAGACATTGTGGATGTGATCGGAGACTTTGTATCCCTGAAAAAGCGGGGTGTGAACTACATCGGTCTGTGTCCTTTTCACAATGAAAAGACACCCTCCTTCACGGTTTCACCCTCTAAAGGCATTTATAAATGTTTTGGATGCGGCAGGGGGGGTAACGTTGTTAATTTTATTATGGAGTACGAGCACCTCGGCTATCCGGAGGCTTTACGTTATCTGGCAAAAAAATACAACATCGAGATTGAAGAAAGAGAGTTGACGGAAGAAGAGCGACGGGAACAACATGAAACGGAAAGCCTGTTTACGGTTACCGAATTTGCGAAAAACTTTTTCATTGACAACCTTTACAATAACCTTGAAGGGATATCCATCGGACTTACTTATTTCAAGGAAAGGGGGTTTATTCAGGAGACCCTGAAAACCTTTGATATCGGATATTGTCCCGGAAAATCCGATGATTTCTCGCAGGCTGCCCTGAAATCCGGTTACAAGAAAGAATATCTTGTCAAGACCGGGCTTTCCATGGAATCGGGTACGCGATTGCGGGATCGTTTCGCCGGCCGGGTGATCTTTCCTATTCACAGCCTATCCGGAAGGGTGCAGGGTTTTGGCGGCCGGGTACTTAAAAAAGACGAAAAAACCGCCAAGTATGTCAATTCTCCGGAATCACCGGTTTACCATAAAAGCAAGATCGTTTACGGGATTTATCAGGCCCGTAAAGCCATCATGTCTTCGGACAAGTGTTATCTTGTAGAAGGTTACACCGACGTATTATCTCTGCATCAGAACGGTGTAGAAAATGTAGTGGCTTCCTCAGGAACCTCGCTGACACAGGACCAGATCAGACTGATCAGGCGTTTTACAAAAAATATCACCATCCTGTATGACGGAGACCCCGCCGGTATCAATGCCTCACTGAGGGGGATAGATCTGATTCTGGAAGAGGGTTTGAATGTGAAGGTACTACTCCTTCCCGAAGGAGAAGATCCGGATTCTTTTTCCAAAAAACACACGGCTGCCGAATTGAAGGATTATTTGGATAAAAATGAAGAAGATTTCATTCATTTCAAAACCAGGCTGCTGGCACAGGAAGCACAGAAAGATCCTGTTGCCCGGGCCAGGATGATCCAGAACATTGTCAGTTCAATTGCTGTTATCCCCGATAGCATTACCCGGTCGGTCTATTTGAAAGAAAGCAGCACCTTGCTGGATGTAAACGAAGACACCCTGTATTTTGAGATCAATAAAATCCGAAGGAAAAAAGCGGAAAAAAAATCAAGAATTTATTATCAACGGGAAAACTTTGAAAAAACTGCGTCTGCCAAACCACAACCTGTCGGAAAAATCGATCCTGAAGTGGAATACGAAAAACAACTGGTTCGTCTGCTTCTGTTGTATGGCCCAAAAGAAATCATAACAGGGACCAAACCCTATAAAAAAACCAGGATGGTGGCAGAATTTATCATTGAAGATCTGAAAAAAGACGACCTGCAACTCAAGGATCCCCTGTATAAAAAAATATATGAAGAATATATTCACCTGTTTCAGAAAAACCCTGTTGTTGATATAAAACGTTTCGTTAATCATCCGGATGAAAAGATCAGTTCTGCTGCAGCTGATCTGATATCCAATCATTATCAGATCAGTAAGATCTGGAGCCGCTACGAAAATTATACGGAAACCGAAGAAATGAAACTCTCCCAGATCATCCCCAAAACCGTCCTTTCATTTAAAAAATCAATAATCGAACAGATACTTCGTGAAACCTCGGAGGCCCTGAAAAATGCCCAGGAAAAAGGAGATAAAAACCAGGAAGATTTTCTGATGGAAAAATTTATGGCCCTGAATGATCTGAAAATGAAAATTTCATTGGCCATAGGCCCCCGTACCATCCAACCATAAAAGTTTCTTATCTTTGATCTGTATTATGGATACTCTGGACAAAAAAAATCTTAAAAAAACGTTCTTTTTTTTGCGAGCATCGTTGCTTATCATCCTTTTTTCCACCTGGTCATGCAAGCATAAAGACCAAGGCAATCTTTTATTCACCGATACACTAAGTTTCGGGTGTTCCGACACGGCATTCTTACAGGAGCCAACCTCACAAGAGCCACCCAATAACACAATATATTACGGAATTTATTCGCCGGCCGAAGTTTCTAAAATATTTAACCGCAAGAATATCTCCTATAACCCCGATATCTTAGCCCCTCTGGATCATTTGCCGGAGCTTAATACAACAAGCCAGATAGCTATAAACCTTGGCATTTATGGTGCTGATTTTAGTTACGCCCATTTATTTCAGAATGCGGATGCTGCCAAATATCTTGAAGTGGTATTGAAATTATCTGAAAAACTGGGCATCCCGCCGGAATACATACGTACACTTACCAGGCGCCTTCATTTTAACATTTCCAGTCCGGATTCACTGACTCAGATTACCCTCGAAGCTTTTAATCATATCAACCGTTTTCTTATCGAACAGGATCAGCAAAATCTGGCATATCTTATCGTTGCCGGAGCATGGATTGAGGCAATGTACATTGCCGCACACGATCTTTTACAAGACAATGATCCGATAATCATAAAAAAAATTGTCGAGCAAAAATACTCTCTTGAATATTTGTTATCCACCATGAAGAATTTCTATACTGACACCAGTGTGGCTTATATCTACCGCCGGTTATTCGTACTTGATAAATACTTCGGTAAAACACAAATAATATTCAACAAAAATAACTTTGCTTTCAACCGGAAAAAGAAAACAATTGTTTCTTCCGGAAATGAAATTTTTTATTCAAAAGAAAATATTGAGAAAATCAAAGAAATTATTTTTTCTTTGCGTAAGCTTGCATTAAATAAATAGTTATTATATTATTACAAACATTTACACTGCCTGAACCATGAAGACAAAAAGACTATTTACTTTACTTTCATTGGCTTTGATTGCTGTTGTTATTTCATTATCCGGATGCAAAAACCGAAATCAAAACAACAAGACGTCCAACACAATAAAACAAGCTTACAAAACACGCATTAAAAAAGAGGTCCAATCTTTTATTTACCCTCTTCCCACCTCTTACCAGGTAATACAGATGCTTAAGGATATCGGTATCAGCTATATCATCGGTATCAGCAACCCTCCTGACAGGGTTAATCAATATCTTTCCCTGAAAAGCAAGGCTCTTGCATTGGGTATTTACGGAGCCGATCTCAGTTATGCAAGCATCTACAATATGCGACAAGATATTTTAAATTACCTGGATGTCATTAAAAAGCTCGGTGATGATCTTGACCTGAAATCGGTATATAATGAAAATATCTTCAAGAGAATCAATGACAATATCGACAATAAGGATACGCTGGTAAACATCATGACCAACGCCTTGTTTGATAGCTATAACCAGCTGAATAAGAGTGATAATGGAAATCTTGCATTGCTTATGGTTGCCGGTAGTTGGATAGAAGCGCTTTATCTCACTACCCACGTATCCGGCAATGCATATAACAATTATAAACTGGTTAAGATCATCTTTGATCAAAAAGAATCTCTCACCAAACTGATGAATGTTCTGGAAGAATATAAAGATAATCAGGACATAGGTGATCTCATAAACATTCTCACCCCCCTGCAGCAGAAATACAATGCAATTCAGGGAAGTATGACCGAAAAGCAACTGCAGGAAATTTCCACCGAAGTGGAAAAGGTCCGAAAAAAACTGATAGAATAACATAATATAAAACAAATGATTATGGAACCTGATAAGACAAACATACCAGCGGTAAAAAAAGAAAATCCTGACAAGAAAGGAGCTATCTGGCTCATCCTCTTCATTGTTCTTCTGGCTATTGCATTGGGAGGCCTTACTTATAAATATTACAGTCAAAAAGCGGCCATGGTTGAAATGGAAGAGGTGCTGACTGCCGAGAAAGACTCTCTGACACATCAACTTGAAAATATTATGTATCAATATGATACATTGAAAACAACCAATGACACCCTGAACCAGGAAATCCAGCTGGAAAAAAAACGTATTAAGTATTTGTTGCGGCTGCAGGCTTCCAATGCACAGAAAATCAAGCTCTACAAAAGAGAAATTCACACCTTGCGGGAAATCATGAAAAGTTATATCCGTCAGATTGATTCGCTAAATACGCGAAACAAAATGCTTACGGAAGAGAATCTACAGATAAGTACCCGTTTACAGACCGTTGAAAAATCGAAACAAGAATTGGAAAAAGAAAAGCAAGAACTGGCAGGAAAAGTTAATGTGGCCTCGGTGATAATGGCCAAGAACATCGTTATAACGCCCCTGAATAAACGGGGAAAAGAAAAAAATAAAATCGGTAAAATCTTTAAGTTAAAGACCTGTTTTACCTTACGTGAAAATCCCATCGCCGAAGCCGGCCAAAAAACGGTTTACCTGAGAATACAACGACCCGACAGTATTGTGTTGGCAGGTTCTGATACGGATGTAATTAAAATAGATGGACAGGCATTGGCCTATTCTGCCAAACGCGACGTGGAATATCTGAATAAAGACATAGACATGTGTATCTACTGGAACAACGACGGCTCCCTTATTTCCGGGAAATATTCCGTAACATTATATCTTGAGGGTCAAAAAATCGGAGAATCCAACTTTAGCTTAAAATAATACCTGTTAACCCATGCGTATTGGTATCATTATAGGTCGTATCGGAGGAGTAGACGGCGTAGCACTGGAAACGGAAAAATGGATTGAGGTACTGAAAAGGATGGGACACGAGATTTTTATTATCTCGGGCCAGTTTCAAAACTGGGATTTCGATCCGGAACATGATACATTGGTGGTAGAGATGTCTTTCTTCTCTCCCGAAAGTTACTGGGGACAGAAAAAAGCTTTTTTCCATCCCGATGCCAATGTCGATGAGTTGTTGGAACATATCAATCTGTATTCCAATATCATCGCCGATAAAATTAGCGATTGGGTCCATGAGAAAAAAATAGATGTTGTTATTTCAGAGAATGCTTCGGCACTGCCCGCTCATCTGGAAATGGGCCGTGGTATTGCCATTGCCCTTGAAAAGCTTGGCATTCCTGCCATCACACATGATCATGACTTTGCCTGGGAAAGAGGAAACCGCTACCTTTCTCCCCATGAGCCTATCAATAAAATCGTCGAAGAGACATTTCCTCTCAGATTACCCAACTCCTTTCATGCCGTGATCAACACTCCTGCGCAAGAGACTCTTAAGAGGAAATACAACCGGGACTCTATTGTGGTTCCCAATGTGATGGATTTCAATATGAAGTTTGGCATTCCGGATGAACATAATAAAAACCTTCCCCGCGATCTGGGTTTAAATCCCGAAAACAGGTTACTCTTTCAGGTTACACGTATTGTCCGCCGGAAAGGGATAGAAGTTGCCATACAATTGGTGGACCGCCTGAAGGATAAGAATATAAAACTGGTGATTACCGGAAATTATAAGGATGACGCCGGTAATATATACTACAATGAACTGATCAACCTGATCCATCAACTGAAAGTAAGTGACCAGGTTTTTTTTGCCTCTCACCTTATTCACAATAAAGGTCTCACGGGCCGCAATGGGGAAGGAAAATACTCTTTGTCAGATGCATATGCTAACGCTACAGCATGTACTTATTTCAGCACCTACGAGGGTTTTGGAAATGCTTTCGTCGAAGCAGTATTGGCTAAACGACCTGTTTTTGTGAATAACTACAAACCTGTTTATTGGCCGGATATCGGAAGTAAAGGCTTTAAAACAGTTATGCTGGAAGACAATAATCTGACCGACGACAAGGTGGAACAAATGCGTGAAGTGATTTATAATGAAAAACTAAACCGGGAAATGGCAGAATATAACTTCCGACTTGGAAAAAAATATTTCTCCTACGAAGTACTGGAAGAAAAACTCAGGCAACTCCTGGATATAGTCACCAGGCTGGGACGTTCTGTATAAGATTAGTCCGCCATACATTCAGACAAAATTCTGTCCGATAACAAAATTCCCTCATCCGTCAGGATAAAATGCCCATCCTGTTCCCGCACATGACCGGATTGTATCCATTTTTTCATGGTTTCTTCAAAGGATTGCGTTATTCCGGAAGGGAAATGTGTTTTTAACCAATAAATATCTGCCCCCCACATTGTTCTCATGGTTGTCAGGATATATTCGTCAAACTGCATTTTCTTATCCGGCATTTCCTTTTCAAAACAGGGTTCCCCGTTGCGTATTCCGTCTATATATTTGTCAAGATCTGCAACATTCCATTGCCTGGAAACACGATCATAGGAATGGGCGGCAGGACCAAGCCCCAGATACTTTTTTCCCTGCCAGTATAATAAATTATGCCTTGAAAAATAATTTTCCCTTCCGAAATTAGAGATCTCATAATGAACCATCCCTTCCGCTTTTGTTTTTTCAACCAACAAGTTGTATTGATTGATTACGTCCCCGTCTTTCGGCAGATTTATCTTTCCCTTCTGCTGCCACTTGTAAAATACCGTTTTTTCTTCTATGGTAAGAATATAAGCCGACAAATGTTGTACAGGAAGTGACAGGGCCACCGAAAGGTTGTTTTCCCATTCTCCCGGTGTCATTTCCGGCAGCCCGTAGATGAGATCCATAGAAATGTTTTCAAAACCCGTTTTTTCAGCCAACAAAACCGATTCTTTTGCTTTTTTCGCATCATGGCGCCGGTTCATCATCTGTAGATGTTTATCGTAAAAAGACTGACAACCGATACTTAGCCGGTTAATGCCTGCTTTTCCGAGATCTGTCAGATAACTTTCTGTCAAATCCTCGGGATTGCACTCAAAGGTAATTTCCGTAGCAGCGGAAAACGAAAACTTCCCCGCCAGTGTATCCAGAAGAATTCCTGCTTCTACGGCAGACAGTACAGAGGGAGTTCCGCCTCCAAAATATACGGTTTCTATCTGCTCATCCAAAAGATAATTCTTGCGAAGGGTGATTTCTTTCAGCAATGCTTTTAAAAAATCCCTTTTTCGTGACAAGCTTCTGCTTTTGTAAAAATCACAATAATAGCAAATCTTTCTGCAGAAAGGAATATGAATATATATGCCAGCCACAGCATCAGGCCTTTTCCAGATATCCCAAAACAGCATTGGCAACAGCTCTGGGTTCCGGGGGTAATGAATAGATGTTTTCTTCATAACGGCTGTTATACGGCGAAATATTCAACACTTCACCGTCAACGACCAAGGTACTGCTACCCCCCGGATCAAAGCCCATGGCTTTTATGATGCCCCGTGTTTTCATTATTTCTGCCATATCAAAATGGGTAGCACCCACCGACTCCCGGATCCTGCCGTTAATGGTCAGAACACTCAACCTGCCTTGTCCATCAATCCCGGCAGCTATTTTAGGACCCCTCATATCGGTGAAATCCAGTCTTGCGGCTTGTGTACGAATGGAATTTTGTTTTTTCCATCCCTCTTTTTCCATATCTATACACACTTCCCCGTCATTCACAAGCATAGGACCCGCCTCTACAGCATGAAAAACATCTTCATATTGGGGTATCTCTATGGCTATTGTCTTTTCTTTACAGTCCAACTCTTCCGGAAAATGATCCGGATGAAAAGAGAGAGTAAGACCCACCGGAATGATGCGCACCTTGTCCCCTGGGCGTGTTCTGATAACTTCCTTAATAACACTCCCGGCCAGTCTGACAAAGATTCTTCCGTTTGCATCCAGATATTCTTCTTCATTCATCAGATCATAGTAGCAGGGCTGGGTATTTCCCGAACATTGATTTCGATTTTCAGAAGAAAAAAGGATTTCCGATTCAGCTGTTTTAATTACAAACCCTCTGTTCAGATTCACTCTTTTTATATCCAACCGGCCATCTTTATATATCACCAATGCCGGTTTATTAAAAAGTGGGGGGCAAACCACTTTACCATGGGAAACAAGAAATCCCAAAGGAGAACCTATATAGGATTCAGGTAAACCAAGTTTTCCGACCAGCTCGGGGTTCAGAATATATCCTCCATTCCAGGCAATTAATACTTTTTTCCCTGTTTTTTGCTGAAACTCATCCACAAAAGTGGTTACTTTTTTTGTTTTTCCGTTATTGTAAACCGTTTCAAACTGCCATTTCCTGCCGTTATCAGGCATTTCGGTATTGGCAAAAGCTCCCGACCAGGGATATCCGTCCTGGTAAACACCGCTGATGAAACGATATTTTACTTTTTCGGGCATTTTTATACTGTGGTTCATCATGCTAACAACATGTTTCAGCGGAGAGCCGTTTTCTCTTGCATCTTCCCTGACGATCTCCATGAAATCATTCCATCCTTTTTCTTCCACCAGTTTTTTCACTTGTTTACTGTGCAATATCCTGTCAAAATCAGCTGCTGTCTGTACCGGCGTAGGATAAGACAAGGTAGCACGTACACCTGCCGGCACATACTGAATATAGCCGCTTCCTTCCGGAATACCTAGCATGTTTGCAATCAACGGATTTTCTGCTTTTCCGATATGTATTCTGTCGATCTCGACAAAGTCTGTCATCACCGAAGCATTGATCCGGTCAGTAATCAATAAACCTCCGGCCTCACTGACCTTTCTGAGAGTAAGAAGGGCATTTTTACCAAGCTGTGCAAAGTGAATACCGACAGTCCATTGATTTGTGTTGACAAACTTCAGCAAACCCTTACGGTAAAGTAAATGCATCTCTTTGTCACTGGCGCTTCTGATAAACCTGACAATTGTATCCGTAGAAACCCAGTTGCTGATCGGATTGTTCTGCAGAAAAAGATAAACCGGTGCTATTTTATCAATATAATGAACCAGCTTTTTTTCTGTCAGCTCCTCTTCAAGTTTCAACCCCAGCCGGGCACGGATGGATTGCAGAGCAAAAAACTCCAGTGCATACAAGATTTGGGAACCGGGAAAAATTACTATGGGAATATTATCTTTCATCTTTTGCATCAAAATATCCCGGTTATCTATACCCAGGTAATCACTACCCGTCAATTGTGCAATGGCCAGATTCCAGTCGGTAAAAAACTGGGTATTTGTATTGAGCGTTTCACTGTATTTCCGCTTTAAAAGTTTTCTGTACAGATAATTCACGAATCCTGTAATTTCCTGAAAAGTATAGTCCCGGTAAGGATAATCGTATTTATTCCTGTGCCGGTAAGCCATAGAGTGGTCATGGCGTATTTTTAACTCCCCGTTCCGGTAACGGAATATATTATCAACGGCATTAAAAAATAAGATCTTTTTTTCCAGCGAGAGAGAAACAGGATTTTTATCATATATCCCCTTGGCAAAATTAAAAATCATTCCCCGCATATTCTGCTCTTCCATTCTGAAAGCACTGGGGTCAATCAGTGATTTCAGATATATCATAAATGCCAGCCTGTTGAACCCGGGAAGGTATTCCCTGTTTTTTGCCAGAAGTATTTTTTTTAGGTTTTTATCGCCATAATCGAACGTCTTCCTGTATTCTTCAAAGGAATTTTTCACATACTCTATAGACCTGGAATTGTCTCTTTGCTGATAATATAGTACTTTCAGAATATCATAAATATTATGATTCAGTCTATCCTGACTGTATCTTTCCAATACGACAAACCTGTTATGCTCTATCTCTTCCAGGAACATGTGCGGAAAAAATACCCTCTTGATTATTTCATCCAGCTGCTTATTTGAAATATTCTTTCCGTCATACTCTATAACCCTTAACCTTTCTTTTTCAGGAAGATGTTCCCCGATAACTTCTGAATATACATGTTCCGGGTAGTACCTTCTGCAAAATATGGGCTTACCACTGGCGGCAGCTTCAATAATAGGAAGCCCTCTTCCTTCAGTTTCGCTAGGTAATAAAATCAATGAAGAAATATTGTACAATTCGGGTATACCTACAGGTTTATTAAACCTCTTCTTAAACTCTTCTTTATCGAGCTCACTGAAGAGAAAAACCAGATAAACCCTGCTTCTGTATTCTTCCTTCAGCGAATCAAGCAATATTTGAAATCTTTTGAGCAGCTTTTTAAGATAATCATGATGTCCCTCAGCTATGGGTCCTGTAACAATAAGTGTTATTTTCAGATTACCGGTTTCCTTAAACTTCAGGGCAAACTCTTTCTTTTCAAAAAGTTTATGTATTAAGCGAAACCCTGTTTCGATCCGCTTGCGGGCAATGATCCTCGTAGGCTGCAGGAAAATAATATTTTCTGCAAGAAAATCTTTCACAATCCTTGTTTTGCTATGTCCTATCAACAACGGTTTGGCATTTCCCTCTTTTACAAGTCCTCTGTTAATTACATCTTTTACCGAATAGGAAATAAGTGATTTCTCATATCGGCTCAACACCTTTTCAAATTGGTAAAAAGTATTGATCTTATCCCTTTTTGAAACATTCAAATAGGGGGTTACATCTACGGATGTCCCTATTTCCGTTACATTGACAGGATTATGACCGTTATATTTTATTACATGCTCAGATTGTTGTTTATTAATATTAACGGATATCCATGTTCTTGATTCCCAGGGAAATAAAACCTCTATTATCGAAAATACTTCTCCCAAATGCGAATTGGCAAAAAAGAAATCTCTGGGTCCGGGTTTTACTCTTTTCAGCCGTATGTCTTCAGGCCTGTTCCCTCCTTCCCAATAAAAATCATGATTGTTGCTAACAACCGGGATGCCCATAAGTTCAGACACCAGTACGCTCGCCAGTGATAAGGATACATTCCCTGGATTAGAGCATACATTGACAAGATACAAAGTAGAAATTCTGTTTCGTTCAATATACTTTGCAAGTTTTTGTGTT
Organism: Bacteroidales bacterium; assembly: GCA_021157415.1. Classification (GTDB taxonomy): domain Bacteria; phylum Bacteroidota; class Bacteroidia; order Bacteroidales; family VadinHA17; genus DRPN01. Next base: position 95,447 of record JAGGWN010000094.1, on the reverse strand, counting down.
ATCACAAGCGTCTCTTCCCAAAAATCCAGTATAAGCTGATTATATTTTTTACTGCCTCTTTCCAGCTTGTTATAAAAAAAATCTCTGTAATATTTCCACTTGTCAAAAGCCTGTGCTTCTTCTATGGTGTATTTTTTCCATTCCTTTTTGATCAACTTATAAGAATCGGGCCTGAACTCACCGGCAATCAAATGAATTTGAAGATCATTAAGCCAATACTTAAGACTATTAATATATTTCAGGATTTCGTTTGTAACACCATCTACAGAATAGGCATATGTAAGAAAAGCAATACCCCTGCTTTGTAAATAATCAAAATATTCTTCCAGCTCCCCGTTAAAAGCAACGACCGGAACCGGATTATTTTCCTTTAATCTGTCCAGAAATAAACCAAGGTCAAACCAAGTATTTATTTCTTCATTTTTCAGAAATTCTATAACCTCTTTGGCCTTCATTCTTTCTTTTTTATTATAGATTGTAACCATTTAACTTTCAAGGAAAATAATTTTTATTTTTCACTCCCTGTACCGTCTATCAACATCTTCAGAAAATATGAAAACAATATTTTTCAATTTGTAAAAAATACTAAAATTTTATTATTCTTCAAAACAGTTACATGATGCTACAATCTATGATCGCAACGGGATTTTTTTTATCCTTCTCAAATGCCTTCCTCCCTCAAAAGGAGTAGCAAGAAATGTTTTTACGATTAATACGGCTTTTTCCAGACTTATAAATCTCCCTGGCATAGCACAAATATTGGCATCATTATGAGCCCTTGCCAGCCTTGAGATTTCTTCATTCCAGCATAAAGCGGAACGAATATCCTGATGTTTGTTTGCGGTCATATTGATACCATTGCCACTTCCGCAAATGGTCAACCCGATATTGTATTTTCCTTCTTCAATGGCCGTGGCAATTTTATGTGCATAATCAGGATAATCCACACTTTCAGGGGAAAATGTGCCCAAGTCTTCTATTAAAAGTCCTTCATTGTTACGAAAAAAATCCAGTAATTCCTCTTTTAGTTTATATCCTGCATGATCACATGCTATGGCAATTTTTTTTCCATCTTTATTTTTCATCTTTTTCTCTGTTAATAAAATGTTATTTAAATTTGAATATTTTCTTACAAATAAAATATGTTTTTAAATCTTTGAACATATATATAAAAAAATCTCAAATATAAAAATTCAGACTTGTAAATTATTCCTCAAAAAATAAACAGATAATTTTACCTTTTAATAAAATCACAGAATGCAATAAATATATTAACAGTATTTTCATTAATGTTAAAAAAATAATATTTTGTTCATTAAATGAACTTTACATGAAAGTTTTTTGTTAATATTTTGAGGATATCCTGTGATTTGTTTGATGAAAAAAATTTATTCAATTTTACCAACAGTATCAACAGGATAATATTAATAACATAAGGTTTAAAATTTTATCTAAAAGATAATATAATGGATATAGATCGGTTCATTAAGGAAAAAGGATACGTTGATTTGGAAACACCCCGGGGAGACAAACTTATTTCTGAAATAAGAAAAATGTGTAAGGACAAAAACGCTATTATTCTTGCACATTACTATGAAAGAGATGAGGTGCAGGATATTGCTGATTTTACCGGAGATAGTCTGGCTCTTTCGCAACAGGCAGCTAAAACGAGCGCTGATATTATTGTTTTTGCAGGGGTTCATTTTATGGCTGAAACGGCAAAGATACTATCTCCGGAAAAAAAAGTATTATTGCCGGATATGAATGCTTCCTGTTCACTTGCAGATTCATGCCCGGCGGAAGATTTTGAAAAATTTGTACAAGCACATCCGGACCGGACAGTTATCTCTTATGTGAATACTTCTGCAGAGGTTAAAGCATTGTCTGACATAATTTGCACATCCAGCAATGCCGTAAAAATTATACAATCATTACCTGAAGATGAAAAGATCATTTTTGCTCCCGATAAAAACCTGGGAAACTATATTAAGAGCCTTACAGGTAGAGACATGTTGATCTGGAATGGTAGTTGTCATGTTCATCGTGAATTTTCTCTTGAAAAAATTATTAAGCTGAAAAACGAAAATCCGGATACCAAAGTAATAGCTCATCCCGAATGCGAAGAGCCCGTAAGAATTCTTGCGGATTTTATTGGGTCTACCTCACAATTGATTGAATATACAAAAATTGACTCTTATGAAAAATATATTGTAGCTACTGAACCTGGCGTAATTCATCAGATGAAATTAAGTTCCCCGGAAAAAGAATATATTCCTGCTCCTGGACATGATAGTACATGTGCCTGTAGTGAATGTGAATTCATGAAAATGACTAACTTGGCAAAAATATATAATGCGCTGAAATATGAAGTTCCGGAAATAAAACTGGATATGAAAAAAATTGAGAAAGCCGCTGTCTCTATTAAAAGAATGATGGAAATCAGCGGCTGAAGAAAAAAAATGTATGGTTAAGTGCTGAAAACGTTGAAAAAATATACGGTTATTGCGATTTTATCAGGAGTCTTTTTTACCCAGGCACATGTGATTGTCGCACAGGAGAAAAAGATAAATCCAAACGGATACAATAAATTTTATTATCCCAATGGACAAGTATCCAGCGAAGGGATGATGAAAAACGGAAAACCGGATGGGTATTGGATCACTTATTATGTTACGGGTATTAAAAAGTCGGAGGGAAAAAGAGCTAAATATTTACTCGATAGTACATGGGTGTTTTATAATCAGGTGGGAGATACATTAGAAAAGATCGATTATAAATACGGTAAGAAAAACGGATGGGACATACGTTACGAATATCTCAGTAAGGACAATGGTTTAGTAGGATATACCAAAGTTAGAGAACTTTATGTGAATGGGAAAAAGGAGGGAGAAGCTTATGTTTATTACCCCAATGGGAAAATTAAAGAAATAATTCCCTATCAGCAGGGAAAAAAAGAGGGTATTGGAAAAGAGTTTGATGAAAAAGGAAATCTTATTACAATTAGTGAATATCATAAGGATTTCCTGATTTCAAGAGAAAAAATAAACCGTACTGACAAAGATGGAGCAAAGAATGGAAAATGGATGACCTTTTATCCGGATGGAAAAAAATATATTGAAGAATATTATAAAAATGGCGTTAGAGATGGTTTCTACAAAGAATTCGACAGAAATGGGAATAGTAAGGTGGTTTTGTTTTATAGGAACGGAAAATTGGTGAATCTGGCAGAAGAAAATGATTCGATTGCCAGTCCGGTTGACATTAGAAACACATATGATGAAAACGGGAATATCATTGAAAGCGGAGCTTATCGTAACGGCATTCCTATTGGAATACACAGACAATATAATAAAAACGGGAAAGTCATTGGTTCTAAAATTTTTGATAATTCAGGTCATGTTATTGCTGAAGGTATCGTTACGGAAAAAGGAGAAAAAGAGGGGAATTGGAAATATTATTACGACAATGGAACTGTTAGATCCGAAGGAAGCTATATCCATAATAAGAAAACAGGTGTATGGAAATATTATTACAGGAATGGAAAAACCGAACAGACAGGAACCTATAGAAATGGAAAAGAGAATAGTGTTTGGAGATGGTATTATGATAACGGATCTTTAAGACGAGAGGAAGAATATTTTAATGGCAAAGAAGACGGTAATTATGTGGAGTACGACCGGGAAGGAAATGTAATTGCCGAAGGAAATTACATTGACGGTGAAAGAGATGGTTTGTGGAAGATAAATGTCGGGGATGAAAAGGAGGAAGGGAAATATATTGTAGGTTTACGTGAAGGAATATGGAAGTTATATTATGCTAACGGGAAATTAATGTATGAGGGGCGATTTGTTCAGGGGAATCCGGAAGGGAAACATAAACTGTATTACCCTAACGGAAAATTAAAGGAAGAAAGATACTTCTCAAATGGTTTGAAAGAAAAGACCTGGAAAAAATATGATGAAAATGGAAATCTGATTATTACAATTACTTATAAAGATGATCTGGAAAAACGGATAAACGGCGTGAAGGTGAATTTGAACAAAGAGGTGAAAATGATCAAATAATTTTAATTGTATCATGGCTGAAGAGGAAGTTAATATACATGATCTATCTTATGTTCCGGATGACCGGGAATATGAGAATAAACTCAGACCAACTAGTTTCGGGGAGTTTACGGGGCAAACCGGCGTCATTGATAATCTTAAAGTATTTGTTCAGGCGGCAGCCATGCGTGAAGAAGCATTGGATCATGTATTGTTTCACGGGCCTCCGGGATTGGGAAAAACAACCCTGGCACGGATCGTGGCCAATGAATTACGGGTGAATATTAAAACCACTTCAGGTCCTGTTTTGGACAAACCGGGGGATCTGGCCGGATTATTGACATCGCTTGAGGTAAAAGATGTTTTGTTTATTGATGAAATACACCGGTTATCACCTGTAGTAGAGGAATATCTGTATTCTGCTATGGAAGATTATAAGATCGACATAATGATTGATAAAGGACCCAGTGCGCGCAGTGTGCGCCTTAGTCTTAACCCCTTTACACTTGTAGGTGCAACAACGCGCAGCGGCTTACTCACAAATCCTTTACGTGAAAGATTTGGTATCACTTTTCATCTGGAATATTATGATAAAGGAGTAATTCGTAAAATCATCATACGCTCTGCTGGTATTTTAAAAATAAAAATTCATGGTGATGCCGCTGACGAAATTGCCTCACGCAGCCGGGGAACACCAAGAGTTGCCAATGCTCTTCTCAGAAGAGTAAGAGACTTTGCCCAGGTTAAAGGAAACGGAATCATTGATATGAAAATTACAAAGTATGCTCTGGAAGCCTTAAATATAGACAGACATGGCCTGGATGAAATGGATAATAAAATACTTCGTACCATTATGGATAAATTCAAAGGGGGACCGGTAGGGCTTAATACAATAGCCACGGCCGTGGGAGAAGATGCCGGAACTATTGAAGAAGTGTACGAACCATTTCTGATTAAAGAAGGATTTGTCAAGAGAACTCCCAGGGGAAGAGAATTGACTGAACTGGCATATCAGCATTTTGGGAAAGATTTTTTGTCAGGTACGGGAGTATTATTTTAATCCGCAAAAGTCGGACATGGAGTAGTGCATTCCTTTCCTGGAAGTGAGGTTTATACTTTCTCTGAAAGTTTTTGATGCAGTGTAATAAAGAAATTGCGTTGATAAAATTGCTTTATTGTTAAGACAAAATTATTTTTTATATATTTATTTCCCGAAAATTATAGAAGTATATTATGTAAACAGGTTGATTATGAATGAATTATTAAAACAACTCGGCCTTATTATCATGCTAATAGGTGTTGTGCTTATCATTTTTGCCATGGGAAGAGGCGGGAATCACAATACTATTCTTTTGTGGAGTTTGGTGATTATTATTGTAGGTCTGATCACATATATTACCACGAATCATTTTGTCGAGGACTGAAAAATCATTATGGAAAAGCGTTACTGATATGTTTTAATCCATTCATATCCAGTATCTTTATTTTGCGACCCTGCAGATCAATAAGCTTGGAGTGTTTAAAATCGGATAAAAGACGAATCACCGATTCGGTAGCTGTGCCTACAATGTTTGCCAATTCTTCACGTGTTAATGAGATTTTCAGGTTATTTTCATGGTCTATTCCGAATTTATCTGCAAGATGAAGCAGTATTTCTGCCAGTCGTTCACGAACGGATTTTTGTGCCAGATCGGTAATGTATTGATTGGCATCTCCTAGTTCCTTGCAGGCAAGTTTCATAATTTCATAGCTGAAACCGGAATTTTCCTTGACAAACTGAAGTAAAAGTTTGGCGGGGATAAAGCAGAGTAAACCTTCTTCAATAATTTTGGCAGTAGTACATGCAAGTTCATTGGCCAGGACAGACCGGTACCCGATAATATCTCCCCCCTTGCCGAACATGATGATTTGTTCCTTCCCGTCAAAGCCGGTTTTAAAAATCTTAACAATGCCGCTCTCTATGCAATACACACCATTTATGCGGCGCCCTTCATGATAAAGCGTCTCTCCTTTTTCATAAATTCGGGGTATGCTTGAATAAGAAAGTAATTCCATCTGATCAGGCGTAAGATGCCGGAATATGGAGTTGATATTTTTAAGACAATTATCGCAAGTAGGTGTTTCGTCCTGCTTCTTCATATAATGATTAAGATTAAAAAAATATAAGTAAGGAACGAATTTCCGCAATTTACAATTAAAAATTATATTTTTGCAGCTCCAAAGTTGAAATATTTTTATGAGAACATTGTAGCATAATATTTGATACAATAAAAAAGTAGTTTGGGATATAAAGATTATTTAAAAACGAAAAGATGAAAGAGGGAATAAATGTTTCATGGATTGACGGATTGGCTTTTGAAACAGAATTAAACGGACACAAGATTATTCTCGATGCAGAAGACAATGTAGGTGGGAAAGATCGCGGACCACGGCCAAAGCCTTTAATGATGGTGTCTCTGGCCGGATGTACAGGTATGGATGTGGTCTCTATACTCCAGAAAATGCGTGTGGAAATTCAAAAATTTAATGTGAAGGTTGAAGCTGAGGTGACCGAAGAGCATCCAAAGCATTATACTAAAATGCATATTATCTATGAATTCTGGGGGCATGACCTCCCGATGGATAAGCTTGACAAAGCGGTAAATCTGAGTCAGGACAGATATTGCGGCGTGAGCTATCTTTACCGTAAGGTGATGGAGTTGACATACGAGATAAAGGTGTTTGACGAATAAACAAAGGGGATGTGGTTCACGGCATCCGCTTTGTTTGTTTTGTTTGAGTCAGGTTTGCTAAAAATCAGCGGAGAATTGTTCCAGAAATCTTAGGTCGTTTTCAAAATAAAGCCGCAGGTCGTTGATTTGATACTTTAACATGGCAATCCGTTCGATGCCCATACCAAATGCAAATCCCGTATATTTATTGCTGTCAATATTATTGAATTCAAGTACATTGGGATCAACCATTCCACAACCTAATATTTCCAGCCAGCCGGTGTATTTACATACGTTGCATCCTTTTCCACCGCAAAGCATACAGGTTATGTCCATTTCTGCAGAAGGTTCGGTAAATGGAAAATAAGAAGGCCTGAAACGAACATTGGTTTCCGGACCAAAAAATGCCCGCGAGAAATAGTAAAGCGTTTGTTTCAATTGTGCAAAGGAGACATCGGTATCGATGTATAGCCCTTCAATCTGATGGAAAATACAGTGAGCACGTGCCGAGATGGCTTCGTTACGAAATACCCTGCCTGGCGAAATGGTACGGATAGGTGGTTGTTCATTTTCCATTACACGTACCTGTACCGAAGAAGTGTGGGTACGAAGCAAAACATCATTCCGGGAGCCTCCGGACACATCTCTTTCAATGAAAAATGTATCCTGCATATCCCGTGCAGGATGATCAGGAGGAAAGTTAAGTTTGGAAAAAACATGCGTATCATCTTCAATTTCAGGACCTTCCGATACTGTAAAGCCTATACTGGAAAAAATGGAAATGATTTCATTACGTACAAGGGATAAGGGATGACGGCTACCCGGAACGAAGGGATCTCCCGGTAAGGTCAGATCGGTATAATGATGTTCTGTCTGGAGTTTTTTTAACGAATTGCGCAGCGTGACAACTTTTTCGTGGGCCAGTTGTTTGAGTTGGTTAATATATTGTCCGAACTCTTTCTTATGTTCGGGAGGTACTTCTTTAAACTGTTTGAAAAATTTCTGAACAATACCCCTTTTCCCCAGAAATCTGATCCTGAATTGTTCTAATTCTTCGTGATTTCCCGCTTTGAATTCCTGAACTTCTCGTATATATTTTTCAATTTCGGATAATAAATTCATAGCGAATAATATTTATTTACGGGTTACTGTAGCATGCAATATCTTTATATCCTCAAAAGGACGGTCGTTATTATCCGTTGAGACAGAAGCGATTTTATCCACTATGTCCAGGCCCTTGACCACTTCTCCGAAAACGGTATATGCTGCGTCGAGATGGGGAGTCCCTCCGGTGGTTTTATAAACATTCCTTTGCCTTTCACCAAACCTGAAAGGAATATATTTATCCAATGAGTCAGTAGCTCTGATCATAGCTTCCTGATTAACCTGTTGTAGATCAACTGGCCTGGAGGAATTTTTCATTTCGGCAGCTACTTGTTTCTGAAAATAATAATAGATGTTTTTCCGGTTGGACTGGTTGATTCTTTTTTCTATCTGATTCAGTTCGGCATCTAAAAAGGTTTTGCCCTGAACAATATAAAACTGGGATCCTGATGAGGCCCTTTCCGGATTTGCACGATCTCCGGTTCTGGCTGCAGCAAGTGCACCCTTCTTATGGAAAAGGTTTTTACAGATCTCTGCCGGGATGGTATATCCTGGACCACCATTGCCCAAAAGCTTGCCTTTCGGTGCATTTTTTGAGTCCGGATCCCCCGACTGGATCATGAAATCCTGAATCACCCGGTGAAACAATACACCGTTAAAATAACCCTTTTCGGTAAGCTTTAAGAAGTTGTCACGATGCCGTGGAGTATCATTGGAAAGTTTTACTGTAATATCACCGGAGGTAGTGTGAAAAGTTACATAATAATGCTCTGAAGAAGAAATGTTTTTTTCCATGTTTGATGATTTTGGACCTTTACATTCCGGAAATGTAACCAGGAGCATGAAAATGATGAAAAAGGATGTAAAATATTTCATAATGAGAAGGTAGTATTATTAAAATAGGCCAGAAGTTCATTTTTAAGAATCGTTTCTATCTGATCCGGGTTACCGGGCAAAGATTTTTTTTCGCTTGGAATAAACAGGGGATCCCTGTCTGCCAATTCAATTTTCTGAAAATACCCGGCAAGGGATAACAAAGTATATTTGGCCAGCTTGATAAGTCCGGTTTTTTCATCTTGAGTATATTCGCGGAAGCCGGTTCCGGCTTCCTGAATACCCACAAGAAACAATACAGATAAAAGATCTCCCTTAATGGAAAAAGTATTTTTAAGATAAACGGTAAGTTGATGCCAGTCTGACCACATGGAGAATATTTTTTGCAAAATTAAGATAATCCCGGATTGAACCATAGAAATAAAGAAAGAAACTCTTTTGTATAATCAAAAACTAACCGTGAAAATTTAGAAATATATACGATATTTACAAGATGAAATACTTTTAAACACGCTACAATTTGGATGAGATAAAAAAGGGAATGGTGGTCGTCTGGATATCTTTTGGTGTAAATATCATTTTATTTGCGCTGAAGATATGGGCCGGCTATGTGACAGAATCCCTTGCGTTACGGGCGGACGGATGGCATACTTTGTCTGATTGTATTTCCACCGTTATTGTTATGGCCGGTATGCAATGGAGCAGAAAACCTGCCGACAGGGAGCACCCCTTCGGACATGGCAGGGCCGAAACCGTTGCAGCTATTTTTGTCGGATTTTTTCTGATAATGGTCTCTTTTGAGTTCGGACAGGAAGCAGCACACAGGCTGGTGAGTCATCGGGGGGCTCTGTACGGTAAGATTGGCATTATAGTAATGTCAATATCTGTTGTGATGAAAGAGATCTTGTCTCAATTTTCGATACGCACCGGGAATAAGATAAAATCAGATGCCCTGATTGCCGATGGATGGCACCACCGATCGGATGCGATCTCATCCCTGGTTATATTGATTGGCATTTTCTTCAGTAGAAAATTATGGTGGATGGACGGCTTACTGACAGCCATGCTTTCTTTTTATTTAATATATGTTTCTTACAAGATCATTAAAAATGCGGTGTTACCCTTACTTGGCGAAGCAGTGGATGAAGAAACCATAAAAAAAATGAAAAAAATCGGGAAAAAAATTTATGGAAAAGATTTACATATGCATCATTTTCATATTCATAAATACGGAAGACATACCGAGATGACGTTTCATATCGTTTTACCTGAAAAATTTACGCTGAAGGAATCGACAGAGCTGACCAAAAAATTATTTAAAGAGATAAAAAAGGAAACAGGAATCATAGCCACTATGCATGTTGATACGAAAAGCAAATACGTAAGAAAAAATCTAAAGTGAAACAAGAGGGGAACCCCATAAAAGAACTGGCAGGTCAGACTGTTTTGTACGGTCTTGGCACCATTGTTCCCAGGTTCTTAAACTATGCAATATTAACCCCGTTTTATACAAGGGTGTTGGGTTTGACATCGTATGGCATTGTTACGGAGTTATATGCCTGGATGGCCGTCTTACTCGTTGTGCTTACCTATGGTATGGAAACAGCTTATTTCAGGTATGCCAGCCATGCCGAGAAAAAGGACAATATCTATTCTTCTTCTGTGATAACTATGGCTTTTACTTCAGCTTTTTTTATGATAGGGATCATTATTTTTCTAAGGCCGGTTGCTGAAATCATGGACTATGCAAATCACCCGGAGTATATTTTGTTTTTCAGCCTTATCGTGGCCGTTGATGCCTTTTCTGCAGTTCCGTTTGCCCGGTTGCGCCTTGAAAATAAAGGACTAAAATTCGGGTTCATTAAGTTGATAAATGTGGGGATTATAATTGTACTTGTTTTTTTATACCTCTATTTTATTCCTGAAATACTGAAAAATAATCCGGAAAGTTTCGTAAAATATATCTACAACGAAAAAATCGGTGTAGGTTATGTTTTTATTGCAAACCTGGCAGGGAGTATCGTCAGCCTTATACTCGTTATGATTGAAAATAAAGGAATAAGGCTGTATTACAATAAGGAGGTGGTCAGAAAAATGCTTCTCTATGGTCTTCCGTTGATGATTGCCGGATTGTTTGGTATATTAAATGATTCGTTGGATAAAATAATACTGAAAAGATTTTATACCGGAGACGAGGGATTGAGACTTCTTGGAATTTACGGAGCCAATTACAAAGTGGCGGTATTGATGACCTTGTTTATTCAAATGTTCCGGTATGCTGTTGAACCTTTTTTTTTCAGACATGCCCGTACAAAAAATGCCAAGCCGCTGTATGCTACCGTAATGAGGTATTATATCCTGTTTGGTTTCATCATTTATCTGGGTATTATTATTAATCTTGATATTGTGAAATATTTGATTGGACCGGATTATTGGGGTGGCCTGAAGATAGTTCCTGTAGTTTTGGCAGCAAATCTATTATTCGGAGTGTTTATAAATCTTTCTGTATGGTATAAAATCAATGATCTTACACGTTTTGCAATTGTACTGAATGGTGCCGGACTGGTCATGACCATAGCGATAAATCTATTGTTCATTCCCTCTTTCGGATATGTTGCTTCAGCCTGGGGACACGTTGGGGCTTATGTGGTCATGGTCTCTCTGTCATGGTATATAGGCAGTAAAAAATATTATATTTCATATCAAATAAAGAAAATATTCATTCATACCCTTATATTTGTTGTTTTTATAGCTACGGTGTTGTATTTCTCTCCGGAAGGGAGTGTTTTACGGATTTTATTATATGATACAATACTGGCGGGACTGATTTTAATACTTATGAAGAGGGAAAGAAAAAATATAAAAAACAGAACATGGGAGGAAAAGAATTAGAGGTAAAAATTATAAATAAATCGAAAAACCCGGAGCCTGAGTATGGATCTGAACATGCTGCAGGCATGGATATTCGGGCTAACCTGAATGAGAGACTGGTCATTAAACCAGGTGAGATCCGGTTGGTACATACTGGAATATATATCGAACTGCCGGTTGGGTATGAGGCACAGATAAGGCCAAGAAGTGGTTTGGCATTGAAACACGGTCTGACGGTGCTGAATACCCCGGGTACCATTGATGCTGATTACCGCGGAGAAGTAGGAATAATTATTATAAATCACGGAAAAGAAGATTTTATTCTCAATAACGGTGACAGGATTTGCCAGATGGTTGTTGCAAGACATGAAAAAGTTATATGGCAAAAGGTGAATAATCTGAATAACACTGATCGGGGAAACGGGGGTTTCGGTCATACGGGGAAAAAATGAAAGGACAGACTGGCATGAAAAAACAAATAAGATATAACTATTTTATAATGGTTGTTTTGGCGGTGGCAGGAATAATTATATTGGACACGGGATGTTCCAGAAATATTGTGCCGGTAAAGGAAAATAAACAAATTAAAACTACTCAGGAAACTGAAAGTGCAGAAAAAATCCAAAACTTTAACTACTTGTTTACCGAGGCATTAAAACAAAAAATTTTCGGAAGCTATAAAAATGCGATGAAGTATTTTCTTGAATGTGAGAAAATAAAAGCAGATGATGCGGTAGAATATCAGATAAGCGGAATATTGGCGATTAGCGGCCAGGGAAAAGTGGCTGTTAAATACGGGGAAATGGCTTTGCAGAAAGACCCGGGAAATATATGGTATTATTATCAGCTGGCGAGTGAATTTCAGATGTTAGGTGAAGGAGATAGTTTGGTCAGCGTTTATGAAAGAATAGTAAAAGAATTTCCGAAGCGGGTGAAGGATAAAATTACATTAGGAGATTTGTATCTGAATAATAAACAACCTGAAAAAGCCCTGAAAGTGTATTTGGAAATTGAGGGAAAATATGGAAAATCCCTGGAGGTGGAAAAGAAAATAATTCGGGCTTACAGAGAAAATGGAAAATATGAAAAAGCACTGAATGAAATTGGGAAAGCCAGCGATATTGTTGGAGAGAATAAAGAGCTATTGCTCATGAAGGCAGATATACTCCAAAATATGGAAAATAGTGAAGAAGCTGAAAAAATATATGAGGTACTTATCGGGCAATACAATATAGATCCTGAAGTTAATATGGCTGTATATGAATGGTATATGAGGAGAAAAAAGTATGATAAAGCATTGAAAAGACTGGAATATATAATTAATAGTGATCAAATATCCCAAAACAGGAAACTGGATTACATGTTTAAATTGATAACAGATAAAGAATTAAATGCGTATGAGCGTGAAGTAGGGAAATTAGCAATGGAAGTATATAAAAAAGAAAAAGATGATTTAAGAACACAGTTGTTATTGGTGGAGTATTATAACAGAAATGACGAGAATGAAAAAGCAATGGATATGTTACGGAGAATGATTTTAAAATATCCGGGATTTAAAATAGGTTGGCAACAAATACTGTACATTTCTGAAAAAATGCAAATGCCGGACACTGTGGTTTATTATGCGGAGAAAGGCATGAAAATATTTAAGAACGATCCTTTGTTTTATGTTTATATTTGTTCGGCATACATAGGGAAAGAGGAAAACAATAAAGTAATACAATATGCAGGGGACGGACTGAAAATGGCCTTACAGAAGGGTGTGAATTATGTGGAAAAGGAAACCGGAATAGATTACAAAACTATTATTATTCAATTGTATGGATATCTCGGTGAAGGATATAAGAATCTGCAACAGTACAGGAAATCAGACCAGGCCTTTGAAGAGGGATTGAAAATCGATCCGGAAAATACGTATTTATTGAATAATTACAGTTATTATTTGTCTTTGCGCAAAGATAAACTGAAGAAGGCATTAGAAATGAGTGCGATAACAATAAAAAAGGAACCAAATAACAGTACATTTCTTGATACCTATGGTTGGGTACTGTTTAATATGGGAAGGGTAAGGGAAGCAAGGAAATATATTCGCAAAGCCTTAGACAACGGAGGAGATAAAAGTCCGGATATACTGGAACATTATGGGGATATACTCTATAAAACAGGTGATAAGAATGGAGCAGTGAGGTATTGGAAATTAGCCATAGAGAAAAAGGGGGAAAAAAAAGTACTGGAAAAGAAAATAGAAACGGCTACAGGTGAAAAAATATTGTAAATTATTGATCCTGATTCTTCTGAATACTGCTGTACTGCAAAGTTGTTCGATATTTAGAAAGACACAAACGGTTACAGTATCCGGGGAGAAATCTACGTTATGGATAAAAAAGACAGGGTTATATAGCTGTAACAATGGTCAGAAATTAGGGAAACTGGATATACGGTATATCGAAGATTCGGTTATGGTTATCATTATTAGGAATAATACAGGTATAGAAGGGGGAAGGCTTTACATTTTTAGGGACTCTATGTTCCTTTTCAACAGAATCAGTAAAAAATATATGGTGACTAAATTAACAGGAAATGGTGAGAACAGGCTTGCTTCTGACAATGAGCTAAGAAAATTGGGTACCATATTGTTGCAGAAGGAATATACAATAACGAATAGAGAGATTATATTAAAAGAAATAAAAGGAATCGCGCGAATTGAGATTTTGAAATTCAACAAGCAAAGCAGGAAAAAGTTTGTGCCGGAGAAATTTAAAGTAAATATACAAATTGAAAGGCAGAGATATTGTATTTATGGAACGGCGGAAAACATTGTGACGGACCAATATGTTCCGGTGGCTTTAATAAAATATCAGGGAAAATACAAAAAGGTGAGAAGGATCCATGATATTGTATAAAAACATATTGGTTTTCTGCTTTTTGCTTCTACTCTCCATAACAGGGATGGGACAAAAATCGCTGCAGGATCTCAGGAAAAGGCAGGATGAACTCAACAGGACGATTAAAGAAACCAGTGAAGCGCTTAACCTTACAAAAAAGAAGAGGGTTAGAACAATCAACCAGCTTTATTTATTGAATCGACAAATCAGTAAAAGAAAGCAATTGATCGAAGAGTATAATACAGAAATTGCAATCATTGATAAAAATATTGAAGCAAATGAACAAAAGTTGGATTCTATCCAAAAGAGAATTGATCTCTTAAAAGACGAATATGCTGAAATTGTAAAAAAATATTATACGGTTTATAAAAGTCAGGGGAACGTCCTGGCATATATCATCACTTCGAAAAGTGTAAATCAGGCTTACAAAAGGTTAAAATATTTTCAGCAATATTTAGAATATAGCCATAAAATATTTAATGAACTTAAAAATGCCGAGGAAGAGCTGAAAAAGGAAAATAATGAATTGGAAGAAAACAGAAGGATAAAATTGCAGGCACGGGAGAGATTGCAAAAGGAGGAAGTAAGATACAGAAATGAAAAAGTATTAAAGAATAAATATGTTATTTCTCTGCAAAAGAAGGAAAGAGCGTTAAAAAAAGAGTTAAGAAATAAAGAAAGGATCCGGAACAAGCTTGTGAGCACAATGAAAAAAATGATGGAAGAGGAGCGAAAGAAGAACAAAGGAATGATCCTGACGCCTGAGGAAAAATTAATAGGTGGCAAATTTGATGCAAACAAAGGGAAGCTTCCATGGCCTACGGCAAAAGGCGTTATTGTAGAGGCCTATGGATCGCATAGACATCCGGTTTTAAAAAATGTTACGGTAAAAAATGACGGCATCGACATTATGACAGAAAAAAATGCGTATGCGCGTTCTGTGTTTACAGGAGAAGTAAGAAAAATTGTTGCTATACCGGGCGCAAATGAAACGGTCATCATAAAGCACGGAAATTACTATACGGTTTACCAAAATGTGTATAGAGTAAGAGTTAGGGTTGGACAAAAGGTAAAGGCTAAGGATAAAATCGGAATTGTATTTACTGATGCTGAAAATCAGGAGACGATATTGCATTTTGAAATATGGAGGGGAACGCAGAAAATGAATCCGGAGTTATGGTTGGCAAAAAGTAAATAAAAAAATGCAATTATTATGTAACAAATAACCCGAAACTGTAGTATAAATGTTCTACGGAGAACAAAGAGGAATTATGCAAAAAAGCCTTCAGATAAATTCGGATCCTGAGAATTTGAGAATTGTTGAAAATCTGATCGATCAATTATCGGAAGAACATAAAATTGAATCGGATTTATATGGGAAGATCCTTGTTGCTACCGTAGAAGCTGTAAATAATGCTATTATACATGGTAATAAATCAGATAAAAATAAAAAAATAGATATTTGGATATCAACGGACCTGAAAAAAGTTAAAGTACGTGTCAGGGATGAAGGAGAAGGTTTTGAGTATGATAACATCCCGGATCCTACCGCCCCTGAAAATATTGAAAATATTCACGGAAGAGGTGTGTTTCTCATGAGACAACTTAGCGACAATATAAAATTCCGTAAAAAAGGCTCGGATGTGGAATTAACTTTCAAACTCTAGGAAAAGTGGCTGTATATTTCCACGAAAAAGCCCCCTCTTTTCACATTAAGGATAAAAAAAAGTTAAAGCAATGGATAAAAGAATCCGTTGTTGGTGAGCATTTTGTTGTAGGGGATATTAATTTTGTATTCGAAACGGATGAAAAGGTTTACCAAGCAAATGTGAAATATCTGAATCATGACTGGTATACCGATGTGATTTCGTTTGATTACAAAGAGGGAAAGATAATAAACGGGGATATTCTGATAAGTGTGGATCGTGTGGAAGACAATGCAGCGAAATACGGAGTTTCAAAAGAAAGGGAGATACAAAGAGTTATGATACACGGCGTGTTGCACCTTTGTGGATATGATGATGACACAGAGAAGGAAAGGGACAAGATGAGAAAATTGGAAGACCTATACCTTCGTTTGATGGAGAAGATAATGAAGAAGGAGTAAGGGCATGGAGAAATATGATGTTATTGTAGTGGGTGCAGGCCATGCTGGAAGTGAAGCCGCTGCGGCAGCTGCAAATATGGGAGTCAGAACACTCCTGATCACTATGGATATGACTAAGATTGCACAGATGTCCTGCAACCCTGCTATGGGGGGGATTGCAAAAGGACAGATTGTTCGTGAAATTGATGCATTGGGGGGATATTCGGGCATTGTTACAGATCGCAGCTCTATACAATTCAGAATGCTCAATAAATCAAAGGGCCCGGCCATGTGGAGCCCGAGGGCACAGTGCGATAGGTTGAAGTTCAGTATATACTGGAGGGAAGAATTGGAAAATATCGTAAAACTGGATTTCTGGCAAGACAGTGTGGTGAAGGTTTTAATTCAGGGAGAGAAAGCAGTTGGAGTTGAAACAAAAATGGGAGTAACAGTATATGGAAAAGAAGTGATCCTGACAACCGGGACATTCATGAACGGATTGATACATATCGGTAGTAAAAGGGCTGAAGGAGGAAGGATATCCGAACCACATTCCACCGGACTTAGCGAGCAGATGAAGGAATTGGGGTTCAGGGTGGGACGAATGAAAACGGGAACACCGGCACGTCTAGATGGAAGAACCATTGATTTTTCAAAGTTTGTCGAACAAAAAGAAGATCCTGAAGGGGGACAGTTTTCATTCATGCCGGTGAAAGGAAGAAGGCTTAAACGCAGAAGCTGTTACATCGTTTATACAAATAAGGTGGTACACCAGGTGTTGGCCCAAAGTCTGGACAAATCGCCATTGTTTAACGGGACCATACAGAGTGTTGGTCCACGGTATTGCCCCAGCATTGAGGATAAGATCGTTAGGTTTGAAGAAAAGGACCAACACCAGTTATTTCTTGAACCTGAAGGAGAATATACGTATGAATATTATCTGAATGGTTTTTCTTCATCATTACCCTGGAAGACGCAATGGGATGCCATGAGAGAAATTCCGGGATTGGAAAAGGTGAAAATATTCAGACCGGGGTATGCCATAGAATACGATTATTTTGATCCCACTCAGTTGTCGCACACATTGGAAACAAAAATCATTAAAGATCTTTATTTTGCAGGACAGATAAACGGAACAACCGGATACGAAGAAGCGGCTGCACAGGGTATCATGGCAGGGATTAATGCTGCTCTGAAGATTAAAAATAGAGATCCGTTTGTGTTGAAGAGAGACGAAGCCTATACGGGGGTCTTGATCGACGACCTGATCCTGAAAGGGGTTAATGAGCCTTACCGGATGTTCACTTCACGGGCTGAATACAGAATGTTACTGCGTCAGGACAACGCAGACTACAGACTTACGGAAATAGGATATAAGCTTGGACTTGCCAGTGAAGAACGATACAAAAGGATGGTGGAAAAGTATGAAAAAAGAGATGAAATATTAAAAACTATTGAGGAATATAGTGTTGCCCCGGATCAGATTAATGATTTAATGAGGATCAAAGGAACCTCGGTACTGCGACAGAAGGTCAAGTTAAAGGATGTATTGTTAAGACCGCAAATTACTTTAAAAGATATATTAGAATATATTGATACAATTAAAGATAGAATTGAAGAAGAAGAAACTGCATACCGGGAGGAATTAATCAGGGCTGTTGAAATTGCCATTAAATATGGAGGATATATCAACCGGGAAAAGTTGATGGCAGATAAACTCAAAAGGCTTGAAAACATTAAGCTTAGAGACAATATAGATTATACAAAGATGAAATCTCTATCTACGGAAGCACGTCAAAAACTGGATAAAATTAGGCCAGGTACGATTGCTGAAGCTTCAAGAATAAGTGGAGTTTCCCCAGCGGATGTTAGTGTTTTACTAATACATATGGGTCGCTAATGTTCCACGTGGAACAATCCCGCTTACTCCACCATTAGGAAGGGAATGGTGTCTGGGCAGGAAGTCTGTTTCCAAAAAATAATAATTTGTAAAATTTGTTTGGAAATGATCTATTGTTGATTTACGTTTCTTTCTTTCTTTTCCTGGCCTCAAGACAATGCTTGCAAGGCTGCTGGGACCACAAAGCGCAAGAGATGGCTCCTTCAACTATATATCTTTGCCTTCCAGGATGATTATTCAACTGGGGTAGGCAACAAAATAATAGATAAAAGTGAGGAGCGGGAAAAAATGGGGAGGAAGAGAAAATAGAAAATATACTATAGGATTTGAGAAATATCAGCAGGGAAAACTTGTTGTAAGATCCCGAATCGTTCCCCATGGGCACCTTAGGGTAGGAAATAGAGTTGAATTGAATAGTTTTGAGGGATTAAATAATTTCATCATGGAAATATCAGGAAAAATAGTGGATGTAATACAAAGGAAAATATTCCCCGGGAAAATCATGATCGGGAATGGGAGAATAAAGAGGGTCATTCCTGCAAAGAAAGTACCGGAGCAATTTATCCTGCCCGGGTGCATAGATGCGCATGTACATATAGAAAGTTCTATGCTCACACCGCAACAGTTTGCACGACTGGCCATCAGGCAGGGAACAGTAGGGGTTGTTACGGATCCCCATGAAATTGCAAATGTTTTGGGCGTGGAAGGAATAAGATATATGATGAAGGATGCGGAAAAGACCCCGATGAAAATAAAATTTGGGATCCCCTCCTGTGTTCCGGCAACCTCCTTTGAAACATCAGGGGCGGTTGTGGGTGCCGAAGAGATAGAAATAATGTTCAAAGAAAGAGAAGACTTGCATCTGGCAGAGATGATGAATTATCCCGGGGTTATTTATGACGATCCGGAGGTGATGAAAAAAATTGCGGTGGCACGGAAATACCATCGGATCATAGATGGTCATGCCCCCGGTGTCCGAGGCAAAGAACTGAAGAAGTATATAGATGCCGGGATCACCACCGATCATGAGTGTTCGGATCTTGCCGAAGCGGAGGAAAAAATACACGGAGGCATGAAAATCCTGATTCGTGAAGGAAGCGCTGCAAAGAATTTTGAAACACTGATGCCGTTGATTGATACCTATCCGGAAGAGTTGATGTTCTGTACCGATGACTCGCATCCGGACGATTTGGCTGAAAAACATATCCTGGATATGGTTCGAAGAGCGGTGAACAAGGGCTACAATCTGTGGAACGTTCTGCGTGTGGCCACTGTAAACCCGGTCAGGTTTTACGGATTAAGAGTTGGACTGCTTCAACCGGGCGATGAAGCTGACTTTATCATATGCAATAACTTGAAACAATGGAAATTGCTTGCGGTTTTTTTGGGGGGGCAAAAGGTGTTTGATGGCGTACATGTGCTGACGGAAAAGATGGAAAGCCCGGTGGTAAATCGTTTTGACGCAAGCCCGGTACGGGAAGAAGATATACGGGTAAAAGCAATTCCGGACAAGAACATACGGGTAATCATGGCACAGGAAGGAAACCTGCTAACCGGTGAGAAGATTGAAATGCCGTTGGTAAAGAATGGGCTGGTAGTGTCTGATCCGGGAAGGGATATCCTGAAAATTGTGGTGATGAACCGTTATAATGAAAAGGTACCCCCGGAAGTAGGTTTTATTTCCGGTTTCGGCCTCCAACACGGAGCTCTGGCATCGAGTATTGCTCATGACAGTCATAATCTGATTGCGATAGGCACCGATGACCGGGAGATCGTTCATGCCCTGAATGGTGTGATCCGGGAAAAAGGAGGCATTGCCGTATCCCGTGGAGACAACATTATGGTTCTGCCTCTGCCTGTGGCCGGACTCATGAGTGTGGAGGAGGGAGGTATCGTTGTAAAGAAATATCAGGATATCAATAATATAGCAAAGCTTACCGGAACCTCTTTACGGGCTCCTTTCATGACCCTTTCCTTCATGGCTCTGCTGGTGATTCCGGAACTGAAGATCGGAGACCGCGGCCTCTTTGATGTCCGGAAGTTCGGATTTACAGATTTGTTTGTGTAGCGTTTTATGGGAAAAAGGAGCCTGTCTCTTACAGATACCGTCTTCCATGCTCATATACCAAAAATATTTTGTACCGGACATTCCTGATCCTATAACCCGGAGTCGCAGACTCTGAATATTTCTCCTTAACTTTGTCTTTATGCAACCGGAATCTTCTCATACTTCGCTGTCTGAACAGGTGCAGGCGCTGCCCGGCACTCCGGGGGTGTACCTTTTTCTTGATAAAGAGGATAAAGTAATATATGTAGGTAAAGCTAAAAACCTGCGTAAACGGGTGAGCAGTTACTTTTCCGGAAGGGTGGAGGGGAAAACCCGTGTGCTGGTCGGACGCATTGCCAATATTGACCACGTAGTGGTGGAAAGCGAATCGGATGCCTTGTTGCTTGAGAACAATCTTATAAAAAAATATCAGCCTCGCTACAATATTCTCCTGAAAGACGACAAAAGTTATCCCTGGATTGTCATCAAAAACGAACATTTTCCACGCGTTTTCATGACACGCAATGTGGTGCGGGACAGATCCGAATATTTTGGTCCCTATACCTCGGTACGGATGGTACATACGCTCCTTGACCTGATTCGACAACTCTATCCGTTACGTACCTGTAAATTGAACCTGAATCCTGAAAATATTGCTGCCGGAAAATATAAGGAATGCCTGGAATATCACCTGGGAAAATGTATGGCTCCGTGTGTGGGAAAACAGACGGAAGAAGAATATAGTCGGGATATTCAGAGTGTACGGATGATCCTGAAAGGGCATATTCGTGAGGTGACCCTACACCTTAAAAGTTTAATGGAGGAGTATGCCCGTAATCTTTTGTTTGAAAAAGCACAGGTGATCAAAGAAAAACTTGAGGTCCTCGAAAAATACCGTGCCCGTTCTGTAGTGGTGACACCCAAAATCCGTGAGGCGGATGTTTTTTCCGTGATCGACCGGGAAAAATTTGCTGTAATTAATTTTCTAAAGATTGTGAACGGTGCTGTAGTACAGTCTCATACGATTGAAGTGAAAAAAGTTCTGGGAGAAAGGAAAGAAGACATTCTCCCTTTGATCGTCAGCGACATACGACAAAGATTTTCAAGTAACTCCTTGGAAACGATTGTGGCTTTCCGGCCCGGGGAAAAAGTGGCCGGCACCAAATGGACCGTCCCTTTACGGGGAGATAAGAAAAAGTTGCTGGAGCTTTCCGAACGCAATGCAAAATATTATGTGTTGGAGAAAGAAAAAAGGGAAGAACGTTTTCTGAAAAAACACAGTACAGAACGGCGGCTGGAGCAGCTACGGAAAGATCTCCGACTGCAGGAGCTGCCGCGCCACATAGAATGTTTTGACAATTCAAACCTGCAGGGTACCCATCCGGTGGCATCCTGCGTGGTATTCAGGGATGCACGGCCCAGTAAAAAGGATTACCGGCACTTCAACATCAAAACCGTCAGGGGTCCCGACGATTATGCTTCCATGGAGGAAGTGGTAAACAGACGCTATAAACGACTGATCGAAAAAGGAAAAGAGCTGCCGCAACTGGTGGTAATTGACGGAGGAAAAGGACAGTTGAATGCGGCGCTGAAAAGCCTGGCAAAATTAGGTCTGGAAAAGAAAATCGTACTGATAGGCATTGCCAAACGGCTCGAAGAGATTTATTTCCCACATGATCCCGTCCCGCTGTATCTGGATAAAAATTCTGAGTCGCTGAAGATTATTCAGCAATTGCGTGACGAAGCACATCGCTTTGGCATCACCTTTCACCGGAAGAAACGGTCGCAAGACCTGTTGAGGAGCGAAATGGACGGAATTCCCGGAATCGGACCGAAAACAACCAAAAAACTGCTGGAACACTTTGGTTCGGTGGCCCGTATCAAGGCACAAAATCCCGGGGCGCTGGAAGCAGTAATCGGCAAGGCAAAAGCGAAGGTTCTACGTAGGGAGCTACGTAGGAAAGACAAGGAGGAAGATGACCTTCGAGCAGGGAATATCGGATAACAACGTATGGGAGATGAGGTTTTCTTTAATTATTTTTCATCGAAAATCAAACATCATTTATAATATCAACCAGGTTCACCCTAAACACCTGTGGTTTCCGGTACTTCATGTCCGGAAAGTTCATGCCGCCAAAAGGCGGACAATCCTTCAGGGGACATACAAAGGAGGGGTGAGTTGCTCTCCTCTGGACCGGGTCGTGTAAAATCTTTACCTTTGCCCCATGGAAAAAATTAAAAAAAACCTTGCCGTAAAAATCGGTTTGCCCGGGGATACGCTTATACCCGGCGTATATACCAATGGATTCGTTAGTTTTACGATCATGAAGATCGTGGAAGAAAATGTGCTGTTGTATGCCAATGCGGATATTCCTTATATGAATATTTCGGAGGATGATTCGTTGGAAATTGCCGAACACGACCTGTATGAAATGTTCGGTGATATTCTTTCTGATTTCAGACTGACTCATGCCGGAAATAACTCTTAAGGAATGAATGCCAGAAATATACCAAACGCTTTGATGGATGATGTGGTTTTTCAAATATTGAAAAAGCATGGCGATATAATACCTATATCAGAAGAATGTAATATTTTTATATGTCCAAAAGACCCATATTTGAAAAAAAATAAACAATAGAGGTATGAGAAAATATTTATTTTTCACAATCGTATTGATATTTATTTCCGGGTTTGCTTTTTCTCAGAAAGCAATTTTTTCAGTGGAAAACGGGGGGTTTGAAAATTGGGAGATACCAGCAGGTCTGGATTCTACCCTGATGGAACCTGTTAACTGGAGTTCCCTGAAAACCTCGGATAACCCCAGCCTGAGCAATGTGGCTCCGGTGGTCTGGAGGTTATCACCCGATGCACATAGTGGAAATTATTCGGTGTACCTGACAAATATTTCCATTTTTGGAGTTGTGGCTACCGGAACAATCACCAACGGACGGGTACACGCTGATATGAATCCCGACAATGGCTATGTCTTTACGGATACTACCGACACTCGCTGGAATTCTCGCATAGATTCCAGGCCGGACAGTCTGGTGGGATGGTATAAGTACAATTCCACAGGCAATGACAAAGGGGTAGTGGATGTGGATCTTCATGTGGGATATTATCAAAAACCCGGTTCGGATGATGATTCAACCCGGCTCGTTGGAAAAGCGATGTTCAAAACGCCACCGGAAACAGTTACGGAATGGACCCGCTTTGCTGTCCCTTTCGAATATTTTGACGATCGTAAACCGGAGTATTATCTTTTTATTCTGAATTCAGGAGACGGGAAAGCGGCGGTGGCCGGGAGTGAAATATGGCTTGACGACATTTCTTTTGTATATAATGATGTACCGGCACTAAAAAAATCTATTCGTCAGGAAATATTCTTTGTTTATGCGTCCTTCGGGAACATTCATATACGGATGGATTCGAACATCACTGCCGGGTATCAAGTGGTTGTCACCGATATTCTGGGACGAAAGATCTTCCGGAAAAAAATCGCTGCAGGAGAAGAAGTAACCTTGAATCCGGGACAAAAAGGCATTTTTATTGTTCGGGGATCTAACGGGAAAGAAACGTTTTCCCGGAAGGTAATGGTAAGATGATTTGGAGCAAACATAAGATGCCTGGCTGTAAGAAACATCTATGGATATGCAGCGGAATCTTTCTCATGTTCCTGGCCTCTCCGTCATTCGCCCAAAAAGGAGAAATCATGGGCATGATCACAGACAAGAATACCAAAGAGCCTTTGGTAGGGGCCAATATTTACATAAAACACAACATGACGGTGGGCACGGTCAGCGACCTGAACGGACATTATGTTCTAAGGTGTAAACCGGGACATTACACTTTTGTTTATTCCTATACGGGCAAGAAAACCGCGGAAAAAGAAATTACGGTCTTTGCAGATTCGACTATCACAGTGGATGTCGCCATGGAGATCTTTAGTGAACAATTTAAGGAAGTTGTAATAAAAGCCGGAAAATTTGACAAAAAGCTCGAAGATCAAACCGTATCCATGGAGGTCTTGAAACCTCGTTTGATAGATTCCAGGAATACTACGACCATTGAGACGGCTTTGAATATGACGCCGGGGCTGACAATCCTGGATGAAGAACCACAGATTCGGGGGGGAAGTGGGTTTACATTCGGGGTGGGTAGTAAGGTAGCCGTATTTATCGATAATCTTCCGCTTATGTCGGGCGATAACGGGAAACCTGACTGGTCGCTGATTCCTATAGAAAACATCAAACAGGTCGAAGTGGTGAAGGGTGCGTCGTCAGTACTGTCGGGATCGGCAGCACTGAGTGGAGCCATCTACATCCGTACGGCTTATCCGGGGCTCATCCCGAAAACAAAGGTAAAAGTCTTTACCAGTATGTATGACCATCCTCCGGCACCGGCATCCGGGTGGTGGAGCGGAATAAACACCGGCGTAGGTGCCAGTTTCCTGCATGCCCGCAAAATCAACGATGGTTATACCGACCTTGTGATAGGGGGTTTTGTTCTGAAAGAAAAAAATTATATAGGTGCCCCTAAGCCGGGTCCGCTGGTGATAGATACTACCGGTATTGAGGACAAGGATATGGTCAACGACAAAGCTCGTTTTAATTTCAATTTTAAGCACCGTGCCAGGCAGGTCAAAGGATTGTCCTATGGCATAAACGGAAATTTCATGTATTCGAAAAGCAGTACAGCCCTGGCCTGGCTGGACGATACCACCCATTTCTACAGAGCTTATCCCGGAGCGGTGTTGTTGGGGACCCACCTGACCTGGTATCTCGATCCTTTTGTTAGTTATTATACGGGCATGGGGAGCAAACATACCTTTACCAACAGAATCTTTGTTTCCGATAATGACCTGATCAATGATCAGTCCAATAAAATGTTTATGCTTTATAATCAATACCAGTATTCCAAGAGCTTTTCCAACCTGGGTGATCTGGAATTCATAGGGGGCGCTGTCAGTAGTTTTACAAGCAGTAATGCTAATATGTATGCTGCTTCCGGATCACCGGTAAATGATTTGTGGAACATATCCCTGTTCATGGAACTTGAAAAAAAGTTTGGCAATGCCCTTACTTTGTCCGGAGGAACGAGGATTGAACATTTTGTGCTGAATGACACCATTATGGATACTAAACCCATTTTCCGTTTCGGAGCCAACCTGAAACTCGGTCAGGAAACCTATCTGCGCATGTCTATGGGCCAGGGCTACCGTTTTCCTACGATCACCGAACGTTATATCCGTACCAACGTAGGAAGTTTCGGGGTCTTTAACAATCCGGCCCTGGAACCGGAGACAAGCTGGAATGCCGAAATTGGTGTTAAGCAGGGTTTCAAATTAAGCCGATTTTACGGATATCTGGATGGAGCTTATTTTTATCAGGAGTACAACAACACCATTGAATATTTGTTTGGATTCTGGGATCCCACCTATACGTTTGCACTTGCCGGATTTAAATTTGTCAATACCGGAAAATCCAGAATTACGGGCGTGGATCTCTCTTTGAACGGGATCGCTAAAATTAACCAAAATTTTAATATTTACGTGTTGATGGGATATACTTACATGATCCCGGTTACGTTACAACCGGATTATGTTTTCGCACATGATTACAATCCCGGCGGTAGCACCGGCTTCAGTTACAACACAACAAGCGTGAATCCTTCCGGAAAAATTCTGAAATACCGATTTAAACATACTGCGAAGATAGATCTGGAATTTGATTATAAGAAGTTCGGTATCGGCGGAAGTATGAAATATTTCAGCAAAACGGAAAATTTGGATAAAGCTATTTTTGATTTTGAAGATGCCACCAAGTCTGCCGGAGGGACCCTGCAGCCGGTACTATATCGTAAATATTACAACAATCATAACCAAGGAAACACCATCCTGGATGCCCGCATCAATTGTGATATCGGGGAGCATCATAAAGTAGGGTTTATCGTGAATAATCTGTTGAATCGCTGGTATTCACTGAGGCCGCTGAAAGCCGAGCCCATGCGTAAATTTATGTTGCAATACAGGTTGGAATTTTAATACCGGGGGTACTTCTGCCTGAAGGCCCGGTCTTCATTTTTTTCTTCCCACAGCATACTCTGCCAGCTGCATCAGGCTGTGCCTGGCTTGGTTGTCCGGAAAGTTTTTCAGAATGGCCAGCGCCTTTTGCTTATATTCTTCCATCACCATGACGGCATAATCTATTCCCCTTTTGTCATTCACCAGGTCAATAATCTCCCGTACGGCCCGGCGGTCTTTTCCGGCACGCCGGATGGCAGAACGTAGCTTCATCCTTTCTGCCGGAGAAGATTGTGACAATGTATAGATAACAGGCAGCGTAAGTTTTTTTTCTTTCAGATCATTGCCCATCGGTTTGCCGGCCATGCCGTTATACTGGTAATCAAAAATGTCATCCCGGATTTGAAAGGCAATCCCCATGGCTTCCCCGAAACGCCGCATGGCCTCCATCACGGTTTTATCACCGGTGACGGCCATGGCCCCGCATTCCGTACAGGCAGAGAAGAGAGAGGCTGTCTTCATCCGGATGATTGAGAAATAATCTTTTTCTGTGATATTCAACTTTTTGGTTTTCTGTATCTGGTCCAGCTCTCCCTCACTCATATCCCTGACAGCACGTGAAACGATCTCCAGCATATCATAGTCTTTATTTTTCACGGTCAGCAACAACCCTTTGGCCAGCAGATAGTCTCCGGTAAGGACCGCTACCTTCGATTTCCAGAGAGCATTGACGGTAAAAAACCCCCGTCTTTCAAAGGATTCATCGACCACATCATCGTGGATGAGGGTGGCAGTATGCAATAACTCGATCAGGGTGGCAGCCGTATATGTGCGTGGGTTGATCCCTCCCAGCATATCTGAAGTCAGAAAAACGAACATGGGCCGCATTTGTTTTCCTTTTTTACGGAGTATAAAATGCGTGACGATATTAAGCAAAGAACTGGATCCTTTGACAGAAGAGGAAAAATAAGCATCAAACTCTTTTAACTCTTTGGCAATGGGCTTCTTAATCTCTTCCAGGCTCATGGATATCATGGTTTAATAACGGTTGTATAAAGTAAAATTAAAAATTATGCCTTATAACATGTAATATTTTAACGGGAATATGATAAAAATCTTACCCTGTATGTTAACATATTTATATATTTGCATTTATAATCAGAGAAGATAATGGCAAAAAGAAAGTTATCACTGGAACAGCTGGAACGGGCGACGAATATCCTGAAAGCGATTGCTCATCCAATGCGGATTTCCATATTGAACTATCTGGAGGAAAAAGGATCGTTGACGGTTACGGAAATTCATAATTTGCTGGGGATAGAACAATCTACCACCTCACATCATCTGGGAATATTAAAGGATAAAGGTGTTCTTGCTTCCAAACGGGAAGGGAAAAACACTTACTATTTCCTGAAATACGATAACATCAATCAGATCCTGGATTGTATAAGTAAGAATGCATAAAAGATTCATGAATTTGTTTGGATGATTATGATGAGAGTGAGGGGTCGTAAAACCGCCCCGGGGATTTATTACTTATAGCTTTTATATCTTATCTTTTTACTGTAATTTACCTATCTTTGTGTTGGATAGTAACGCAACAGGTCCATGGCAAAGATAAGAATCACAAAAAAATTTGATTTTGAAATGGCACATGCGCTCTGGAACTATGACGGAGCCTGTAAAAATATCCATGGCCATTCTTATAAGCTTTTTGTTACGGTCCGGGGCGAACCTGTGCAGGATGAGAAGGATGTAAAAAACGGAATGGTGATGGATTTCGGCGATCTGAAAAAAATCGTGAACCGGTTGATTGTGAAGAGATATGACCATTGTGTGGTGGTGAGCCATGCAGCCCCTCATGGTTTCCTCACTCAAGTAGAACAGATGTTTGATAAGTATGAACTAACCCCTTTCCAGCCAACAAGTGAGAACCTGTTATCGTATTTTGTGGAGATCCTGACAAAGGAACTGCCGGATAAAGCAGAATTGGTAAAATTGCAGTTGTATGAGACCGAGAACAGTTATGCGGAGTGGCTCCTGGAAGATAACCTTTGATACTGCATGAACAAAATTCCTGAACACGAAAAAAAGGAGCTTTACCTGTTGGATGCCTATGCATTGATTTTCAGGGCTTATTTTGCATTTATCCGTAATCCGCGAATCTCTTCAACAGGGTTAAATACTTCTGCTATATTTGGTTTTGTTACTACGCTTGAAGAATTGCTTAAAAAGTATCATCCTACCCATCTTGCCATTGTGTTTGATCCTCCCCGCCCTACGTTCCGTCATAAAATTTATCCTGAATACAAAGCTAACCGCGATACAACCCCCGAAGACATCAGGATTGCCGTTCCCTATATAAAAAAACTGGCTGAAGCCTACCGGATACCGGTGCTGGAGCAGCCCGGCTATGAGGCGGATGATGTGATCGGCACTTTGTCACGCCAGGCGGAAGTTAAGGGTTACAGAACGTTTATGGTTACCCCGGACAAGGATTATCTGCAGTTACTTTCCGAAAAAGTCTTCCTCCTGAAACCACGTACCAAAAAGAATGAAATAGAGCAGGTGGGAGCCAAAGACCTGCCTGAATATTTTCACGTGGAACATCCCCGGCAGGTGATCGATGTGTTGGCGCTCTGGGGAGATGCGTCCGACAATATACCCGGAGCTCCGGGTATCGGTGAAAAAACGGCTAAGAAACTGATCAACCATTACGGTTCTCTGGAAAACATCTATGATCATATTGACGAACTATCCGGAAAACTCAGGGAGACATTGATCCAAAACAGAGATCAGATCCTCCTTTCACGCGATCTGGTTACCATACGTACCGATGTGCCTGTGTCTTTCGATGAAAAACTGTTTGAAAATTCAGGACTGGATGAAGAAGCAATCCGGAATTTGTTCAGGGAACTGGAATTCAAAACCCTTCTGCAACGGGTAATACCCCCTAAGGAACAGGAGGGTGACGTTCCAGGAACACATATTCAGGGAAACCTTTTTGAACAGCTTGCTTCCGACAATGACAGAACATCCGACGGAAAAGAAACGATTGACAGTGTGCTTCATAACTATTATTTTCTGGACACAGACGAAAAAATAAAAGAACTGGCGGAAACCCTGTCCGGACTGAAAGAGTTTTGTTTCGATACCGAAACCACCGGACTAAACTTTTTGGATGCGGAAATCGTGGGCCTTTCTTTTTCTTTCAAAGCCCACGAAGGGTACTATATTTCCCTGCCTGAGGAAAGAAATAGCGCTATCAACAGGTTGATGTTACTGAAGCCGGCTTTTGAAGCCCCCAATATTCGTAAGGTGGGACAGAACATGAAGTTTGACATACACATGTTGGAAAATTACGGGATTCATGTTCGGGGGGCGCTCTTTGATACCATGCTGGCACATTATCTGCTCTATCCCGAGCAACGGCACAATCTGAACGATATGTCGGAAACCTTATTGGGCTACAGGCCGGTGTCCATTGAAACACTTATCGGAAAAAGAGGGAAAAATCAACGTAGCATGCGTATGGTTGAAACTGAAATCATTAAAGAATATGCAGCTGAGGACGCTGACCTGACGTGGCAACTGAAGGAAGTGCTCGAACCGGAACTTAAAAAAAACGGGCAGGATAAGCTGGCCGGAGAGATAGAAATGCCCCTGGTGCATGTGTTACTGGAAATGGAACGCACCGGCATGCGCTTAGACCCGGAAGTGTTGAAGCAATACGAAAAAACCCTGAAGGAAGAGCTGCGGAAACTTGAGAAAAAAATCTATGAAATAGCCGGGGTGGAATTTAATATTTCTTCGCCAAAACAGCTGGGGGAAGTCTTGTTTGAGAAAATGAAGATCGTGGACAATGCAA
Organism: Bacteroidales bacterium; assembly: GCA_021157415.1. Lineage (GTDB taxonomy): Bacteria > Bacteroidota > Bacteroidia > Bacteroidales > VadinHA17 > DRPN01. The sequence goes on along the minus strand of JAGGWN010000094.1, from coordinate 65,075 downwards.
AAAAAACCAAAACCAAACAATACTCTACCAGTGAAGAGGTGTTGACCCAATTGAAAGGAAAACATCCGATCATTGAAAAAGTGCTCGATTACCGATCCATCCGCAAGCTTTTGTCTTCATACGTTGAAACGTTACCCGGGCTGATACATCCAAAAACGGGACGCATCCATACGGAATTTAATCAAGCTATTGCCGTTACCGGTCGGTTGAGTTCTGCCAATCCTAACCTGCAGAACATTCCGGTGCGTGAAGAACGCGGGCGGGAAATACGGAAGGCTTTTGTTTCTTCCGGTGAACAATATCTGATCTTGTCTGCGGATTATTCGCAGATTGAATTGCGACTGATGGCACATCTCAGTCAGGATGAAAGCATGATACAGGCTTTTCTGGAAAATCAGGATATTCATGCTGCCACGGCGGCGAAGATCTATAATGTACCTTTGGAAGGAGTGACCCGTGAGATGCGCAGTCATGCCAAAACGGCCAATTTCGGGATCATTTACGGGATTTCTTCTTTCGGCCTGGCACAACGGCTGAACATCTCCCGCACCAAAGCAAAAGAGCTGATAGACGGTTATTTTCACTCTTTTCCCGGCGTAAAAAAATACATGGAAGCCAGTATCCGAACAGCCCGCGAAAAGGGATTTGCCGAAACCATCATGGGTCGCAGACGTTATTTGCGGGATATTAATTCGGGCAATTCATTTATCCGGAGTATGGCTGAACGTAATGCCATTAATGCTCCCATTCAGGGTTCTGCCGCCGACATCATTAAATTGGCTATGATACGTATCCAGAAACTGTTGGAAAAAAACACCCGGAAAACAAAGATGATCCTGCAGGTACATGACGAACTGTTGTTTGATATGTATATCCCGGAAAAAGAGGATGTGATTGAGCAGGTGGTGTATGAGATGGAACATGTGGTAAAGTTGAAAGTCCCGTTGACCGTAGATTATGGTACCGGCCGGAACTGGCTGGAAGCACATTAAAAAGGATGGTCGGGGAAAAATGAATGTTGACTAAAATTATTGCAACGAATGAAAAAATTTGTGGGAGCGCATGTAAGTGCTTCGGGAGGAGTCGAAAACGCTCCGTTAAATGCCCATAAAATAGGAGCAAAAGCATTTGCCCTGTTTACCAAAAACCAACGGCAGTGGGTGGCTAAACCTCTGACGAAGGAAAGTATTCATGCTTTCCGTGAAAATCTGGCTAAATATGAATATCATCCTGATCACATCCTGCCGCACGACAGCTACCTGATTAATCTGGGTCACCCGGAAAAAGAAGGACTGGAAAAATCCAGAAATGCTTTCCTGGATGAGATGCAACGGTGTGAACAACTGGGATTGAATCGTCTGAACTTTCATCCCGGTAGTCATCTTAACAAAATCTCTGAAGAACAATGTCTGAAAACCATCTCCGAATCCATCAACATTGTCCTCGACAAAACCCGGGGCGTGACTGCCGTGATCGAGAATACGGCCGGCCAGGGAACCAATCTGGGCTTTTCCTTTGAGCAGATCCGCTTTATCATAGATCGTGTGGAAGACCGCAGCAGGGTGGGCGTGTGCATTGATACCTGCCATGCTTATGCTGCGGGCTATGACATCAAAACCGCTGAAGGTTATGAAGAAACATTTAAACAGTTTGATGAGATAATCGGATTATCCTATCTGAAAGGTATGCACCTAAATGATTCTAAAAAAGAACTTGGTTCTCATGTTGACCGCCATGATAACCTGGGAAAAGGGTACCTGGGCCCCGAGGTGTTTAAGCGCATTATGAATGATCCCCGGTTGGATGATATCCCGCTGATCCTGGAAACTCCCGATGATACCCTCTGGGCGGAAGAAATAAAATGGTTGTATGCGTTGATGGATTGAACCTGTTGTTGTTTTAGGAGAAAAATATGCTTTTTTACAACACTTTTATAACACCCGATAAAAAACGCACATGGGTTACTAAATAAAGTTATACTTTAGATAATCATTATAAATATTTATATAACTTTATAATAAGTGTTGATATTATGCTTTTTTACTTCTTCAGACAGCTGGCATTCCCTCCTGCCTGTCCTGTGGCAGGTGAAAATTTCCAAATGGGAAAGGCAAAAAGTTAAACAATACGCATAATTTATCTTTAACAGGCGAAAAAAGAAATTTTAGTTGACAGGAAAATATGCTATTGATTTTTTTAATCCGCATTCGCGTTCCGCTATGGCGGACGAGAAGAAATGGTTTAATTCCCCGACCCTCTGGGTCGGAAACAAATAATTCCTTGTGATACCTCTGGGCTTTGCTCCGGGGTAGTTCATTCTGAAAATAGGATTCTGACCATGAAGATGTTTATTTCAAAAAAATGCTCCCTGTTGTGGCCGGCATGTTATTATTAAACGGTTGTTATTCGGACTTTTCAGGATATGAACAAGAATCCAAATGCCCTGACTACCATAAACAATGAATATCTTTTTTCAAATGCTGTCAAAAAACCTTTCTGGATGTGCATACAGAGTGGAAGCTCCTGTTTGATACTGGGGTGACCAACGGGTATTTGCCGAAACGATTCAAATACCCCAAAAAAGAGGTGGCAATCAATCAGGAGCATGTGGAAGAAGCTGTCAAACGGCAGGATCCAAATGAAATATCCACTCCGGTATGGTGGGATGTGAAAGGGAATTAAGAATTGTCTAAAATATCATAGAAAATTACACGTTTTTTAAAGTGCTGAACAGACCGTATCCCGTGGCAGTGAACGGGAAGCTTGAAAGTTATTCTTTTGAACCTGAAGAAAACAAATTCTCGGCAGTTTGGTTTTCCCGTAGTGGCATCAGATATCCCACCCTGTTTTATTTACCTTCTGGTACACCGGGCAATGAGGTAAAAATAAATGTGACACCGGAAAGCCAGGGCTTTCGGATACGTTTTTATGAAACGAAAAAGGGAGCGTTGGTATCCGTAGCCCCAATGAAAAAATCGGGCCTAAGGAAAATTTTTGTACGCTATTGAAGTTATAATACGGGCCTCTTCCAAGAAGGAAGATTGAAAAGCTTGCCTGACTTTGGACGGGAAATTATAATGGTTTATTATTGCAAAGAATTTTTGAATATTTATTTATGTCTAACTAATTTAAAATTGATTGAAAATGAAAAAAGTGTTAATGAGTTTGACTACAGTCGCTGTAATGATTTTTTTAATGGCAGGAACCTCTTCTGCTGCCACCAAAGAGGCTAATCCCCTTGGAACCTGGCATTTTAATGCCCCGGAGGCTCCCTATGAGTACAGCACGGGAGACATTGTGATTAAGAAGGAACAGGGGAAATATACCGGAGAGATTGTGTTTAGCGAGTATTATAAGGTGAAGACAGAGGATTTAAAAGTTCAGAAGAATGTGATTACTTTCAAAGCGTATGTTGAGGGAGAAGAGGTATATTTTAAAGGGACCATTCAGGGTAAAAAACTAACGGGTAAGGTAAGTTATTCGGAAGGGACACTGGATATAACCGCTGAAAAAGTTCAAAAGAAAAAATAACGGCCGGGAATATTTTATGTTTGTAAATAGCGGTGCAGAATTTTGCACCGCTACTCGAGGATGAGGGTATCCCGGCTGATAGCCAGGGCACCGAAATATCCCAAAGCCCCTCCCGATAGATTCGTCGTGGGGTTGGCTGGGGTAGAGGTTGAACCCGGCTGACTGGATGACGTAACGGTGGATAGGGTCAGCAGATATTCATATACCCCCCTGTCTATGGATTGCAGTTCAACAATGGCGGTATCTCCGGGTTGATAACTGGCTCCGTATAGATAGAATGGAATCTGGTTGCCATCGGTTAACTGGTCATCCAAAACATAAATGACCGTGTTGGTTTTATTCCCCCGCATCATTTTGATCCGGTAGTAATTTCCTAGACCGGGAGGATCCGTAAAATAAATGATGATGAAATAACCGGCGTCGGCAAAGCGTGACCCCGGGAAAAACTGAACATGCAGAGAGTCTATCGGAACAGGCTCCTGCATGATGGAAGAAGCTGTATAGACATGATGGTTCCATTCAATCTGCAGATGATAAGTCAAACCGGGGGTGCCGGTGAATTGTGCGTTTTCATAAAGCCCCTGTTTTTTTTCCTGAAAATACCAGTAGTGGCCTTCGCTGTCTTTGACAAAAACCAATGCCCCTGACAGATGTTTGATCATCCCCGGATTATAATAGTCTGTTGTTTGACTCATGATAATCTTATACGGCCCCGGCATGGTGGTTACCGTTCCTTCAATAACTACGCCAGGTACCGTATTATTGAGCGGGATATTTACAACCTCCTCACAGGCATTGAAAAGTAGAATAAACAGTACACTATATAACGGAATAAGCCTTTTCATTCGTTTAAAATTTGAAATTATAGGTCACCGTCGGGACAATGGAAAACAGATATATCTTTACGGCTTCCGTGATCCTTGGGTCGTCTTCATTGGATTGAAAACTGATGGAATAAGCATTTTTACGGGCATAGACGTTATAAATTGAAAAATTCAGACTTGAACGGAATTTTTTTTCAGGATTCAAGTGCAAGGTAACACCCAGATCCAGACGGTGATAGGGAGGCATACGGTATCCGTTTCTTTCGGTATAATAGTTGACATATTGGTTTTCAATAACATATTTCCCGCTGGGAAAGGTGACGGCATTTCCGGTATAATAAACCCAGGTGGCTGAAAAGGACCATTTGTTATTCAGGTCATAGATGCCTACCAGGGAAATGTCATGGATCCGGTCCTGCTTGGCAGGATAGGTTTTACCCTGATCGATATCTTTGAAGTTTCGCAGGGACCTTGCCAGGGTATAACTGATCCATCCGTGAAAAAGACCTTTGTTTTTGCGGATAAGCCACTCCATGCCATAGGCTTGTCCGGAACCGAAAACCAGTTGGGATTCGACCAGCTCGTTCAGGAAAATATCCGCCCCGTTCTTATAATCGATCTGGTGTGCCATGTTCTTATAGTAAGTTTCGAGGGATATTTCCCATGAGTTTTCATGAAAATTATGAAAATAACCGGCGGAAATCTGATGGGATGTTTGTGGTTTTACTATCGCACTGCTTGGGATCCATAGGTCCAGGGGCGTTCCCGAAGTGCTGTTGGATAAGAGGTGAAGATATTGATGCATGTGGGTATAGGAAAGTTTCACGGAACTGTGTGAACTTGTTTTTATGTTGATGAGCAGGCGGGGATCAATATTCCAATAAGTTTTAATGATCCTGTGTCGGGGGTACCACATAGTGTCTGTAACTTCTCCCCGCTCATTATAGTGATAGATATGGGCAGGACCCATCATGGAAAAGGAAGAGAGTCTTGCCCCGTAATGTAACGTAATTCCGGAAGACACTTTCCACTCATGTGAAAGGTACAAGGCATTTTCCAATGCATACCTCGTTTCCATTTTAAGATTGTTTACCGGAAAATCCCCGGAAGAGGATACTTCTCCCGGCATAAACCAGTGATAATTTACCTTAAATCCGAACCGCAGCGTATGTCCGGTGGAAGAATAAAACTGAAAATCCTCTTTCCAGTTGATATCCCTGATGGAGGAGAACAGATCGAATTTGTTTTCTTCATTGATGATGTTGAAATTGAAGTTATAATTACTATAGATCAAAGAGGTGTTTACAAAAAGACGCCCCGAAAACAGATGGTTCCATCGTACAGAAAGCGTTTGGTTTCCCCAGTCTATGCCGAAATATTTACGGAATTTAAATACATCCCGGCCCAGATATCCCGATAAATAAATCCGATCTTTTTCATTGATCCTGTAGTTGGCCTTGGCATTGAAATCATAGAAAAACAATATGTTGGAGTTCACATTAGTGTCGGGCAGGACTTTCAGGAACAGATCCGCATATGTTCTGCGGCCGGTGATCATAAATGATCCTTTTCCTTTGTGAAAAGGTCCTTCCAGTTGCAGATGGGAAGAGATCAGTCCGAGCCCTCCGGCGCCCGACAGTTTTTTGTTATTGCCTTCTTTCATTTTTATATCCAGTACGGAAGACAGCCTGCCACCGTATTGCGGGGGGATAAACCCTTTCATGATTGTTACATCTTTGATGGCATCCGAATTGAATATGGAGAAAAACCCCAACAAATGAGAAGCGTTATATACCGGGGCTTCGTCCAGTAATACAAGGTTCTGACTGGCATCTCCCCCTCTGACATAAAACCCGCTGTTTCCTTCCCCTACGGCAGCGAGCCCCGGCAACAATTGCATGGTTTTCAGGATGTCCTGTTCGCCAAGCAGTACGGGAACGGTCCGGATGTCCTGAGGTTTAAGCCGGTTGGTTCCCATCTCTGTCGAACGGACCTGATAATCAGGGGCCTGACCGGAAACAATCACTTCTTCAAGATTCCGGGAAGAAGGATTCATCTCAATGTTTTTTTTGATGTCCTTGTCGAAAGAAATTTCCATTTCCACGGGCACGTATCCCAGATACTGGCAGAGGATCTTGTATTTACCCGCCGGCAGTGTTAATGAATAAAATCCATAATGATTGGTCGTGGTGCCTGTGTTCAACTCCGGAGTATAGATCGTAGCCCCGATCAGTTCTTCTCCGCTGGAAACATCCCGCACATATCCGCTCATAGTATGTTTTTCCTGGGCGAATACTGCACCGGTTATCGCAGATAACCCGGCCAGAAACAAAAATATTTGAAATGTTTTTTTCATTTCCCGGTGATAACCGGACCAACCACAATCCATCCTGTGGATATCGGATCCGTGTGTTTGTATTTCTTTGTAAAAGTAATATTTCTGGTTTTATTAGATCCCGAAATCTGCAATAGAAAAACAAAAATATTTTTCATGGCTCATCGCTTTCTGGTAGCTTCAGCATAGTATTTATGGAATAACCCCAACGAACACTTCAGTTCTTTTCTTTTGAGTTTCCTGGTGTGCAATTTGGGTGGATAAAAACATTAAACCGCCTTTTGACGGATTAATAGACAGACATTTTTTTGTATTATAAAAAATAAAATTCCAGGCCGTTGTATCCATCGGAAACAAACTTTTATTAATTTAGGCAGATTTTTAATAATAAGTTTGTTCAGTAAAAAATATTTTAAAATGGTTAATGTAAAAAAGACAAAAGGAATTATTGCTATTTTGACCGGTGGAGGAGATGTCCCGGGTTTGAATCCTGCCATCAGGGCGGTTACGATCAGGGCTAACAGAGAAGGTTATAAGGTGATCGGATTAAAGCGTGGATGGGCCGGGATCACGGAGATTATAAGGGATCCAAAAGCGGATAACAGCCGGAATTTTATCACTCTGACGGATGATATTGTGAATAAGGCAGGACGTACGGGAGGCACCTTTTTACATACCTCACGGACCCGTCCCAGTCATATGAGAAAAGAAGAGATCCCCAAGCATTTGCAGGATCAGTATAACAAGGACGTAAACGACATGACTCCTGAAATTCTGAAAAACCTGGAGTGGCTGGGTGTGGATTTTCTGATTCCTATGGGGGGAGACGATACCCTGAGTTATGGGGTACGTCTTTATCAGGAAGGGATAAAAGTGGTGGCTATCCCCAAAACGATGGATAATGATGTGCCCGGTACGGATTATTGTATTGGTTTCAGCACCTGTGTGACAAGAACCATTAGTATGGCCAATAGCTTACGTACTTCCGCCGGCTCTCATGAACGGATTCTCGTAATGGAGGTGTTCGGAAGATATGCAGGCTTCACAGCTATGTTACCAACGATGGCCGGAGCAGCCAACCGCTGTGTAATCCCTGAATTTGAATTTAACATGGACCATCTGACCAAATTACTGGTGGAAGACCGCAACCATAATCCAAGTCGCTATTCCGTTGTATTGGTTTCGGAAGGAGCCATGTTTAAAGGAGGTGAAATGGTCTTTCAAAATCAGGAAAAAGATGCTTATGGTCATGCCAAACTCGGGGGTATCGGCGATCTGGTTTCTCAGGAGATAAAAAACAGAACAGCCAAATATAATCACGGGAAAACCATCAACATCATCAATCAGAAACTTGGATACCTTGTCCGTGGCGGCGACCCGGATGCTATTGATTCCATTGTTCCGATGGCCTACGGAAACCTGGCTCTCGACCTGATTCTCTCAAAAATACACGGTCGGCTGGTCGTCCTGAAAAACGGGAGATATGATGATGTCCCACTTGAAGTAGTTACCAGCAGGAAAAAGGTTGTAAATATTCAGGAATATTATAATACGGAAAGACTGAGACCTTTCTATCATAGTTTCGAAATGAAACCGTTCCTGTTAATGGCTTCCGAAATATAGCTCCTGCCGGAAAACAGGAGACAGTTTAATATTTTACAAAAGACTTATAGTATCTTTGCTATAAGTCTTTTTTATCACCATGAAAGTAGTTATTCAGAGAGTTAACGAAGCCTCCGTAAAAGTGGAGGGAGCATTGATCGCGACCATCGGAAAAGGTCTGCTGATTTTGTTGGGTATCGAACAGGAGGATGGACGGGAGGATGCGGAGTGGCTGGTGAAAAAAATCAGTCAGTTACGGATATTCAGAGACAACCGGGGTGTGATGAACCTGTCTGTCAATGAGGTTAACGGAGAGGTACTGGTGATCAGCCAGTTTACCCTGCTGGCCAAAACAAAAAAAGGGAACCGGCCCTCTTATGCCCATGCTGCTCCCCCGGACAAAGCCATCCCCTTGTATGAAGAATTTGTCAGTATGTTGCGGAACAGATTAAAGGGGGAAATTAAAACAGGGAGGTTCGGGGCCTATATGCAGGTGTCGATGGTAAATGATGGCCCGGTAACCATCGTTATTGATACAAAGCGGAAAGAGTAAAAATATTTGAATATGACCTCACTGAAAGCACAACAAACAGTGGACAGTGGCTATTGCCAGCCGGTAAAGCGTTGATCCTGTAAAGGAACTGTGGAAAACGCGGGAATTATAAAACAAAAAGAGATGGGAAAAAACATGGAAAGGACAACAATTAAGATAAAACATATATAAGATCATGGATACATTAATTAAAGAATTGTTTAAGCCTGCTGACAGAACATGGTTGGCAGAACGAACCGGGCATTACAAGGCTGGCGGCGAAGAAAAGCCGGACCTAAAGGATTTGCGTAAGATATTCGGCGTTATTGACCTGACTACCCTGGATGTGCGGGATACGGATGAAAAAGTGGAGAAGATGTGCAGACAGGTCAACCATTTGCCGGAAGCATTTCCGGAAGCAGGCGCCGTAGCCGGGGTGTGTGTATATCCGGTTTTTATACCGGTAGTGAAAAAAATGCTGGCGAATGAACACGTCCGGATCGTTTCGGTGGCAGCGGGTTTTCCCGCATCACAGACTTTCCGTGAAGTGAAAACCCGGGAGGTTGCGCTGGCATTGGATTCCGGAGCTCAGGAAATAGACGTTGTCATTTCTGTAGGAAAGATTCTGACGGGAAAAACGGAAGAAACGTTTGATGAGATACGCGAAATAAGGACACTTATCGGCAAAAAGGGGCATTTGAAAGTAATCCTGGAATCGGGTGTTCTGAATGATCCGGACAAGGTACAACAAGCTGCGCTCGTGGCCATGACAGCCGGTGCGGATTTTATTAAGACCTCCACAGGGAAAGTGCAACCTGCAGCACGCCCTGAAGATATCATTGTCATGGCAGATACCGTTAAAAGATATTATCAGGCTACGGGAAAGAAAAACGGCATCAAACCTGCCGGAGGAATTTCCACCCCGGAAGGAGCCTTTTTGTATATGAAAATTATTCGGGATATCCTGGGAGAGGAGTGGATTAACCCTTCCCTTTTTCGGATAGGGGCCAGCCGCTTGGCAAACCAAACCCTCGGGGCCATGCTGGAAAAAACAACAGGACGCAGACAGGAGATACAATATTTTTAGTCTGGGTTAGATGTAGCTCATAATATGTTGATTAATTCGGCATAACCACTGTGTTTTTATGCCTTTGACAACCAAAATGACTATCTTTGCAGCGAAAATCAAACCCCCGGCATGCTGCTTATGATCCCGGTAAACTACAAGTGGATGCGATTCCGGCAGGATACAACCCGGATTATAGGGAAAGAGACTGTCCACCGGAAAGACAGCGTACAGCATAGTAAAGATAGCGGGTTACACAAAATAACGAACCCTCTTTCCCTGGACTCCATAGAAAGCATCCTTTCACAGGGAGAACGACGGATAAAAAAAATTGATTCCGTCAATCTCCGGAAGAAGCATCTTCGCATTGCTGCAGCACGGAAGGAAAAACCGACGGTAAAAACCAACCTGCCGGACACCACACAACTTCTTACACGACTCAACAGTTTTCAGGAAACCCGTCGATCCGATATGCTTGATCGTATGGCTTCTTCTACACCGTCGCTACCGAAGGATTCTTTTATGATATACCGGCCTTTCGGGAAAAAGACAGTGTCTTTTCAGGGAACATCTGCTCCGTATACATCACATGAACCGGTTGTTATTGAAAGGGAATCCGCTTATCTTCGTGAAAACTGGTTCCTGGGTGTTCTTTCCCTGTCGTTTATCCTGATCATATGGACCAAAATCCGTTTTGGGAAACTGCTGAATGAAACCCTGACCGGGATGTGGAATTATAAAAATGCCTTTTCCCTTTTCAGGAACAGAAGCAGCCTGTATCAGCAGACCTCTTTCTTATTGTTTTTAAATTATTTGTTGTCAGGCGGTTTGTTTATTTATCTCTCTCTAAAAACATTCCAGGTTGAGGTTTTTAATCGGGGGGATGCTCCGCTTCTCATTTATTCCCTGATCCTTGTAGGGTTAGCAGGCCTGTATGTTTATCTGTATGTTGTGATCAGACTGACCGGTTTTTTCTCTTTGTCCCGGGAAGTGATGTCTGAGTTTTCGCATTTTACCATTTTATTCTTTCACAATACCGGCGTTTATCTTTTTCCATTCAATGTACTGATCCCTTACATTAATAAGGAAGTCGCTCCCTGGTTGATTTATACCGGCTTTTTACTCATTGCAGGGCTGTATGTTTTACGTATGGTTAAAGTGATCATTCTTTTTATGAAAGAAAGATTTTCTTTATTTTTTTTGTTTTTGTATCTTTGCGCCTTGGAAATTTTACCTGTTCTGATCTTTTTACATCTTATCTTCAGGTAAAATCTTGTGGAGACTAAGGACTAACAAAAAATTGATACCTTGGGGAAAATAAAAAGCATATTGATTTCGCAACCGGCACCTGCAGATAAATCGCCCTATTATAATCTCGCGACAAAAAATAATCTGAAGATCGATTTCCGGCCTTTTATTCACGTAGAAGGAATACCGGTAAAGGAGGTTCGTAAGAAGAGGATCAATATTCTTGATCATAGTGCGGTGATTTTGACCAGTAAAACAGCTGCCGACCACTTTTTCAGAGTTAGTGAGGCAATGCGTGTGAACATCCCGGATACCATGAAATATTTTTGCGTTTCCCAGTCTATTGCCAATTATCTGCAGAAATATATTGTGTACAGAAAACGGAAAATCTTTTTTGGGGATAGGACCTTTCAAAGTCTGATATCACTAATCCAGAAGAACAACAAGGAAAAGTTTTTTATACCTCTTTCCGATATGCACAAGAACGAAATCCCGACCCTGCTGGATAAACACAAGATCAATTATACCAAAGCAATCCTTTACCGTACGGTTTGCAGTGATCTCTCCGATCTGAAAGATGTATATTATGATGTTTTGGTTTTTTTCAGCCCTACAGGGATAAAGTCTCTTTTTCACAACTTCCCTGATTTTCAGCAAAACAGTACAAAAATTGCCACTTTTGGACAATCGACAGCCCAGGCGGCAAAAGAGGCAGGTTTGCGTATAGATATTAAGGCACCCAAACCGGAAGCTCCTTCCATGGTTATGGCGCTGGATAAATATATCAGCGAATACAACAAAAACAACAAATAATGAATCCCCTGGAGAATCCTTTACCACCCCATCGGTTCTCCGGTATATTGTAATGGGAAAATACCGGCTAAAAAAGAAAGAACGCCTTTCGGGGAAAAAGCGAATTGATGAACTGTTTCAGGAAGGAAGGACTTTTTTTTACCCCCCCCTCCGTGTTGTTTGGATCGAGGCTGACCGGGCCCCGGGCCGTCCTCCGGCCAGAATGGCTATTGCCGTTTCCAGAAAAAACTTTAAAAGAGCCGTTGACAGAAATCTTATCAAAAGGAGAATACGGGAAGCTTATCGCAAAAACAAGGTAGCGTTAAATATGTGGCTGGAAGAAAACAACCGGGCCCTGGATGTGGTTTTTATCTATACCGCCTCTCAAATTCCGGCTTACCGGGACATTGAAGAGAAAATAATGGTAACTTTGCAGAAGATTATTAAGGAATATGAAAAAGTTAATGACTAAATTCCTGATAGGCCTGATCAAACTATATCAGATGACCATTTCACCTTTGTTTCCGCATGTCTGCAGATATACCCCTACCTGCTCCACTTATAGTGTGGAAGCCCTGAAAAAGCATGGTCCGTTGAAAGGTGGATGGCTGGCCCTGAAAAGAATACTTTCATGTAATCCCTGGGGAGGACACGGATATGACCCGGTGCCCTGAATGGTTGAAAAAGTAACAGAAAACAGTTAATCTTTGTTAAAAAAGAACCTGGATTTTTACTGTTCTCATAAAATAATATCTATTTTACACGCTGTTCACAAAAAGAGAGGTATATGAAACGAATCAGAAAATTCAAAGTTAATACGATCATTGCCTTTGCTATGGCCGGTGCTGTGATGCTGGGTCTTTATGCTTTTACCGAAACGCACAATTTCAAGCTGGCAAAAAACATTGAAATCTTTACCAATATCATCCGCGAGTTGAATCTTTATTATGTTGATGAAATCAAACCGGACAAACTGATCAAATCAGGTGTTGACGCCATGTTAAAAACCTTGGATCCTTATACGGTGTATATTCCCGAAGACAAAATGGAGGATTTCAAGTTTATGACGACGGGACAATATGGCGGGATAGGTTCGCTGATAAGGAAAAGCGGAGATTATGCTATTGTTTCCGAAATTTATAAAGGCTTTCCGGCAGACCTGGCCGGGCTGAAAGCCGGAGATAAAATATTGGAGATAGACGGGCAAACGATCAAAAATCTTCCGCTGAACAAGGTGAGTGAGCGGTTGAAAGGATTGCCCAATACAAAAGTTGTCCTAACCATCCAAAGACCCGGGCGGAAAGATACCCTGCAAAAAACCCTGACCAGAAAAAAAATCCAAATACCGGCAGTGCCCTATTATGGTATGCTGGATGATAATACCGGATATATACGCCTCAGTCAGTTTACTTCCAGTGCATACAGCGAGGTGAAATCAGCCATGTCCGACCTGGAGAAAAACCATCATATGAAATCCATGATCCTGGATTTGCGCAGCAACCCGGGAGGATTATTGATACAAGCGATTCAGATTGTTAATTTGTTTGTGGACAAAGGTCAGACGGTCGTGAGTACAAAAGGGAAAATAAAAGATTTTGATGCGGTCTATAAGGCTCCGTCGTCTCCTTTTGACCCGGATATCCCTTTGGCTGTTCTGGTAAACAGTGGGTCTGCCTCGGCTTCCGAGATCGTTTCAGGAGCGCTGCAGGATCTGGACCGGGGCATCATCGTCGGACAACGTACCTTTGGGAAAGGTTTGGTGCAGACAACACGGCCTGTGGGATACGGAGGGCAGTTAAAAGTTACGGCTGCAAAATATTATATCCCCAGCGGAAGATGCATACAGGCTTTGGATTATTCGCACAGAAACCCTGATGGGAGCGTAGGTCATGTGCCGGATTCGCTGAAAACAGCCTTCCAAACCCATAACGGCCGTACCGTTTATGACGGAGGAGGCATTGACCCGGATGTGCATGCCAGCCCGGGATCTCTGAGTCCTATTGCAGTTAATCTTTACGTGCGGTTCTATATTTTTGATTATGCTACAGAATTTGCCAGGAAACATGACTCTATCCCTCCTCCTGACGAATTTGAAATTACTGACGATATCCTGAATATATTTCATGACTATATAAAAAAACGTAATTTTAATTATGATACCGAGTCGGAAGCCAAGCTGGATGAGCTGATAGAAACAGCCAGAAAGGAAAAATATTATAAACGGGCCGGGGCCGAATTTGAAGCATTACGCAAAAACCTGTCTCATAATATAGATAAGGACTTTTATGAACATAAAGATGAGATCAGTGATCTGTTGAAACAGGAGATCGTGGGCCGGTACTATTATCAGGCAGGTCGCATTGAAAGCTCGCTGGAAGCCGATAGTGTGTTATATAAAGCCGAAAAAGTGCTGCACAATCCTGAAAAATATGCCGGTATCCTTTCCGGTGAAGAAACTGTAACCTTAAAATATAAGCAGGACAACCGGTGAAAACGCTGATTTTTATAAAGGCTGTAATAGGCAGAAAATCAACAGGTTCTAGTAAATAACACCGTTGCCTACGTAGATGCCTACGTAGATGAATCTCGTTTGGACTGGGTCTGACCAGGGTTGTTCATGCTACGGAAAATATCCTTAGGATATGCCTGTTGAGCAGGTTCTCCTGCACTTGCCGTGCAATGATCTCCTTGTATTTATCAAGCAGCTCAAAATAAAGGAGGTCTGTTTCGGCAGCTATTTTGTATGCCACATGCATCAGTTGACGGAGATTGGGGTTGAATGCCGGATTATCTGGCACATGCCGCAGTGCAGCAGCGATTTTTTTGCTGTTCCATGAGTTGAAATCCGGGGGCAGGGGCAGGTCGGCCGGGTTAATGTTAATCACCTCGGCATAAGGAGCAGTCAGTTCTTCCTGACGATTATATGCTTCGGTGTAAATTTTTTTGACCAGGTTTAGAGCTTCATTTCCGGCTTCTGCCAACCCGATCAACTCTTCCAGCCAGGTGGTGCCGGCGGTTTTTACATGTATGCCCTGGTCGTGCTTACGGATGAGCCGGCCCATGAGAGGATAGATAGAAAACTTGTCACTGCCGGAATGAATGCTTAGTTTCAGGGAAGCAGGCAGATTAAAGAATTTTTTCGCATAATCAAGTACCAGCAGGTCTTGCTCAAACTCCCGCTCAAACCTTTTCAGATCACCCACATAGTCCACACCTTTGTTGAACCGTCCTGAGAAACGGGGTGCGATGGTCTGTAAAGGGATCTTTTTTTCAGCCAGGGCCTTAAGAATGAAAAAAAGATCTGCAGGTGTCTGAGACCGGTCCACCTCGTCTATGGAGACTTCCACAACGAAAGTTTCCGGGTCTTTGTGCTGTGAGATGTAATGATACAGTTTTTCCGCCTCGTTGACGGCACAAAGATATTGTCCGGCAAAACGACGAAGGTATTCCCGGTCAAGAACCACAGGTATCTCCAAACCTGGAATGCCGGATATGTATTTTTCATTGTTTTGGATAAAATCCTGTATTTCATCTTCCGGGGATGGTTTTCCGATGGCTTCGGCAACATCCAAGGTGAAAAAGTCGGAATAGGGAATAAAGTCATCGACGGTATTCAGGTTGATATGATCGGCATCCACGAAATAAGGTTTGTTCCACCCCAGGGCTTTGGTGGCCTCATCAGCTTCTTTTCTCACATCGGCGGGACGAGTGCCTACAATAGAATGTTCACGGTACGATTTGTTCCAAACAGGCGTGATGCTGATACCCTGTTTTTCTGCTTCAAGAATGGCCGAGAGCTGGGCTTTGCCTTGCCGTCCGAAACGGTCTCCTATACCGAAGGAATATTTGCTGATTTTCATAATAATAAGATGATTTTATATGAATATTTCTATTAAATTAGCTCCTGCTAAAATACAGAACCGTAAAAGTAATTATTTGCTCCTATTTAACAAAGTAAAAAACAATCTGAATCATGCTGAGAAAATCAACCGTATTATTTGCCGGGATCCTGCTGACATTGTTTGTATTGTCCTGTCAGTCCCAACGAAAGAAAGGAACTTTTACCATTGGGGAAGAATCCTTTTTACTGAACGGAAAGCCCTATGTGATCCGATCGGGAGAGATGCATTTCATGCGTATCCCGGAAGCCTACTGGGAACATCGCCTGAAGATGGCAAAGGCGATGGGTTTGAATACCGTATGTGCTTATATGTTTTGGAATGCCCATGAGGAAAAACCGGATGAGTTTAATTTTTCAGGCCGCAGGGATGTGGCGAAATTCTGCCGTCTGGCACAAAAAGAGGGGCTTTATGTTATCCTGCGACCCGGTCCCTATTCGTGTGCTGAATGGGAATTCGGAGGTTTTCCCTGGTGGCTGCTGAAGAAAAAAGATCTGAAATTACGGACACAGGATTCTTATTATATGGAACGGGCAAAAAAATATTTGCTTGAAGTAGGAAGACAACTGGCTCCCCTGCAGATTACAAAAGGCGGCCCGATCCTCATGGTGCAGGTGGAGAACGAATACGGCAGTTACGGAAATGATACCGTTTATATCGGCAGGATCCGGGACATTCTGAAAGAAGCCGGTTTTGAAGTGCCGCTGTTTGCCTGCGACGGGCCTTCACAGATGGTTAGGGATAAACGAAACGATCTTTTCAGTGTGGTTAATTTCGGAGGTAATCCGGAGGGGGCTTTCAAAGCTTTGCGCAAACTGCAACCGTCGGGACCGCTGATGTGTGGGGAATATTATCCCGGCTGGTTTGACTCATGGGGCAAACCTCACCATACCGGCCAGACAGCACCTATCATCAAAAACCTGAAATGGATGCTGGATCACAATGCTTCTTTCAGCATTTATATGGCCCACGGAGGAACCTCTTTCGGATTATGGTCGGGAGCCAACTGCCCGCCCTTTTCCCCTCAAACGTCCAGTTATGACTATGATGCTCCGATCAGTGAGGCAGGATGGGAGACAGAGAAATTTGATGCCATACGAAACCTTTTCTCAAAATATTTACAGGTGGGAGAAACTGTGCCGGAGATACCTGTTAAGAACCCGGTCATTACCATCCCTGAATTTAGCGTGACACAAATGGCTCCGGTATTGGATAACCTTGAGGAGGGCATTCCCGTCGATACCCCCAAAAACATGGAGGAATACAATGAGGGTTACGGCTTTATCGTTTACAGGACCCTCCTTCCGCCGGCTTCCGAGGTGCGGAAGATCCACTTGGATGAGGTGCATGATTATGCCGTGATCCTTCTTGACGGAAAACGTATCGCAACGATAGACCGCCGCAAGACCAACAATATTTTTGAGGTTCCGTCCCATGAAAATGACGCTCAACTGGATATTTTTGTAGAGGCCATGGGAAGAGTTAATTACGGAGGTTATATTCACGACCGAAAAGGGATTACCCGTAAAGCGGAATATATCAACGAAGCCGGAGAAACGGAAGAGATTACCGGATGGACCGTTTTCCCCGGGCCGCTGTATAGCGACAAAGCTCCGGCAGGACTGGATTTCGGTAAAGTGAAAAAAAACAGTACCCCGGCTTTTTACCGTGCAGTTTTCAGCCTTGACAAGACGGGGGATGTTTTTCTGGATATGCACCACTGGAGCAAGGGACTGGTCTGGGTGAACGGACACGGTCTGGGACGTTTCTGGAATATAGGTCCGACCCAGACCATGTATCTGCCGGGTCCCTGGCTCAAGAAAGGAGAGAATGAGGTGATTATTCTCGACATTAACGGACCGGAAAAACCAGTGTTGCAGGGACTTGACAAGCCTGTCCTGAATGAGGTGCATATGCCGGAAATTGTAAGACATCGCAAGCCAGGACAAAACCCCGATTTAAGCGGCATGAAAGCAGTAACGAAAGGCTCTTTCCCGGAAGGAAAAGAATGGCATACGGTCAAATTTAAACCGGTCACCGGACGTTATTTTGCCTTGTTGGCACTGAACTCTCAACGGGACGATCCTTTCACCACCATCGCAGAGATATACCTGTTGGATCCGTCGGGAAAGAAAATCGCGAGAGATACATGGAAAGTTTTGTATGCCGACAGTGAGGAGCTGGGCGGAGATGACGGCAATGCTGCCAATGTTTTCGATCAACAGTTCACCTCATTCTGGCATACCCAATGGCAGGAAGATCAACCGGGGCATCCTCACCTGATTATCCTTGACCTGGGGTCGGAACAAAAGATCGGAGGTATACGGATGTTGCCCCGTCAGGATTCACCCAACGGCAGGATCCGGGATTATGAAATCTATGTGAGCAGGAATCCTCTGAAAGGGGTATAAGCCGGTTATCATTGCGGGCCCCACAGGGCAACCACAGACCCTCCTTCAGATTCTCCTTTGACCAGCAGCCAGGAACATCTTATGGTCTTCCGTCCGTCGGAGATCTTCAATATCAGACTCCATGAATCCTCTTCCGGCTGCAGAACGGGTTCGCTGACTTGTGTAATGTTAAGAGGAAGGATGGCCGCATTCCCGGAACCGTTTATTACAGGTCCTGAAAATTGTGCTTTTAAATAAGCCGTGGTATCGTGGTTCATTTTTTGTGCCAACAGCTCTTTTTTGTTTCTTTCATCCATAAAAAACAGAATACCGGGAATATCCCGTGTATCAACAGCTTTAGCAAACAGCAGGGCAAGAGCTTCCTGGGCGTCTTCATGGAAAGCAAACCAATCACCGGTCATTTTCATGTCTTCAAGGATTTCGTCAGCCGCTTTCTCCCCATTGAAAAATACGACGGTGAGTTTGCCGTCTTTTTCCTCAAAATCCAGGGGCTCACCCAGATCATAAGCATCCATGAGAGAAGAAGGAAGAGGCATTATTAATGGAAGATAATATAACCTGTAAGATTCTTCCGTTCTCCGTCCGGCTCCCCCCTCCATGATATCAATGATGACCCATTTTTTATCCGGTGACAGGGAAGCCACAGAGAGGACTTTTCCTTTTCGGACTTCATCGTTGGAAACAGATAGTAAATCGTATGTCTTTCCGGAAACAGTACGCGCATAAATCGTCCCTTCGTTATCACTTTCCAGGACCGTCAATATCTGCTCGCTGGCGGGGATAAAGGATGGAGGTTTTTTATTTGTTAAAAGCAGGTCGGAGATACAGGTATCGTCCCATTTGCTCCCTCTGATTACCTCTTTAATCTCAAATTTGATAAAGAAAAAGTCCCTTAGGGTTCCGTATGCTTTTCCCAGCCGCAGGGAATTTTGGTGTGATAAAATGTATTTTTTAACCATTTTTTCCCGGAAAAGAGACACTTTATGTCCGTCAAAAGAAAGAGGAAAAGTCTGGTATCCTTCTGTGTCTTGCAACGCTACAGTCATGCTGCCCGGATAAGCCACAGCCTCGGAGTGAAAGCCGGCCTGTGTTTCCTTTGTATCGTCGGTGAATCCCAGATAGAGTGTGATTTTTAGGGTTTTGATACGGTTATTTTTCAAAAAAAGAACATGGGTTTTTTGAAAACCGTTGGCAATGGTAAAATTTTTTTTCAGGGTATCACCCATAGCCAGACAGACTGCTGCACCTTCTCCGCTTCCGTTCTCCCCTTCCACCCAGGCGGTCCGCGGATCACGGTCAAGAAGATTCCGAGGTGAATATTTCCCCACAGAGAAATCATCCGGTTTGTTCAGCTCGGAAGAAGCACAGTAAATTCCTCCTGCGTCTGTAAAAGAAAAGGTTTCCCATGTCTGGGCGTTGGAAAAAGACACGACACTGAAAAGTAAAAACAGGGAAAAGAAAAATCTGCTCATAACCAAGATATTTTTACAATATTAGTGAAAAAGAAGGAGGTCTGGATCGTGGTTGAAAGGAAATTTGTGTTATTAAGTTTTTAAATTACATTTGACTTAACGTATCCCCTATAAACAAACGCTTATGAAACAGATGGGTTTAAAGAATGTTTTTTCCCTGTTTTTATTATTCACCGGGGCAGTCATGTTTTTGTCCTGCACGGTAAGGCAAGATACGCCTGTAACATCTCCGCACGATCTCTCCTTCACGTCGCTTGCGAAAAGATGGGACGAGGCCATTCCGCTGGGCAACGGGTTGCTGGGTGAGCTGGTGTGGCAAAAAGATACCATGCTTCGTTTTTCTCTCGACCGTTCCGACCTGTGGGATTTGAGACCCATGAAAAACATGGATGATACCACCATAACCTGGCAGTGGGTTTACCGGAAATGGAAAAATCACCGGTACCGGAAAGTTCAGAAAGCCTTGGATATTCCTTACGATGAGCGTCCCGGACCTACAAAGATACCTGCAGGGGCCCTGGAGTTTGCTACCGGAAAGATGGGAAAGGTTACTTCGGTGCATTTATATACACGGGAAGGATTATGTGAAGTATCCTGGTCCTCAGGCGTCCGGCTGGTGACTTTTGTGCAGGCTGATAAACCGGTGGGATGGTTTCGTTTTACTGGGATACACGAAGATTTATTCCCGAGGCTGGTAGCCCCGCCGTATCATGATATTAGAAGAGATGCCCAACGCCCGGTCAACTCACTGAATGGAGCTGACCTGCGCAGGTTGGGATATCCTGCGGGTAAGACTTTTGAAAAAGATCAGCGTATTTCATACGACCAGGAAGGATGGGGAGGTTTTCATTATAAAATTCATGTACAGTGGAAAAGAAAAGGGAATTCTGTCACGGGAATCTGGTCGGTAAGTGCTCATTATCCGGGGAAACAGCAACCTGATGCAGAAGAAAATGTGAACAACGGGTTGAAAGAAGGGTTTGAAAGCGCCTTGCAACGGAACGGATTGTGGTGGCAAAAATACTGGTCAACTTCTGCCGTTCATTTGCCGGACAGTATTCTGGAAAAACAGTATTATCTTGATATGTATAAATTTGGAGCGGCAGCTCGTGCCAACACACCGCCTATCTCCCTGCAGGCAGTATGGACGGCTGACGACGGACGCATTCCCCCGTGGAAAGGAGATTATCATAACGACCTGAACACCCAGCTAAGCTATTGGCCCGCCTATGCAGGAAATCACCTTACGGAAGAGTCGGGGTTTTTGAACTGGCTGTGGCAGAATAAGCCTGTTTTTGAGAAATATACACGTCGTTATTTCCATACTGGCGGGCTCAATACTCCCGGGGTGGTGACCCTGACCGGGGAACCCATGGGCGGATGGATACAGTATTCCATGGGGCCAACGGTAGCCGCCTGGCTGGGCCAGCATTTTTACCTGCATTGGAAATATTCGATGGACACTCTGTTTTTAAGGGAAAAAGCTTATCCGTGGATAAGTCAGGTGGCCACGTATCTGGACCAGGTCTCTGTATGCGGTGAAGACGGAAAACGAAAACTGCCGATCAGCTCGTCTCCGGAAATATTTGATAATTCTGCGAAAGCCTGGTTCCCGGAAACCACCAACTTCGACCTGGCCCTGATTCGTTTTACCTTTGCCAAAGCTACCGAACTGGCCCGGGTGCTGGGGAACAAGGAGGAGGCTCGCAAATGGAAAGAAAAAGAGACTCAGTGGCCTGCTCTGGCCGTAAACCCGAAAATCGGATTGTTGGTCTGTCCCGGGGTGCCCCTGCCTTTTTCACATCGTCATTTTTCTCATTTAATGGCCATCCACCCCCTGGGTTTGATAGATTGGAGCCAGGGAGAAAAAAGCAGGGCAATCATTCATCATTCATTGCATACGCTCGACAGCCTGGGAACAGATTGGTGGACAGGTTATTCGTTTGCCTGGCTGGGAAATTTGCTGGCCAGAGCACGTGACGGAGAAGGTGCCGCTCATGCCCTGCAAATCTTTGCCACTGCTTTTTGTTTGCCTAACAGTTTTCATGTAAACGGAGATCAGTCAGGAAAGGGTTTTTCCAGAATGACTTACAGACCCTTTACCCTGGAGGGTAATTTTGCCTTTGCTGCCGGCATCCAGGAGATGCTGTTGCAGAGCCATACAGACACGCTGCGTATATTTCCTGCCGTACCTGACGACTGGAAAGACGTCTCTTTTGAAACCTTGCGTGCACAGGGGGCTTTTCTCGTATCTGCCGTCCGGAAAAACGGGCAGGTGAGCCAGGTTACCATATCTTCTGAAAAAGGAGGAACGTTGTATCTGGTAAATCCCTTCGGGAAGAGAAAATACAGGATAAAAGGAGTCTCCCTGACGGAAAAAGAGAAACAAGTGTCCGTACTGCGAATACTGACAGAGAAGGGGGAAAAAGTAACGTTGGAAGTTATTTGAGCATCTCATCCAGCTTATGTACCATGCCGGAAAATGTTTTTTCGTCATACAACCGTGTGACATAGACGATCTTTCCTGTCGCGTCGATGACGATATTACGGGTAACACCGGCGCCCTGTGCCGCATAACGATAGAATATTTCTCCGCCGGGATCCAATGCCAGAGGGTACGTGATTTTCATTTCCCGGGCAAACCCCAGTGTTTTTTCGCGGGATTCTTTCAGGTCAATGCCGATCATCCTGAAGTTCTTGTTTTTGTTCTCCTGCCATAACTTTTCCAGGTGAGGCATTTCTTTCCTGCATACACTGCACCAACTGGCGGTAAACTGTAGTAAGACCACCTTCCCTTTCAGGCTGCTGAGTTTTTCCGGTTTCCTGTCGTCGGCATACCGGATGGTGAAATCCGGCGCCTGCTGTCCCACTCGGACAATAAATCCGTATTTATCAGGTACCGGCGTATTTTGACTGAACAGACAAAAGTCAAAAGCCGCAAATACGATGACAATCCAAATAAGTTTTTTCATAATCAGGTCTTTTAATCCTGCAAAAGAGGACAATCAGTCAGGGGACGGACCAATGAGGTGTTAATTTCACGCCGTCACCGGCAAATATAATTACATAATGATACCCCGACTGCTTGTGCAGCGGGGAGATTCATTTATTCAACAGAGGATTCAACAATGGATCATTCCGGTTACAGAATCCTGGGTCAATTCAGTATTTTTACTTTTCCTTTTATAGCATCCAGTCTGATAAGTTGTCCGGTCCTCAGTTGGTTCATGGCTCCTTTTACACTCACCAGGGCCGGCAAGTTGTATTCGCGGGCTACTACAGCGCCATGAGACAGGGGACTGCCAATTTCGGTGATCATGCCACTGATAATGCTGTAAAAGGGGGTCCAGCCTATATCGGTATATTTGGAGACCATAATCTCTCCTTCCTGCAGACTGCGTGCTTCAGACAGGGAATGTACCAATCGCACCTTCCCTTCGGCTATACCTCGGCTGACAGGGATGCCTGTCAGGTTTCCTGCATCCGGACTCAGAATTTTACTTTCTTCCGGCACAGGGATCCCGAAAGTCAGATCAGGAAATGAGAATTGCTGCATTTCTTTAAAAAGAGACCGGCGTTTTCCGGCGATTTTTTCACATTCTTTAATTCCGGCACCCTCCAGTAAGTGTCCTAACTCCCGGTGGGTCAGGAAAAAGATAAGATCCGGATCCTGAAGTAAGCCCGCATTGACCAAGAGTTTAGCAAGGTGCTGGTAAGCAACCTTAAAACGGTATTGTACCAGGATCGCCAGGGCCTTGGTCTGCTCACGCCGTGCTACCGATTTCCGGGCCCTGGGAAGAAGCCAACGGATAAGCAACTTTTTGAAACGGGAAAGTTTATGGTCTTCCCGGAAATTATAATTTTCTTTATCAACGTTCCGAAGTATGGTTTTTCCTTCCAGCAAAAGAGCTATTTTCCCTTTCAGACCCTCAACGACAGGAGCAGGGTCCCGGGCCCATTCTTTTTCCCTCATCTCTGCTTCACGAACACAACGGTGACCATGACGTTGCAGAAATGCTGCCCAGGCCTTACGTATGTTGTCCGGAGCTTTTGAAGAGAGATAACGTATGGCTTCATCTACAGGAGCCTCCAGAAAATCCCGGCGTATCCGGGGAATATTTGCCAGTGTCTCTGCCAGTGCATCCATGGCATGTAACACCTGTACGCTTTCTATGTCCGGTATATTGGTGAAAAGACGGGCTACCTTCTCATAATGTTCGGGCAGGGGAGGCTTGCCTCCGGAATAGATATTCAGGATAGATGTGAAATATCCTCCCGATTGGGAAGAAGAAATATAATGCAGGTCATAGGCATCGAACAGTACTTGCATATTCTCCGAGATCAGACGGTAACAATCCCGGGGATCATCCGGACAATCAAGCCGGAAACGACTTTCCAGTTTGCGCAATAATACTACGGCTTTCGGTCCATGCAGCATGTACACGGTAACCCGGATGAAATTCATCATACGTTTCCAAAGAGGAATATCCGGTTTTACTTCAACATTCGGGACCAGCTCCCCGATAACGGAAAAATCGACGTTTTCGCGGGAGGTCAACCATACTCTTTTGGCCATTTGATATAGGGCATTGATATCAAAAAAGAGATGATTGTAATAGGAGTGCACAAAGATGTATTCTTCGGACAGGGATGACAATACCCCTGCTTTTTTATAAAACACCTGCAGACCGCGATCGATGGCTTTTCCAAAAGTAGAGAGGGTAAGCGGGGTTACGGGACCGGGCATCATTTCCCCAATATTTCCCCGGGTATAAATGGGATTGGGATAGCGGGGTTTGTGATCCAGCTCGTTCATGTGTACCGTATCCAGCCCGGTTACAGGCCGTAGCTGCAGCCAATAAAGAAACCCATTGTTGTCAAAAACCCATTCCAGATCAACCGGTTGACCATATCTTTCTTCAATCTCCAATGCTTCGCGTACCAGTTGCCGGAAGCTTTCCGGTGGGATAAAACGGCTTTTATTTTGGTTCCATCTTTGTTTATAGAACAGGAGGGTTTCTCCTTCCCGGGTGCCCGACATAAGCTGGTCGGCTGTGCCTGTGACCATACTCAGACTGATCTTGTCGTGGCGGTTGGAAACAGGGTCTACCGTAAAAAGAACTCCGGAGACTTTGGGGACGATCATTTCCTGAAGGATAACATGCATCCCGGTTTTTCCGGTTTTCATATGTTTCTTGTAGGTATTTGCCCGTTCCGACCTGGCGGACGCAAAACATTGTCGTATGGATTTCAGTATCTGTTCTTCTCCTTTTACGTGCAGATAAGTTATATATTGGCCGGCAAAAGAGGCTGCTGCACTGTCTTCGCCGGCGGCAGAAGAGCGGACAGCCCAGGTTTTGTCAGGTGGCAGAGAGGCAATGAAAGAAGTCAATGCCTCCGAATCAAAGGTGGTAATGATCCAGGTGGCAGGGATATTCTTTCCCAACCGTTTCAATAGCGCAAGACCTGCGGCTTTGCCTCCTCCCTCGTTCTTCGGAAGCCGGTCAATAGGAGAGATCCATTCCATATTTTTCAACATTTATACCCATTTCCGCGATCCCCATCCCGGGCACACCGTCCAGCTTGAAGTGTGCCAGCGCCTGCCGGATGTGGTATGTATTATCCATCAGGAAAGGGAAAAAGGCTTTCATCTTTACCTTCAGCAACTTTTCCTTTTCTCCGGGACGGATCTGCAACGGCAGCTCTGTTTCCGCAGGCAAAGGTTCTTTCAGGGCGAGATCACCGAAAGAAGGAAGATCGGCCATTGTCACTAATGCCGAGGCATCGCCGAGATAACCGGCTTTAAGATCTTTTAGAAAATCGTAGTCGATAATGCTGGCGTTGAAATAATGTCCGTCTTCCAGCACCCCCAGGAACCAGATGTGACGTTCCCAACCTTCCCAAGAGCGCCTGCCGAAACTGTGATCGCGTACTCCGTGGCCGGTCAGCGGGACCTCTTTTCCCTGCCAGACAATTTTTCCCCGGACGGTACCGGCCTGTTCGTAATGTACCTTGTATAGTTCTTTCAGTTTTCTGAAAAAATTGCTATTCCAAGGCTCTGCCGCAATGCGGCGGGCCGTATTCTTCAGCAAAGCACCCTCCCTGTCAAAATCAATCACTGGCCCGATCCCTTCCCATGAAATGTTCAGCAAAATATCCTCTTCAAGGTTATCTTTAAATATAGGTCCGTTATATTTTAATATCCAGTGTTTTCCGGGTATTTCACTGAGGTATTCCAACTTTCCCTGAGCAAAACCGTTGCCGGCTGGCAGGTCCCTGTTCTCGAAACCCCATGTTCCTTCGCCGGGGATGTGGATCTTTAGCCAGTTCTCATTGGGTTTGTCTGATCGGAAAGCCTGACGGGTAACGAAAGAGAGGCCGTCGGTCTGCCATCCTGAAAAATAAATACTGTCATTGTACCCCGGCGTTTTTTGCTGCGTATGCAGACGCTCAAGTTCCGAAACAGAATCCCTCCGGTTTTTCCGGTGTTTTATCATTTGCCGGGCCAGAAACTGTTTAAGCGCTTGTTTCATCAAAGGAAAATTTTGACAAAAATAAAATAAAAAAACGGATTGGGACTATTTACATTGCGATCAGGCCTGATTTAGATTCATCGAATCATTGCATATGCAAATGTAACCCTATTGGCAACTGCCAGAGCAGATGAGAATGAGTGTATGCAATATTTTGGGGAACAATACAAGAAATATATGGAAGGCATAAAAGATGCATTCCATTCGTGTTTTGTTTCCATGTACCGGCATCCTAACAAATCATTAAATCCTACCGTTTACGCGTGTCACATCCTTTGCAGAAAAGGCAAAGGCTGCGCCACGCTACGGTGGCTTCATGCCATAGGTGAACTGAGAAAAAATATTTCTTGACTTTCTATGTGGGATGGTGTACATTTGTCAATGGGCATTACCAACCACGTTTACCGCTGTGGGGGTATGAGATGGACAATGACCCCTAATAAATAGTTGAAAAATGGATTTGAGTATTTGGGAAAAGTAAAAATGGTTATGGATGGCTCTTATGATCCATACTCAAAGTAGAGATTGGATCATCACAAAAAGCACGGACTGACAACAATGTAAAATACATTTATACATTTACTATATTTACAAAGTATGATATGAACATCACATTTACTTATGCAGAAAAAAAGATTATCGCATTTTTTGCTTCTTTTATTATTGATGACTATTGGTTTTTCTTGTACAATTCCGGGAAACCGAAATAACCGCAAGACCCTTTTTTCAGATGGCTGGTATTTTATTCGCCTGGAAAATGCAGACACCACCTTAGTGCGAAAACAGGAAGTACAGACCGGTCGTGACTGGGAGTCGCAATACAATATCGAGAGAGTACGGACGGAAAGGACGGAAAACCATCTGCAAAATGATTGGGAGAAAGAGTTTCATATTATCCGGGCAAAGAGATGGGAATCTGTGACCTTGCCTCATACGGCTTATATCGAGCCTTTGGTGATCAAACATCCCTGGCAGGGTATCTCTTATTATCGCAAGCGCTTTTTTGTTCCGGTAGCGGATACCTCTCATAACCTCTTCCTGCATTTTGAAGGGGCCATGCAGGAAGCTATGGTATGGATCAATGGCAAGAAAGCGGCTGTGCATGACGGAGGCTATACTCCCTTTGAGATTTTTCTGAATCCGTTGATCACGTGTGGAGATACCAACGAGGTGCTGGTACGGCTGGACAACCGGGACAATCCGTTGATCCCTCCGGGCAAACCTTCGAACAGACTTGACTTTTGTTATTACAGTGGCCTCTATCGGGATGTATATCTGATTAAGACCGGCAGGGTTTATATCCCCGATCCGGTAACTGCCGGAATACCTGCTGGTGGCGGGGTGTTTGTTACCTTTCCCGAAGCAACCAGGAAAAGGGCTACAATTCGTATCCGGACCACCGTTTTTAACGAACTGGCCGGAGATGTGACGGTATCGGTCGTGCAGGTATTGTATGACAAAAACCGGAAAGTTAAAGATCGGGTGATTCAGCGGATGAATATGACCGGTAAAGACACGCTTGTGGCAGAACAGAGAATGGTGCTGGAGCAACCCCATCTCTGGGATACGGATGACCCTTATCTGTACCGGCTGGAGACCAGGATCGAAAAGGACGGCAAATACCTGGACAAAGTATATACCCGTATAGGAATACGCCGGTTTGCCTTTACCCGGAATAAAGGTTTTCTGCTGAATGGGAAGCCCGTTAAACTGACAGGCACCAATCGTCACCAGGAATATCCGTACATCGGGAATGCTGTTCCGGACAATGCACAATACCGCGATATGGTGAAAATAAAAGAGGGAGGATTCAACATTGTGCGGCTGGCACATTATCCCCAGGATCCTGCCGTACTGGATGCATGCGACGAACTGGGGCTGCTGGTCATAGACTGTATCCCCGGCTGGCAGTTTTTCAATGCGGATACGCTCTTTGTCTCCCGTACTTTTCGGGATATAAGAGACATGATCCGGCGCGACCGTAACCATCCTTCGGTAGTGTTGTGGGAGACCGTTCTGAACGAAGCCTGGCTACCGGGGTGGTGGAAGAAAAAAGCCTATGCTATTGCTCATGAGGAATATCCTGGCGACCAGTGTTATACCTCCGGTGATATGTATGGCAGCTTTGTGTGGGATGTGCTTTACAATGACTGGCACAGAG
The DNA here is from genome assembly GCA_021157415.1 of Bacteroidales bacterium. GTDB lineage: Bacteria > Bacteroidota > Bacteroidia > Bacteroidales > VadinHA17 > DRPN01. The sequence continues at coordinate 36,669 of JAGGWN010000094.1, read as the reverse complement.
ATTTTACCCGTCCCAACGACAGTAAAAAGCCGGGTTTTATCCGCGAATACGGGGATTATGAGTTTGGGGGAAACCAAAGTACATCGCGACAACGCCGCGGCGACGGTGAACAGAATCTTTTGCAGTCAGCCTGGAATTTTCAGTGGTCTTTGAACCGTTACAATGCTTATTATCCCTGGACCAACGGCAATGCTACCTGGGAAATGTTTGATCACAACCGGGGATGTTGCCCGACAATCTCTGCCAGCGGCGCCTCTGATATCTTCCGCATCCCCAAGTTCACCTGGCATTTTTACAGGTCACAGGTCGATCCCGGCCATAGGCTGGCGAAGGGGCTCATGAATCCTGAAGTATATATTGCCAATTATTGGGCAGAAGGGAACCCGGTGCGGAAGGTGGTAGTGTATGGTAACGTGGATGAGGTGGAGCTGCAGGTAAACGGAAAAATGATAACACGGCAGAAACCGGACAACGGACCGGATACCCCCTATTTCTACGAAGGAGAGAATCCCTGGGAGGGAGGCCATCCCTTCAATGGAGACAACTGCAGGCACCTGGTGCATCCGCCTTTTACGTTTACAAAAGTGCAATGGGAGAAAGGAAAGGTTACCGCTCTTGGTTATATCCATGGAAAAATGGTTGCCCGCCAGACCGTACTGACCCCGGGACCCGCTGCCGGGCTGGAGATTGTAACGGATTTTTCGCACAGAAAGCCGGTGAAGGGAGAAAAAGATGTGTTGTTTGTCTATGTGAAATTGATTGATGAGAACGGAACATTGTGTGTGAAAGATGACCATACGTCGGTTATGCTGAAAGCTACAGGGGCAGAGATCCTTTCTCCTGAAAAGGTGAAAGCCGAAGCAGGTATCGCTACCTTTTTAATATCGACCTATAAGGCACCTGATATATTTCTCAGAACCGAAACAAACAAGGGATTGAAACATCAAAAGAGATTCGTGTTGGAAGGAAACCATGAATGATACACCGAAAAAACTTATCAAGAAAAAATTGAGAGAAGCGGGCGTCAGGGTGCTGGAGAATGAGGTTGTATGGTTTGAGGGTCTGCAGGTAGTAGGGTTGAATGATCTGCAAGCCGACAGGCAAAAAAGAGATATGCATGCCCGTGATGCGACAGAAACAATGCAGGAAGTACTGTCGCGGTTGTCTGTTGATAAGGATAAACCGGCCATTTTGCTTCACCACAGTCCCAAAGGGATCCGTTATGCCCGGAAGCAAGGCATAGACCTTTATCTGGCAGGACACACGCACGGGGGCCAGTTATTTCCGCTGACGTTCATAGCGGCCATGGTACACACCTACAATAAAGGATTTCATGATTACCAGGGCACCCGGATCTTTGTATCGCAGGGCGCCGGCACTTTCGGTCCGCCTATGCGTGTGGGAACATATAGCGAGATAGCGGTGATTACCCTTGTCCCGGACTTATAAACAAGCACGACAAACCTCCCGGTTCGGCAATATACCGGAGCGTTACGAAATGCAGGAACCCAATTTCCGCTTTAACCGGTCTGATTTCATCTTTTTTTACATATCTTCGTTGTAAGATTTCTTTTTTAAAAATGATCGGAAGGACAGACTATGAATTTAATTGGCTTCATAAAATATAAATTACAAAATCATGAAAAGATATGTTTTTTTTCTTACGGTAATTTTCGCAGGAGTCATGATGATGCAATCCTGTGCAAAACAAGACAACGAAGGCCTTGTGGATCTTTCAGGTACCTGGCAATTAAAAGATTTTGACCCGGGCAGTGGTGTAGTTGAAAAAGCCTATCTTCCTGATTATAAAATTGAAGGGAGTATTCCTGCCAGTATCCCGGGTACGGTACGGCAGGCGCTTTTGAAAGCCGGGAAGATACCCGACCCGTATTATGGATATAACAATGAGAAATCATTGTGGGTGGAATCCCGGGAATGGTGGTTTTTTAAAGATTTCAGGACCAACGCTGCACTGAAAAACAGAAAAATAATCCTGCGGTTTGAAGGGACTGTATTTAAAGGAGATGTATGGCTGAACGGAAAAAAGATAGGAATATTGAAAGGCATGTTTAATCCACGTTCGTTTGATGTTACCGGTTTTTTGAAACCCGGCGGGAACAACCGTCTTGCCGTCAGGTTGCAGGCTCCGGGAGATGCTACCCGTAACCCCAAAACAAGAGATTTATCATTCGAGGTGAACAGAGACCAGCTTTATTCCATAGCACAGTGTTGTTATGGATGGGACTGGGCTCCCCATATGGTCCCGGTTGGCATCTGGCAACCCGTTGTATTAAAATATTCAGGGACGATACGTGTTGATCACCCTTATGTTTTATCCACTGTAAATCCCGGAAAGCCGGCCCAACTGAAAATAAAATATGACGTGAGTAACCTGGATGAAAAAACAGAAAAAGTACAGGTACAAGGAATTATACGGGAAAAAGGAAAAACCAACGAGGTAGGTTCTTTTTTGCAGAAAATTGAACTGTCAGGGAAAGAGTCTGAGACCTTGACCACGACCCTAGAGATCAAAGACCCCAAACTTTGGTGGCCTAATGGCATGGGCGATCATCCGCTTTATGTACTGGAGCTCACAGCAAAAACCGGGGAAAGGATCTCCGACAAAGTGGGAACACAGTTTGGTATCAGAGAACTCAGGATGGTTGATAATGAAAAAGTTGACGAATCACTGAAGGGTATGTCGCAATGGCGGATAGGAAAAGTGACCAAAGCCTATCCCTGGACTTTCCTGATCAACGGGAAGAAAATGTTTGCCAAGGGTGGAAACTGGATCCCCATAAATTCGTTGTTAAGACTCGATAGTGATAAATATGAACATTTGCTGAAACTGGTCAGAGAAGCTCATTTTAATTTGCTGCGTGTTTGGGGAGGAGGTCTTTATGAAACAGATGAATTTTACAATCTGTGTGATGAATATGGGATCCTGACCTGGCAGGAATTTCTTAGCAACCGGAATTTTTCGCACATTGACAAGAATAATTTTATTGAAGGGGCCAAAGCAACTGTTTATAGGATAAGAAACCATCCGAGTCTTACTTTTTGGTGCGGTGGAAATGAGTTCAATCCTGACGATACGGGAAGTAAGGCGGTGATTGATACCCTGGCAGAAGTACTTGGTGAGCTTGATCCTTCCCGTGAGTTTCACCGGGCATCTCCTTATATGGGAGACGACCACCAATGGATGGTATGGCATGGGCTACAGCCTTATACCGGGTATGGAGTGGTCAGACCATTCCGCAGTGAAGCAGGCATAAATACTTTTCCGGTAATTGAAAACTACAGGAAATTTACACCTGAAAAATATTGGTGGCCCCTCGATGAAACTTATATCGAATATCACGGAGAAAGAAATCCGCGCTTTGCACATTTGACCAAGCTGGAACGGTATGCCAATGAATTCGGGATTTCTTCTTCCCTTGAGGAGTTTGTTATGAAAAGTCAGGTATATCAGGCGTTGGCCAATGAGTTCAATATGGAGTTCTGTCGTGCCAACAAGTTCCAAAACAGCGGGTTCCTGGTCTGGCAGTTCAATGATTCCTGGCCTACTCTTTCCTGGTCTGTCGTAGACTGGTATGGGACCCCGAAGCCTTCTTACTATACCATGAAACGGGCCAGCCAGCCTCTTGCAGTATCAGCTTTGTACAAGACCTACCTGTGGAAAGCGGGAGATACTCTGTCGGCGGATGTGTTTGTATTGAATGATGATTACAGGGCTTTTGACACTCTTACATACCACGTGGCGCTTTATGAAGTTAATGGAAGGTTGCTTGCAGAAAAGACAGGCCTGGCGTCCGTAGAGGCCAATCGTTCTGAGAAAGTCGGAGACTTGCGGTGGCTGATTCCCGAAGCTTTCAAAGGGAAAACCGTCCTGTTGTCGGTATGGCTGAAAGATAAAAAGGGAGTGCGGGTTTCGGAAGAGGTGTATCCGTTGGCTGTCGGCAAACGACCGCTGAAAACACTTAAGGAAGAGAACGTAAAAAACTGGCAGGACCTGGTGAATTATTATAAGAAATACTATACGGGCATTTTTAATGAGATGAATGATCTGCCCGCAACAAACCTGCAGGCTGATCTCAGGAACCAAACGATTGTGATGGGGGAAAAAGAAGAAGGTTCTGTGCATATGAGACTTACCAATCCTACGGATCATATCGCCTTTTTCATACGGATCCGTATGAAAAATGATCCCGATTCGGTATTTGCTTTTTACAGTGACAATTATTTTTCATTGTTACCGGGAGAGTCGAAAGATGTTGTTGTCAGCGTACAGAATAAAAGCATGAAAACCCGAAACCTCACGTCGGCGTTTGTTCTTTCCGGATGGAATGTCGAACCTGAGGAAATCCCGGTGACCCTTCGGAAGGATTAATCCCAGCTGTTTAAAAGAACTAAACAGGTTTTGGCTATGAATTTTCGATCCGGGAGGATCATTCTTTAGGGAAAGAAGTTTCTGTGCCCCCTGTGCTTCTCTTTGACAGTAAAGTTTTTTAACGATTCGACATGATCAAAATCTGTTGGATCAGCTAAAATCTTGTCCCCTTTTAAAACCTTGTCTGAAAAAATATTACCTTCGTTTCACAAACGTTTTCTGTAAGCAAATGAAAAGAATTATTTTCTTATCTCTTTCTTTGTTCCTTTTTCTGTCATCCTGCCGGCAGCATCAACCGGGCACACAATCCGGTCTGCATGATACGGTACGTGTTGCCTGGAACGATCCTCATATTCATACGATGGGACGTATTAACAGGCAGGGGCCTGACTGCGCAGTGCTATACTGGCCCGGGACCTCGATGACTATTCTTTTTCAGGGGACCAAAGCAGAAGTTCACCTGAAAGATGAAAGAGGGAAGAACTATTATGATGTTGTTATAGACGGAAAAGAGCCGGTGCTGATGCGTATGGACAGTCTGGACCAATGGTATGTGCTGGCAGACTCTCTGTCACCGGGAGAGCATATGCTGGAGTTGTTCAAAAGGTCTGAATGGACCCGTGGTCATACGAAATTTTTCGGGTTTCAGATTACAGGAGATGCCGCTATTCAGGAATTTCCGGCTTCTGCGGGACGAGGAATTGAGTTTTACGGCAACTCCATCACTGCCGGTTATGCGGTTCACGATACGATAGGCGATCATCCGGACAGCACACTTACAGACAATTATGTTACCTATGCTGCTATGACGGCCCGCCATTACGGAGCGGAATATTCCTGCATTGCCCGAAGCGGCATCGGCATTTTAATCAGTTGGTTCCCGATGATCATGCCGGAAATGTACGACCGCCTGGACCCGGAAGACCCGGACAGCAAATGGGATTTTTCCGGATTTCAGCCTGGTATTGTGGTTATCAATTTATTTCAGAATGATTCGTGGCTGGTAAACATGCCTGAATACCTTGAGTTCAAACACCGTTTCGGGGATACACCACCTACTGACAGACAAATCATAAGTGGGTATAAAGATTTTGTGAGGAAAATCCGGAAAGTTTATCCAAAAACCCATATTATCTGTGCTTTGGGGAGTATGGATGCTACTAAAGAAGGATCTCCCTGGCCGGGCTACGTCAGACAGGCAGTGGAGGAAATGAATGACCCGCAAATCTATACCTTGTTTTTTCCGTATATACAAAAAGACGGACATCCAAGGGTGGAAGATCATCGTGTGATGGCCGATACGCTCATCCACTTTATTGACCGGAATATAAATTGGTAATTAACAGATATAGTGATGAAAAACAGAATGATCTTAACAGGAACATTAGTATTGTTCAGCATTGTGCTTTATTCACAGGATTACAAGATCCCGTTGTGGCCCGAAGGGAAGGTGCCGGGGATGAAAGATCTGGGTAAGACAGAAAAAGCAGTGACAAGTGGAGGGATCACCCGTATCTCCGACGTGCAGGATCCGGATATTGCCGTATTTCTGCCTTCGGGAGCCAATGCCACCAGGCAGGCGGTAGTGATCTGTCCCGGGGGAGGATATCATATCCTGGCATACGACTGGGAAGGAACGGATATGGCCAAATGGCTCAACTCTTTGGGGATTGCAGGGATTGTACTGAAATACCGGTTGCCGGTGGATGAAAGCAATATCATCAGTTATAAGTCGCCGCTGATGGATGCGCAACGTGCCATCCGGCTGGTGCGTTATCATGCCACAGAGTGGAATATCAATCCGCATAAGGTGGGGATCATGGGCTTCTCTGCAGGAGGCCATCTGGCCTCTACGACAGGGACACATTTTGATGCAGGAAAGACCGGTGCAAAGGATCCTGTCGAGCGTTTAAGTTGCCGTCCCGATTTTATGATCCTGGGCTATCCTGTTATTTCCATGGTTGATTCCATTACGCACAGGGGCTCCCAAAAAGCTTTGTTGCGCAGCGATTCATCCCCGGAAAGGGTAGTGGAGTTTTCCAATGAACTGCAGGTGACAAAAAAAACCCCACCCACCTTTCTTTTCCTGGCTGCAGATGATAAAGCAGTACCCCCTGAAAACAGTCTGTCATTCTTCGAAGCTCTTAAAAATCATGGGGTGCCTGTAGAAATGCATATTTATCCGGCAGGAGGTCATGGTTTTTCTTTGGCCACTCATGATGCTCATCTGAACAGGTGGACAGAAGACTGTGCGGCGTGGTTGAGGTGGATAAATGTGGAAAAAAAGAAGTAATCCACCATCGCTGAAGCTTCGGTGAATTAAGGAAAGTATAGGAAACAGGGCTGGTTTTTTTTGTAAGGATAATAAGAGAAAAAGATAATGATGATGGCACTAACCCCGGCCAGTCCGGGGGAAATTCAGAATAACTAAAAATAAAAAGTCATGAAAAAAATGTATTTAATGTATTTTCTGGTTGCCGGATTGTTGTTTCAGGGACATTCCGGTTATGCTCAGTCTGCTGACCGGGGAAAAGTAATGGAAGGTCTGGTTTTTCACAGCAGCCTGATGGGGGATGTCAGATATACTATTTATTTGCCGCCCGGCTATGAAACCGACGCCCGTAAATATCCTGTGGTTTACCTGCTGCACGGATATACCGATGATGATACGGGATGGCTTCAGTTCGGAGAAGCCGACCGGATTGCCGGTGATGCCATTATCAAAGGTGAGATCCCTCCGATGATCCTGGTGATGCCCGACGGAGGAGTGACTTGGTATGTCAATGATTATAAGGGGAAAAAGCCTTGGGCGGATATGTTCATTAAAGAGTTTATCCCTTATGTTGATAAAACGTATCGTACCCGGCCGGAGAAACAATTCCGTGGGATCGCAGGTCTTTCCATGGGGGGCTATGGGGCCCTGCACACAGCCATGCGAAACCCCGATATGTTTGCTGCCAGTGTGGCTTTTAGTTCAGGAACCTATACGGATGAACAGTTGATTAAAATGGACAGTAAGTCCTACAAACATGTTTTCGGATTTTTATTTGGCGAAGGACTGGAAGGCAAAGACAGGATTACGGATGCCTGGAAGTCTTTCAGCCCATTACATTTGCTTGAGACACAGCCGTTCGATAAGCTGAAGACGGTGCGGTGGTACCTGGATATCGGGGATGATGATTTTTTATACAAAGGAAACTCAGCTCTGCATGTGAAGATGAGGGATATGGGGCTGACTCATGAATACCGGGTCAGAGACGGGAAACATGCGTGGGTATACTGGCGCACCGGCCTGAAAAACGGACTGCAGTTTATCGGTAAAAGCTTTCACAGATAGAGTGACCGTTAGCTGAAATTATTTATTAATCCTATGGTATGTTGGTTTTTGCTCGTCTTTCCAACCTTATGCAGATGATAAAAAGATACAGTATTTTCCTGTTTTTATACTGGGCTATTTCCTTTCCAATTCTGTCCCAGCAGGTTTCCATATATGATCTGCTGAAGAAAATCCCGGGCGCAGAGGTGAGGGCGATTACGCCGGATTCTTTGTATAAGGCAGCTTGGGAGGTGATGATTTCACAACCGCTCGATCACAAACATAAATGGAAAGGCCATTTCAAGCAGCGTATCTGGGTGTCGTATCTGGATTCGTTGCAGCCGGTAGTGTTTGTCACCGAAGGATATTCCGCCGGCCGGAACTATGTAACGGAGTTGGCCCGCCTTACCCATGCCAACCAGATCATTGTGGAACACCGTTATTTCGGGAAATCGGTGCCAGATACGCTTGACTGGCGTTATCTGACCATACAGCAGGCGGCTGCTGACCATCATTATATCTATACCCTGTTTAAGCAGGTCTGGCCCGGAAAATGGATCAGTACCGGTATCAGCAAGGGAGGACAAACTACCATGTATTTCAAATATTTTTATCCGAAAGATGCAGATATCTGTGTGCCTTATGTGGGTCCACTGAACTTTGCCGTGGTGGATCCGCGGATATTTACTTTTTTGGATACGGTCGGTAGCGATTCCTGCAGGGCAAGAATCTATTCCTACCAGATGCGACTGCTGAAAGAGAGAAAAAAGATCTTTCCCTTGTTTGAAAAATATGCTGAAGAAAAGGGATATACCTGGAAGAGAGCCGGCGGAGACAGTGCCGCTTATGAATATTCTGTTTTGGAATTCCCATTTGCATTCTGGCAGTGGGGATTAAAATGCCGGGATATCCCTGTGGCGAACACTTCGTCAAAGGCTTTGTTTGATTTTTTCAGAAAGGCAAACATCTTCGATTATTTTTCGGATTTAGGAATAAGATTTTTTGAACCGTTTTTTTATCAGGCGATGACACAACTGGGATATTATGGATACCGTCCTTCCCGGTATCAGGGAGAAATACGCCATGTCAGGGATACAACCTTCAGATTTGCGGCTCCCCGGCATGTCCGGTTGAAGTATGACGACCGGATCATGCCAGAGATAGATACTTTTCTGCAGAATCAGGGGAATCATTTTATTTATATCTATGGGGGTACGGATACCTGGTCGGCTACAGCCGTACGCCTTTATGGCAAAGCCCATGCCCTTCAGATCTTTAAACCGCAAGGATCGCACTTTACACGTATTGGCAACCTGCCGGAAATGCAAAAGAAAACAGTGATTGACTCGTTGGAGAAATGGCTGAAAGAATGAGGAATGTCAGATAAGAAAGGACGAACTTTTTAAATACATATTTAAATAATTATTTAAATATGTATTTAAATATGTATATTATTAATGTCCTTTTCTGACCGTTAAATCTGGTTTGCGCAATAGAGCCATTTACAATAACTCTATTGCGCAATTGAGTTAAACATCCAGCAAACATTATACCGAAAATGACAGAGTCAGTGTTTCCGGAACATCTTAAACCGGATACGTAAAATGACCCATAACAAGGCACAGGCGGCAAACAGCCAGACCCAAAGCATGTCCGGGTGAAAAGCGTTGTAAATATTATAATTCCGGACGATGTCCAGGACGAGAAAAAGACCGGGGACTTCCAATAACATGTGATATTCGGATTTCAGGACCCGGAGGGTCTGAAAAGGATGTTTCGGGTTGCGGTGGTTTTTGAAACGGGGCAGAAAGGCCGGGGTGTTTTCTGCCCATTTAAGATATTGTGCGCCGAATTTTTTTCGCAGAAAACTCTCTTCGGTAAACATGATCCTTTCATAATAAAGCCAGTAAACCAGGCAGAAAATGAGGATGAACCAGACCGATTCGGTATAGAGTCCCAGTCCGAGCCACATCAGGAAGTTTCCCAGATAGAGGGGGTGCCGGACCATGGAGTACCACCCACTGGTATTAAGCTCCTCAGCGACCTGTTGTTTCCGGTTTCTGCCTGAAGATCTTTCTCCCGCATGGCCGATGCTTTGGATGCGGATCAGAAAACCCAACAGGGTTACAAGGAAATATGCCAGGCTTCGGTAATAAAAGGCAGGATCGTCCCGGTAGGGGTGAAAATACAGAAAAACCAGCTCGATCAACAGGAAAAGCACCGGGATTTGTCCCCGGTAACGGAAGAGTTTCTGTCCTGTTTGCTCCCATTCTTCGATTAAAGCCATATGACAGGTTTTGTGATCGTATTACAGGCTGCAAAGATAGCAATCCTGGTGAAAATGTATCCAGTCATGTCGAGCTAAGCTTAGGGATCCATCGGTCTGTGGTAAAAGATGCCAAACCGTGTCTGTCCTGGCAGACCATCCTGAAGGATGAAAGCCCCGGGAAGCTGCTGCATTCTCTCCTTGAGGAGAGGTAAAAACTTTCAGAAAAAGTTTTGGGTGAGGCGTAATAAACCCAGATTTCGTATTAAGCAATTCTTTATTTTACATTTTAAAAGCTCCACTTCAGCCGGAGAAATGCCAGCGTGAGCTTTTGTCTTCCTGTCACTTTGTTAAATTCTCCGTTGAAATATTGCATGAAGAAGGAAATATCCAGGTTGTCCTGGATATTGTAGGAGAGACTGGGGCCCATGAAAAACCCCTGGATGGAGGGATAGTATATTCCGGAAAAAGTTCCTGAAAACAACGGAGTAAAAGGATAAGAGACCTGTCCGAAGATATTAAAATCCGTGAAAGTGATTTCTTTTACAGTCAGGGGCAGGAAATAAAATTCGGTAAAGTTCAGGTAATTATAATTTACACTGGAATAGAGGAATTCCAGCTGTACAAACAAGGAATTTCTGAAAGTGTAATCCGTACTGACCGAGTACATGATGTCTCCCCCTTTTCCGAGAGAGGAATCTTTGGGCTGGAACAGGGTCACTTCCCCGCTGAAACCGGCATTTTTAATATTCCCCGACCATCCGGTACCAGCCACAAGGTCCTGGCTGTTTAATACTCCTCCGAAAAACTGCAGATCGTACATCCCCGGGTTGATACGCAGCATGCCGGCTGCAGTGATTTCCTTATCGCCATTTACTTTTACGCTTGCTTCAAGGTTGGAGAAGGCGCCGGTATAATACTGAATACGGAGAGCATCACAACCCGGTTTTTCCGGATAGTCAAAATCGAAGAAAGAGTAGGCATTAAAGATATCATTCGGATTCCACACCATGGTTTTGCCCCAGTTGATTCGTTGCCGTCCGGCCCTGAATTCCCAGTTGCCGAACCGGAAGTTAGCCCAGGCTCTGTCGATGGTGCTTTCCAGGATATAGGAGGTGCCGCTGGCCAGGGTGAAGGAGAGATCCACCCATCCCTGATCCCGGGTGTAGATATCTTTATAGCCGGGCATTTCCATGGATTTGCCGTAGGAGAACCGGTTGCGCACCTCGATGTCGGTGGTGATATGATCGTTGGCATACCATTTTAATTGCAGACGGTTGTGGAGGAGGTTGTCAATGATCCAGGAATCATCGGTGTGCTGGAACATCACACTTTGCATATTGGTCAGGTAACCCTGGAACAACAGGTTGCTTTGCCCGGTCTGTGCGGTGACCGGGGAAAACATAAAAAAAAGAACAAAAGAAATGAGCAAGGGAAACCCCATGCTGTATCTCCCCCCGGAAGGAAAAGGGGCAAACAAAGGATTTGTCAGGTTATTTTTACTTTTTCTCATCCGACAACACTTTACCATCTTCCAGGGTGATCACGCGGTGGGCTTTTTTCACCACGCGGGCATCGTGTGTGGAAAAGATGAAGGTAATGCCTTCTTCCCGGTTCAGTTTTTCCATGATGTCAAGCAGGTTTTCGGTAGAGTGGGAGTCGAGGTTGGCGGTAGGTTCGTCAGCCAGAATAAACTTAGGTTTGGAGGCCAGTGCCCGTGCAACGGCTACCCGCTGTTGCTGACCGCCGGAAAGTTTGCCGGGCCGGCTGTGAATACGGTCACCCAGACCAACAGCCTCTAGCAGCTCTTTTGCTCTTTTCTCTCGCTCTGCTTTGGGCCATCCCTGCAGGTCCATGATAAACTCTACGTTTTCTTTCGCCGTAAGCACAGGAAGGAGGTTATAGGACTGGAAAACGAAACCGATATTGTGCAGGCGAAAGTCTGTGATCTGCCTGGGTTTGAGGGACCATAAGTCTATCCCGTCAATCATGATATGACCGGCTGTTGGCCGGTCCAGACCCCCCAACAGGTTCAGGAAGGTTGTTTTACCGGACCCGGACGGTCCTACTACGGCAGAAAACTCTCCTTTCTCAAAGTTGAGATTAATGTGGTTTACGGCAGTCACCTCAATCTCAGTGCTGTCATAAATTTTTACAAGATCCTTAATTTCAATAATGTTCATATGTTTGGTTTTATTGTGATTACACAATGAGAGGGTTTATTCGATTCGCAATGCCTCGGCCGGATCATATTTAATGGCCTTTAGTGCCGGGTAAACGGCAGCAATAATTCCGGTAAATATCACCAGTATGGTTACGGATATGACCATTTCCGGATCAATGCTGGTATTGACGAGTGAGCTGAAACCAAGTTGTTCCAGTCCTTTTCCGAACATGGAAAGGTTTATATAATGGGACTCAAAATATTTGGAAATGAGCGTTCCCAGTATAATTCCGGTAATCCCGCCGGTAAGAGAGAGAAGTACCGTTTCGATAATAATCATAAAGAATATGCGGGGACGGCTCATCCCAATGGCCAGCAGCATACCGATCTCTTTGTGTCGTTCCAGGATGACCATAAGCATTGTGTTGATAATCCCAAAGAGAAGGGCAAGAAGAATGATCAAAATAAAGATGTACATATATTGATCCATTACTACCGTAATATAACTCAGTTCTGGACTAATCTCTTTCCAGTTCATTACTTCCAGGGAGCCTGTTGTTTTTTTGATTTTTTGCTGTACGGATACTGTGTTGAGGTCGTTGTCAACGCGAATGGCAATCTCATGACAGGCTCCTGCCGGCAGATCCGTCAACCGGGCCAGATCTTCATATCGTACAAAGACATTGGATTCGTCATAAGCCGTGTTGCTGGTTTTGTAAATGCCGGCCACACGGAAAGCCCCGGCTGTAAGGTTATTGTCCATATCCTGAAGGGTAATAACCACTTTTGAACGGACCCTGACATTCAGCTTATGGGCCAGTTTTTGTCCGATTACCACAGGATTTCTTTTGATCCCCTCAAAATATTTTCCGTTCACCATTTGCTGAGCTATGTCGGTTACTTTTCTTTCATCATCCGGACGGACCCCCATGATCTTCACCCCGGCGCCGGTTTCGGCTGAAGAGATCATTGATTGTACAATAATTCTCTGTGTAACCCCTTCTACATGAGGCAGGGTGTCAATTTTTCGGGCAAGAACATCTGCTCCGGGCATGTAATATCTCAGTTCGGCGGTTTTGCGAAACAAGGAATCATGGATTTGAATATGAGCCAGTTCTGTGTGAATGGCTGTTTCTACTCTTTTGTCCATCATCCCTTTCATGAAAGCCGTTGAGAAAACCCCGGCCATGATCCCCAGGGTGATGGCGGTGAGCACCACCAGGCTGCGGGTCCTGCTTCTCCATATATTTCGCCAGGAAACTTGTATAAGCATGATATCTTTTTTTAGTTTAATAAACAGGGTTCGTTATTCATCCTTTGATTCGACATTGATCAGGTTCTTAGTGCGTTTGATATATCCAGTCTGAAGGTTTTCACCACCGGATATATAGTGATGATTATGATCAGGATAAAAACCGTAAGCGCCTGGTTGTAAAAGACGGAAGGCATCAGGGAAAAAGCAAATACCGGTTCGACACCCATATCCAGAAACGCCTTAGCCGCTTCGCCTGCAATTCGAATGGGATGGTGATAAAACCAGGTGGTGATGGGAATTGTTGCCAGGATCCCTGTTGCGACACCCAACAGACCGATATAGAATGTTTCCATAAAAAGAATCCCGGCCAGCAGGGTCTTTTGCATCCCGATGGAAACCATGACGCCCAGTTCCCTTTTCCGTTCGGAGAACATCATGATGACGGTGCCCAGAATGCCGAAAGCGATAATAATGTAAAGGATGGCTTTCATGATCTTTCCTCCCATGCGGTCGCTGGCGATCATCTGCACCAGTTCGGGCTGCATCTCGTCCCAGCTCATTAGGCGGTAAGGAGTACGGATAAAAGATTTCAATGCTTTCCTTGCCGGTGGCATATGATAGTGATCTTTAACCATGAGAACCAGTGAGGTGATACGATTCGGGGCAGAGTACAGGCCCTGGGCCAGGGGCAAGTCCATATATACGAATGTTTTGTTAAACTGGGGCAAAGGATTTTTAAAGATCCCGGTTATCGGATATTTACCGGCAGCATTCACTCCGTGGTAACCCATTCCCAGTAAAACCAAAGTGTCCCCAACGTCCAGATGGAGATAACCGGCCAGCTCGTTTCCCATTATCACTCCTTGATCCCCGTGATGAATATAGCGGCCTCGGATGATCCATTTTTCCGGATTGGTAATCTTGTTCTCCCGTTCCGGGTCGATTCCGATAATCACAGCACCCTTGGTAAGCTGATCCGAAGAAGCTAGGGCAAAAGACTCCAGCCTGGGGGAAATGCCCGTGATTTCTTTGGATTGATGTACTTTTTGTAATAAAGTATCGGTGAGAACGAAGGTATTGTTGATCGTCTTGTTTTCCCAGTAATCTTCCAGCTGTATCTGGAGATATCCGGAATAGAACTTGACCACATTGTCGATCATCTTACTGTAACTGCCTTCCTGCATGGAGGACATGACCGCGGCAAAAATCACCCCGAAGAAAATAGAGGCTGTAGTGATCAGGGTCCTTCGTTTGTTTCTCCAGATATTTCGCCAGGCAATAACGGTAATATTCATAATGGTTTGTTTTTAATTAAATATTGATAACTGGGGTGTAAAACGCGTAAGGTTTCATGCTAATCAGGATAAGGTTCAAATCCAATTTGTAAAAAAGTCTCCCGTATGCTGCATGTTCAGGCAGCCTGATGCGTGGCGGACGGGTTTGTCGATCATGTTTTCGTAAGACCCTTTTTCCAGGGCATACATCATGGCGGTAAAAAACACCCCGAAAAGAATTGACGAGGTCTTGATCAGCGCACGGCGCCTGTTACGCCACAAGTTTTTCCATGCCATCCGGAACAATTTCATTTACATGCGTTTTTAATGAACCCTTTTCATGTTCTGCAGGGAGAAAAAACCATCCTGAAGGGGTACATTGAATTTGATGTGGGTAAATTCCATCGTGGTTTTATTCCCCGGTTTGTCAGCCGGGATCATCTCAAAAAAGGTAGGGATGGTACGGTCACCCACATTTTTTATTTTTGACAGGTTTTCCGTATTGACCAGATAACCGTCTTCATCATAAAACTCGTTTTTCAGGGTCAGCAATCCTTCTTTGGTGATCCAGGTATAAATCTTTCCCCATACTACCGCAGCCTCTTCTTTGGGAATAAGTTCTATTTTGTAACAATCGTATCCGCCCAACTTTTCGGTACCGATCAACTTGTGATCATAGTCTTCCACAATGGATGACTCCTTGACCAGGTCATCATTGGTCATATCCGATCCCATCCACGACTGCATCATCATGGAGGGCGGAATCTTAATGGTGCGGCCTATGGAAGGGATCCAGTTCCACATCTCCTTGTCCCTTTTCAGGAACACCTGGCCTTTCTCTTTGGCCGGGGCCGTGATGTAGAGCATGGAATATTTGGTCCCTTTTGACCACGCTTTGAACGAAAGCGTCCTTTCCCATTTTGGACGGACGATGCGCATGGTTACCTCCGAATAGCTCGATTTCCCCCGCATCAGGTCGTTGGCTTTATCGACAATTTCTGTGGCGGAAAGCTTTTGCGCCGGTGCAGCATATGAAAAAACAAAAAATGTAAAGAAAAATCCCAGTGTTTTCAGATATGAATGGTCGAAAAGTTTCATGGTATAAATTTTTACGTGAATATTTCAATAACAAGTTTTTTTATCTCTGCCAAAGGGAAATGCTCCCGGTTTGCTATAAAATCCATACCTACCCCGTCAAGCACAGCCATAAAGAGATATGCTTGGGCTTTGGGATCTTCTTTCCCTTTTGCCTCGTAATACTTTTCAAGAAGAATCAGTAACGGCAAAATCTGATTAAAGAATTTATCCTGGAAAATACTGAGTACCCGGGGCTGTGTAAATAACGAAAGAAATAATTGATAAAATTTTGGGTTTTCCTGCAATTTTAAAAAGGTAATATCAATATATCGAACCAGTTGCTCTTTTGTAAAGCATGCATTTCCCTCCATTTTGAGCTCTTTGATTAACTCATCTAACCCGAGTGAAACAATCTCGTTAAGGAGGCTTTCTTTGCTTTCGAAATAGTTGTATATCAATCCCTTGGAGACCCCGGCTTCTTTGGCTATCAGACTGATGGGGGTTTCGTGATATCCTCCCTGTGCAAACAATGTCAGGGCCGTATCCAAAATAACCTGTCGCTTTTCCTGGCGTATTGCGTTCCATTGATCCGAAGTCCGTGGTGACATGTATTTCTTTTTATGACTGAACGGTCGGTCAAAGGTAGAAAGAAAAAAGGAATTATGCTAAAAAAATGATCCCGTGATTTATAAAAGGTACTTGGTATTGGCCCGGATGCATTTCAGACTGGTTTTTTTGGGGCCAGCAAGGCCCAAAAAACAACAAAAAAATCATTAAGAAAATTGGTTCTGCCACATCCGGTTTGGATGCTTCTTCTGGTTTTATGCTTCCTCTGTGTCTTAACCTTGCGGGAAACCAAACTGAATATAATAATAAATATACCCAAAAACGTAACTTTGTAACATTTGGGAAAATAGAACGTCTTATGTTTGACGACAGAGCCTATGACGGTCAGTGAATACAACCGGAGTGTAGATGACTATGCGGACAACATTTTCCGTTTTCTTATGGGAAACCTGAAACAAAAAGAGATGGCGGAAGATATTGTACAGGATACCTATGAGAAATTGTGGGTAAAAAGGGAAACCGTTTCTTACGAAAAAGTAAAAACCTACCTGTTTACGACAGCCTATCATACGATGATCGACCGGCTGAGAAAAGAAAGAAGGATGATCAGTATGGAGGAAACGGGAGCCTCGGAAAACTCGGTTGAAATGACCTCTCCCGATCTGAATAAAGTCCTTCATGAAATATTAAACAAACTACCGCCCGATCAGAAAGCCGTCATATTGTTGAGGGATTATGAAGGGTATTCTTACAAAGAAATAGGAGAGATTACCGGGCAGTCGGAATCACAAGTGAAAGTAAATATTTTCAGAGGCCGTAAATTCCTGAAAAAATATATAGGAAGTATTGAGGTTTTGATATGAGCAACGGGATGATCAATAGGGAAAATTATGAAGCTTTCTTCCTGGATTATGTGGAAGGGAACCTTACGAAGGAAGAGAGGGAAAAACTGTTTTTATTTCTGAAAGGTCATCCCGGACTCATGGAAGAACTGGGACAGTATGAGGAATTTACACTATCTCCGGAAGAAATGTCCTTCAGGGAGAAGGAACAGTTGAAAAAGGCAGATCTTTCCTTTAAAAGGATAGATGATTTCAATGCGGAAGAAGCAATGATCGCTTTCTGGGAAGGAGTGCTTACCGTTGAACAAAGGAACCGTTTGGAAGAATATATTTATCAAAATTCCGGTCGCCAAAAAGACTTTGAATTATATGGGAAACTGTTTCTGAAGCCTGTGAATATTTCTTTTGAAGGAAAGAAAAGCCTTATCAGAAAAAACACCCGGGGCTTTTTCAGGCTTTACCGGGTAGGAGTTGCTGCTGCAGTCCTGGCTCTGATGGCTTTATTGTTCTGGCAGACCATGTTCCGAGACCGGCCTGTAGTGGATCCCATGATTGCTGAAGTAAACAATACTTTGCCTGTTACCGAGGAGATCAGGGAACCTGTCAGTGCTTCCAGACCGGTACAATCTTTGGTTGTTTCTGCGGAAAACATATCACCTTCAGGACCATCCGGAGAGCATGGGCAAATAAGGAAGTATCCCCGGCAACCGGAGAGCAGAATGAGTGTAAAATCTTCCCGGGTAAAAAATTCAGGCGCCGAAAAAATTGCGTATTGTCCCGTAATCCGTGAATTTTCGGTTCCGGTACGGGAGCCTGTACATAATATCGTTTTAGAAAATCGTTATTTGCAGGAAAATAATCCGGAAAATGTACTTACTCTGGGGGAATATGTCGTTTTAAAGATCAAAAGGCGCGTGCTCGATGAAGATACAGCGAGAACTCCCAGGTTGAATGCCCGGGATATAATGATGCTTGGATTCAAAGGGTTCAATAAACTGACAGGGATGAACCTGCAGGTACAAAAGGAAGAAAATCCGGTTGAAAAGAAAGAATATTTTGCGTTCACTTCAAGGGTTTTCTCTTATACGCGGGTACGTCCGTTTGAAAAAGGGGAAAAGTAAGCCTCTGTAACTTTTTTCAGGTTCTGCCGTCTTATGTGCAGAAATCAATAAAAACAAAAAGAAATGTATAAAATCAATATGTGCATCATCTTGCTGGTCGCAATGACCTTCTCGCTCCGGGGACAGGAAAGCGTTGTGGTCCCGGATACCACGCAGAAAACAACGGAGAAAAAGTTTGTAACCCGGGATAAAGGGGATACGATTGTCATAAAAGTTGGGGGGAAAAACGTCATTTTGTCCGAAGATGCAGAAGACGCTACGGTAACAGACCGGTCAGGAACGAATACGAAGCGTAAATCGTCTTCCGGTGAGAAAAACGGAAGGGTTATTTATCAAGAAAAAGACAACGGAGATGAATATACGGTGACAGTGGGGAGTGAGGAAAATCCGATCGTGGAATATATTGAAAAAGATGATACGATTTATGTCAGATGGGGAAAAAAAGGAATAAAAATCATTGAGACACCTGATGGTTCAACGATAAAAGTTGTTAGAGATGAAAACTGGACGAAAAAGAATAAAAAAAGAAGAAAACATTTCAAAGGTAGCTGGCAGGGTTTTGAGGTTGGAGTGAACAATTACCTAACCCCCGACTTTCGGTTTCCCGGAGATTTCTTGGAGGTTTATGACGGGAAAGCATGGAATCGTAATTTCAACCTGATACAATACAGCATGAGTCTTTCACGCTCGGGGAAGGTGGGATTAGTGACCGGTCTCGGATTTCGCATGAATGACTATAAACTGACAGGAAACAACAGCATTACGGAAGACGGTACGGGGTATATTGTCAGCTTACCCTATGGGCAGAATCTGAAAATGTCGAAATTGCATGTTGACTATTTTACCGTTCCCTTGCTTTTGGAGTTTCATACAGGGCATTACAGCAAAGGGTTCAGGATGGGTTTTGGTGTCATTGGAAGCCTGAAGCTGCGATCCTATACCAAAGTAAAATGGTATGAGAACGGGAACAAATACAAAAATAAAAGCAAAGGAGATTTTAATATTTCACCGTTGGATGCGGCAGCCACCATACGCGCAGGGGTAAACGGATTTGATATTTATGCCAACTACAGTCTGGTTCCTTTGTTTAAAAAAGACCAGGGACCTGAAGTGTATCCGCTGGCAGTTGGCGTTGGTTTTCGGTTTTAGATTGGCAGAATGTATTTACACCTGAAGATATTTAGAATTAAAGGCCTGAAAAGGCCTTTTTCTTTTCGTGGGGGAAGAGCGGGTTTTCCCCTGTACCAGAAAGCGCGGAGATGATAGCCAGGAAAATCAAATGAAAACAGGGATTGCAGAAACAAATTCTGTTGATTTTCGTATGACAAGATGTGTTTGTATTACAATAATTTTAAAAATATGTTTATCATGAAAGAAATACGTTATATTGTAGTTGCAGGGGCAATATTTTCACTGATTCTGGGGGGTTGCAAGAAGAAAGAAGAACCTGCGGTTTTCCCGGATAACCTGAAAGTGGATGTTTCTAGTGCTATTAGTTTTCCTGACCTGGATAAGAAAAAGAGCATGATCTTATCAGACAGTATAATTACAGGGACAGATCTTTATCAACATTTGCGTGCGTTGGTATATATAAGTGATTTTTCTGCAGGAATGATTCAGAATGCACTGAATTTTGTGAGGTCCCAGTCTATTACAAAGCCGGTGTCGTTTTCTTATGTAAGTTCTGATGACCAGATGGAAAAGACCCTTGTGTTCACAGATCATTATCTTTACCGGAAAGAGGTATGGGATTACGGGTTGTTGATCACCGACGCCAAAATGGGAAATGCATTCCTGATGGTGTGGGACCTTTCTCCTATACGAGTAATTGCTATTCTGCATCCGGTGGCATACAATTATAACGCAGAGAAGCAGCGGGATGCTTTCATAAAAGTTGAATACGGAGAAGATAATCCGGAATATGATAAAACGATGGTCGTTAGTGCGATCAGACTGGATTCAACGGATGTAAAATATGTGAAAAGGATGAAAGTCTTTTTCGGAAAGAAAGGGGATGTGGTTTCCCTGTATGGAAACTTTAATATGCCTTATGCCTATGTCCTTAGTAATATTGAGGCCCGGGGAAGAAGCTGGAGCTTCAAGGCTAAAAATAATGTTAAGGAAGATATTGCGGTTGCATTATGCGGGTTGCCTGTGTTAACCGTCAATACGGTAGATAAAATATGGACGGATTATTCCATGGACCAGGTTTTGAAACGGCAGCTTATGACACTCTACCCCAGCATACTGGAACAAGATGCAGATGCCTATGTGAGTGATGCAAAAGGGATTGCCTATTTTATGGGAGAACAGGGGTTTGTATCCAACGATACAGACAATCCCGACCCGGCAAAATTTACTTCCTCATTTATAGATATGAGTGATATAAACCCTTGGGCTCCGGCTATTATTGAAGCGCTGAATGTCGATTTTTAATCCACTTTCGCATTCCGCTATGGGTTCCTACGATGCCTTTCGAAGCTTTTCTGGCGAAGAAAAGCGGTGCCTTCGCGAAGCCGCTTGTACCTCGGCCAAAGCTTCCACCGGCCAACGGGGCCTGCGGGGATAAAACCGTTTCTGCCCGAATGAATTCGTTCAGGCGGGCGGGCCCGCCCCGGGGTTGTTCATTGTCCGGTAAAGAATTTTGAAAAAAGGGAAAGAGCTGTTTATTTAACAGCTTTCTTTTTTTTGTATCTTTAGGCCATGGGGAAAGTTCCCCGGATCAGGCAAGGGTGTCTATGAAAAAATGTATAGGAATTATCAGCCTCTGTGTGGGTGTGTTACTATTTACTCCTTCCGGTACGGGACAATCGCAGACGGACAGTCTTAAAACCCTGCTGAAGGCCTCAAAAAAAGGGGAAAAATTAGAGATATTACACCAATTAACCCGCCTGAGTCTTGCAACAGATCCCAAAGAGGCCATTGATTATGGCAAAGAAGCTGCCCGGGTGGCCCGTTCCATGAAAAAACCTGAAGAGGAAGCCCTGGCTCTGCAAAACATTGCCAAAGCTTATTTTTTCCTTGGAAATTATGCGAATGCCCAGAAGCAATATTTTGCGTCCCTGAATATTTATCAGAAGCTGGGTGATAAAAAAGGAATAGCCAATACGCTGAATAACCTGGGAGTGTTGTACCGCAGCGAAGGAGATTACAGCAAAGCGTTGGATTATTATAATAAATCACTGGAACTGAAGAAAATTCTTAAGGATAAACAGGGGATTGCCAATACATTGAACAACATAGGAGAGATCCACAAATTCAGGGGGGAGTATCCCGAGGCTATCAGGAATTACAGAGAGTCATATGACCTGAAAAAGGAGCTGGGAGACAAAAAGTGGATGGCCAATACGCTGAATAATCTGGGTGAGGTTTATTCTATTTGGGGGGATTATCAACAGGCCCTGAAATATTATCTTGAGGCATCGACGTTATGGAGAAACCTCAACAATCTGAAAGGTATGGCAGGGGCGTATCATAATATTGCCGAGATATATAAAGAATTAAACAATTATTCCCAGGCGGAGGAATATTATCTGGAGGCATTGAAATTGCAGGAGAAGATCGGAGATAAAAGTGATATGGCTGTTACCTTACGCGAACTGGGAAATGTCTTTATTATTTTGGGAAGGCATGAAGCGGCAGATACCAATTTTTCGCGATCCCTGCTTATTGAACAGGAGCTCAACAATACTCCGGGGGTGGCGGCAACCTTTGAGAATATGGGAGAACTTTATTTCAAACAAAATCTGCTGGATTCCGCACTGCGTTTCTTTGAAAAGGCCTTGGCCCTTTACAGCCAAACAAAGGACATGAAAGGAATGGCATCCTGTTATTCCAAGACCGGAGAAGCGTATTGGAAAAAAGGAAATGAAAAGAAGGCGGAAAGCAATTATCTAAAAAGTCTTGCCATAGCCCGGGATCTTAATATCCTGCGGCTCGTCCAGGATGATTATGCTGGACTTGCCAGGATCTATCAGCAACAAAAGAACTATAAAAAAGCACTGAATTATTACTTTAAATATTCGGAGATCAAGGATACCCTGATGAATGAGCAGATACACAAGCAGATCGCCGAGCTGGAGACAAAATACCAGACCCGGCAAAAAGAAAAAGAACTGTTACTGAAGGACGAGCAGTTGCGCAGAAAAGATCTTGAGATAGAGAAACAAAATCTTCAGCGCAATGTGATCTTGGCAGGACTGGCTTTTGTGTTGTTACTGGCTGCCCTGATGTACCGGAATTACAGGCAAAAACAAAAAGCCAATAAAATATTGAGCCGCCAGAAAGAAGAGATAGAGATTAAAAACAAGGAAATTACAGATAGTATAAGGTATGCAAGGTATATTCAGCGGGCTTTTATGCCGCATGAAAAATATATTCAGGAGATTTTACCGGATAGTTTTATTTTTTTCAGGCCCAAGGATATCGTCAGCGGCGATTTCTACTGGCTGGGGAAATCGGGCAGGTATTCCTATGTGGCTGCGGTGGATGCCACCGGACACGGGGTGCCGGGAGCTTTTCTCTCACTGCTGGGATACAATCTGCTAAATATGATCCTGAAAGAGAATCCGGAAATCAAACCCAATGAGATTTTGGATGAGTTAAATAAGGGTTTTAGTGAAAGGATGTTCAAGGAATATCAGAAGAAGGCGTTGCGCGACAGTATGGATCTGGCTCTTTGCAGTATAGATATGGAAAAGGGTCTCCTGAACTATTCCGGGGCCTATAATCCATTGTGGATTGTGCGCAACGATGAGATGATTGTGATCAAGGGAGATAAGTTTCCTGTCGGGTCCTACCTGGAAAATCCGGAGACTTGCTATACCAATCATTCGGTTGTGTTGGAAGCAAATGATGTGATATATCTTTTTTCAGATGGGTATGCCGATCAGTTTGGCGGTCCGGACGGGAAAAAATTTAAATACTCTAAAATGAAGGAATTGCTTTTAAGGATCAGCCACGAGGATCTGAAAAAACAAAAGGATATCCTGGAGCAAACCATGCTGGAATGGATGGGAAACCAGGAACAAGTGGATGACATGTTGGTTATTGGATTTAAGGTAACACGGACATGACCGGCCTTTGAATGATATAAACGTAAATTCCGCAACAGAAAACCCAAAATGCTTTCTAATGCGGGACGACAAAGGATTTCCTCTGTTTTGGCTTTTCACCAAAATAGTGAATTCCTAAGACGGCATTGCTTTCGCGTTGCTTCGGCAGAGCAAAGGATTTACCCGGTACGGACTACGGCCTGTGTGCAATAGAGGATTTTTGCGAAATCTCTATAGTGCAAACCGGGATAAAAATGAGTGTCATAAGAGGGCGAGGCGTGAGTATTCGTTCTCAGATGTTGAAATAATGATTCGGTTAATTATAAAAGCTTAAACAAATGAAACTCTTATTAATCAGTAATTCAACCAATGCGGGAGAGGATTATCTGGAATATGCTTTGCAAAAGATTGGTGAGTTTCTGGGAAAAGAGAAAGTAAAGGCCCTGTTTATTCCTTATGCGGCCGTAACTTTTTCCTACGATGAATACGAACGTAAGGTACAGAAGCGTTTCCTGGAAACAGGTCATGAAATATATTCTATACATCATGCTGAAAATCCCCGTCATGCTATTCGTGATGCGGAAGCTATCGTTGTAGGTGGGGGGAATACGTGGCATTTACTGACTCTGTTGCAGAACGAAGACCTTATGGAAAATATCGCAGAACGAATCATGGAGGGGATCCCCTATATTGGATGGAGTGCCGGCAGTAACTTGGCTTGTCCTACCATAAAGACGACCAACGATATGCCTATCATTCAACCGAAAAGTTTTGAAGCGCTCGGGTTGATTCCGTTTCAGATCAATCCTCACTATCTGGACGCCCACCCGGAGGGGCATGCCGGCGAGACTCGCGAAATGCGAATACGCGAATTTCTGAAAGTCAATCCGGGCATCTATGTGGCAGGATTAAGGGAGGGAACCATGCTCTGGGTGGAAGGGAAGAAGGTGAGGCTTTTGGGCCCGAAGAACCTTCGTCTTTTCCGGGAAGGGATGAAGCCGGTTGAACTTTCTCCGAAAGATACACTGGACTTTTTATTGGTTACCCCATAAAAATCCAGGAAGAATGTAAGCAGCAATGATTCGAAGGGTTATGAAACGAATTTTCAGGGTTTTTCTTATTATAGGGGGTATGTTGCTGGCAGTTTTGATGATTGTCAGTATTCTACTTCGTACATATTCATCAGATATTCAAAAAGTAATAATAGGAAAGTTAAACGAACAGTTGAATACCAAGACAGCCGTCGGGGAAATCCGGTATTCATTGATAAAGCACTTTCCTTATTTATCTGCCACATTCCAATCGGTTACCATTTCCGGATCGTTACCGTTACGGGAACACAGAAACACACCCTTCCTGAGGGCAGATGAAGTAATACTGGATATGAATATTATTGATGCCTTGTTGTTCAGAAAAATACGCATTAATCGGATAGTTGTAACGGACGGAGATATACATCTGATAAAAAACAGAAAGGGACAGAAAAACTGGGATATTCTTAAAGACAAAGATCCCGAAAATACCGGGAAGAAACCAAATACGCTTGAAATACATTTGATCAGGATTGTGAATACGCAATATTCCTATGAAGAGGAAGGTTCAGGTTTTAGGATCACAGGAAAGATCAGAAAAGCCCAAGGGGAAGGTGGATGGTGGCCCGGAAGTACCGGACATGTGCAGATTAAACAGGCAGAATTGGTTATAAAAAATAAAAAGGGAGTTACGTATAATATTCCTGACGGGTTTGCCCTTAACGCACATGTTCAAACGGACAAAAACGCCATGCATCTGAACAAAGGCAGCTTGGTAATGGGAGGTTTTCCCATTGATTTTACGGGAGATATCGGGAATAATTTGAAAAGCAAAGGGATAAGCATACACTTGCATGCAAAGAAAATAAAAGCCGGAGAGGTCGTAAAATATCTTAAAGAAAGAAAAGTCATACATTCTGAAGTGGGTTGGGTCAGAGGTAATATTTCTGTAGATGGGGAGTTATCAGGGAAAGGGTCCGGACCTTTTCAATTAAACACAATAATACAGGTAACGGGGGATCATTTTGTTTTTGTCCCGGCTACAAAAAAACAGGAATTAAAAGCAGACAAATGGAACGCAGAGATAACCCTTCATTCAGGCAAGTCATCCCTTGTTTCGGTCCATATTCTGCCATCCATAGTGCGGTTGGCCCATTCCGGCGTTACAACGGAAATGTTCTGGGAAATCAGGAATAAAAAGATTTCGCCCATGAATTTTTATTTGAATGGTGAAATGAAGATAAAGGATTTGCATGGCTGGACCGGAGAAAACTTTTCAAAGATCGTTAAAAGCGGAAATATAATCGGAAAGGTAAAGGTTGGAATTCCTTCCACAATGTTTAAATCCGGCACACATAAAAAATTATCAGACCTGAGGGTACAGGGACAAATAAGTTTCAGGGACCTCGTAATATTTAATGACAGTGTGCTTTATGTTACAAAGCTTGATACAAAATTAATTTCTGCGCAGGATATTGCACTTTGGGGGAACAATGTTATCTGGACCGGCAATGCATGGCAGATCAGGGGGGAAGTTAAGAATATGATGAAGTATCTGGAGGGAAGTGGTCCGGCAGTATTTAATACCGATCTGAAAGGAACAATGCTCGATATCGGAGAGATGTTGTCTTTTTTCCGCTTAATCGGAGATGTTTCAAATAAACCCGGGAGAGCAGAGAGAAAAACCATGATTCCATTGATAAGAAGCAACATTGTTGTTGATACCTTGCGTTATAAAGATTTTAAGGCCGGTGATGTTAAAGGATTTTTGAATTATGATGATCCTGTTATTTTGCTTAAACAAGTGACTTGTACTGCCATGGAAGGAAGTTGTTCGGGGCAAATGGAGTTAAATCTGAAAGAAAAAGGGTCGGATCAGATAAAGACTTATCTGGAACCTGAGCATATTAATGTAAAGAAGTTGTTTTATTCGTTTCATAATTTTGGTCAGGACTTTATTCGGGCAGAGAATCTGAAAGGTTATGTCTCTGGAAGTATTGCTTTTCAAACCAGGGTGGACAGTAACGGGAATGTGCTTAAACCAAGTATTTTGTCTGATAGTTATCTGGAAATATCCCGGGGAGAATTGATTGGTTTTGAACCCTTGTATAAACTATCCAGATATATCCGGCTGTCGGAATTGAAAGATATTCGGTTTTCAACGATTAAGAACGAAATATTTATTCATGATCAACAGGTTGTCATTCCGGACATGCAGGTGAAGTCTTCCGCCCTGGACATTTCCGTTTCGGGGATTCATCATTTTGAAGGGGATTTTGACTACCGTATTGGTGTAGTATTATCTGATTATTTAGCAAGGAAAGCCAAAAAGGGAAATCAAAATAATCCGGAATTCGGGAATGTGGTTGAAGATCAGGATGAGGGAAAAACCACCTTGTTTCTTAGGTTTACAGGCAACAGTAAGGAATCAAGGGTGTATTATGACAAGCAAAAGGTGAAAGAGAAAATATCCAGGGAGCTCAGGGAGGAAAAAAGCCGGTTGAAAAAGATCCTGCAGGAGGAGACCGGTTTGTTCCATAAAGACACTATTGATTATTTACAGGGAGAAGACAGCATGCCTGGAAAGAAGATTTTTAGGGTAGATTGGCCCGAAGAAGAAAAAAACGTCTCGCCCCGGAAGGAGCAGGATACGTCACATACAAGGAAGTTTAAGGTGATCTGGGAGGAAGAACCGGATACAGTGCAAAAAAAATGAGACAGATTGCGCAATTCCGGGAAATTATTCTCAATTTTGAGGAGAGAGAATATCTACAAATAAATAAAATTTTATGCGCTGGAAATTTTTACTTTTTCTGTTGGCTGTAGCCATCGGCTTTTCTTCCTTGTATTATACCAATAAGTTGGTAAAGGAGCTGAAAAACGAAGAAAAAAAGAAGGTGGAATTATGGGCCAAAGCGACACAGCAGCTTGTCGATCTTGACCTGACCAGTAACAGCGTTGACTTCAGTTTTTTGTCTGACATCATAGAAAATAACACTACAGTGCCGGTATTGTTGATTGACGAAGACTCAACGCTTGTGTCCAGCCGTAATATGGATGAGAAAAGATTGCAGAACAAGGAATATTATTACCGACAATTACGGAAGATGGGGAAAGAGCACCCTCCCATTGAGATAGATGTTGGTAATAGTATAAAAAACTTTATCTACTATAAAGACTCGACAGTACTTACCAAGTTAAAGTATTTTCCGTATGTCCAGTTATTTGTGATCGTTTTATTTATTCTTGTGGCCTATCTTGCCTTCAGTGCTGCCAGAAAATCCGAGCAGGATCAGGTGTGGCTGGGCTTATCCAGGGAGACGGCTCATCAACTTGGTACTCCCACTTCGTCGCTGATGGCCTGGCTGGAAATCATGAAAAACAAAAATTCGGATCCGGAACTGATGCAAGAGCTTGAGAAAGACATAGAAAGACTGGGCAAAATAACGGAGAGATTCTCTAAAATAGGATCTAAGCCTGTAATGAAAGAGGATGATCTGAAGAAAATCATCCGGAACGTGATGGATTATATGATTCGCAGGACCTCGGAAAAAGTTAAATTTAATTTGCACTTCGATCCTGAGGAAGAGTTTTTAGTCCCTGTGAATGCGGAACTGTTTGAATGGGTGATCGAAAACCTTTGCAAGAATGCTGTTGATGCTATGAAGGGACGGGGAAGTATAGATATTCATATTACAGACAATACGCAATTTGTTTATGTCGATGTGGAGGATCACGGAAGCGGTATTCCAAAGTCGAAATTCAAGACCATTTTCAAACCCGGATATACCACTAAAAATCGCGGATGGGGTTTGGGTCTGACATTATCCAGGAGGATTATTGAGGAATATCATAAGGGAAAGCTGTTTATCAATTATTCAGAAGCGGGCAAGGGGACCGTTTTCCGGATTGTGCTACCCAAATAAGATTGAAGCATGCCTGCTATCAAGAAAGTAAAGAATTTTTCCCGGAAAGATATTGAGCTTCTGGCTCCGGCAGGGGATTATGAGTCATTAATGGCCGCCATTCAGGGTGGGGCGGATGCGGTATATTTCGGAGTGAAGCAGTTGAATATGCGAGCCCGTTCATCGCATAATTTCTCCTTGGGCGATCTGGAAAAGGTAGTGCGTGTTTTGCACAAGCACAATAAAAAAGCTTATCTGACTGTTAATACTATTCTGTATGACAAGGAATTGCCTGTTATGCAAAAAATAGTGGACAGAGCTCAGGTAACCGGCGTGGATGCATTGATCATCAGCGATCAGGCTGCTTTGCAATATGCCAGGCAAAAAAAGATGGAAGTGCATCTGTCCACGCAAGTGAATATCTCCAATTCCGCTTCTTTGAAATTTTATAGCGGCTATGCAGATGTTGTAGTGCTTGCGAGGGAACTGACCCTGAAACAGGTAAAAAACATGATTGCCGTTATCCGGAATGAAGATATCAGGGGCCCCTCCGGAGAGCTTATTCGCATTGAATTGTTTGCCCATGGGGCTTTATGCATGGCGATTTCCGGGAAATGTTATCTGAGTTTGCATGAACAAAATGCATCGGCTAACCGGGGCACATGCCTGCAGACGTGCCGGAAAGCTTATGTGGTGACAGACAAGGAAACCGGTTATGAACTGGAAATAGACAATGAGTATATTATGTCACCCAAAGACCTTGCTACTATTGACTTTCTGGATCTGATTGTAGATGCGGGGGTGCGTATTTTGAAAATAGAAGGCAGGGCAAGGTCTCCCGAATATGTATATACTACGGTGCTCTGTTATAATGAAGCACTGAAAGCCCTTGAGGAAGGAACGTATTCGCAAGAACGTATCAGGGAATGGAAAGAACGCCTGTCGACTGTTTTTAACCGCGGCTTCTGGGACGGATATTATCTGGGCCGGAAAATGGGAGCCTGGAGTGACCGGTATGGGACTCATGCTACCAAAAAGAAAATTTATACCGGAAAAGGAACCAACTATTTCAGCAAGCTTAAAATTGCGGAATTTATAATAGAAGCGGGCACATTGTCCCCGGGGGATGAGGTCGTAATTACGGGTCCGACTACCGGAGTCATACAATTGACCGTTGAGGAGATACGGGTGGATGACCGGAAGGTTGAATCTGTTTCCAAAGGGACGCGATGTTCCTTTGCCGTGGAAAGAAAAGTCAGACGGTCGGATAAACTATATCGTCTGGTAAGAGGAGGGAAAGAATGAGATGCTTAAGAACGAGTCTTGCGTATTTTGTCGAGATACATTTTCCGTAAGGAAACAAGCTTCCCGATTCCGGGATTGTTTTCGTAAATCCGGATCATATCCATAATATCCCGAATATAAAGAACACCGAGTGCAGCATCAAAGTTATTATTTTCAAGGTTGTTCTTGATCTTATTTGTGATGGCTTCAAAAACTTTCCACGAAAGAGCCACCGGGATTTCCAGATAATGCATAAGAGGATCATTTATGTCCTTAAAAACCCCCTCTTCGATTTGTTCGAGACCAAAATGCTTTGTCACCATAATAAGAGCCGGTTTATTGAATTTTTTTTTCTTCATAAAACCGATGCCCAGGTCTTCAAACCATTGTTGTAATTCTGCAATATGTTTATATTCTTCGAGATGGTTAAGACGGATTACAGGATATACCATATTGTACATGTGCAGTTCTGCAGGCCGGGCACCAAAAGGCGGTTGGAAGTAATTCCTGATCTCTTTGGCTGTACGAATGATCTTTTCCAGGTTGTACCTGACCCGGGTTACCAGGAAAATATATCCCGGTTTTTGGGGTTCGGGGAGGTTCTCTCCATGATAACCAGGGAAAGGAGCCGTACTTTCCAAAACAAATGTGTTTTCGAGGATATGGGACTGCAGGCTCTGAAGTTTTTCCTCTTTGGTGATGGTTCCGAATGTTTCAATCATGATTTTGGTTTTTATGGGCCTAAGAAGATTTAATTAGTGAATGCAATATACAATAAAATTATGTTCTATAACATGTTCCCCAAAACAAATAACCAAGAGAAGTAAGCGAATGGGCGGAATATCAGGCGTTATCACCCTGTAGCTCCCGTGTTTTGGAAAGGATGATTCCGGCATTAATCTCCGGATCATTTCCGGTCAGATCAACCTGAATGATTTTTTCTCTGCGATGGGACGACATAGCATGTCTGTATGTTTTATCATAATAATAGAGCAGGATATCTGCAGCTTTGGGGAAGTCCTTGTTACGTATTGCTTCTATACATCTACTGGCATTCAGCCCCCCCAGCCGGCGTTCAATCTTTTGTACGGAAACAATTAAATCCTCTATGTTAAATCCGGCATAATCCCTTACCAGTCGTTCAATTCTGTAATTTCTATTCAACGCGATATCAACCAAAGGTGCTGTTTTCATCTGATTGAACAATTCATCCGGAATATACACCCTGCCCACGGCTTTGCTCTCGTCTTCTATCCAGATTGTTTTATGGGGGTTGAGCCGGTTCCAAACCAGGAAAAGGTTATTTTCAAACTGTTCGGTGGTTGGTTGTTTTGCCTGTCCCAGCGAGCCGAAAACAGATCCTTTATGATTGGCAAGACCCTCCAGGTCGATGATCTGTTCTCCTCTTTTCTGCAATGCATATAGGATTTCTGTCTTTCCCGAGCCGGTCATCCCTCCGACAATTATCATTGGGAGAGGTTTACAAAAAGAGGCTTTCAGGTGTCTGCGGTAAGCGCGATAACCTCCTTCCAGCACATAGACATTCATCCCTGCCGTTTCAAAAAGCCAGGCCAAGGAGTGGCTGCGTTTCCCTCCCCGCCAGCAATACAGCAGCAAGGTGTTGTGACGTGCAATATTCCGGGCCATCTCGACGAAAGAAACCATTTTGGGCCCCACGATCTTCAATCCTTCTTTAAGTGCCTTTTCCGGATTCTCCCTTGTAAAGATCGTTCCGACAATGGCTCTTTCTTCATTACTGAACAAAGGGATGTTACAGGCTTCCGGGAAATGGCCATGATCAAATTCTGCCGGAGACCGCACATCTACAACAGGGTAACGGCCGGCCAATTCAAGGAACTCCTGTATGGATATGGTTTTTTGCATCCCGGATTATGTCTTGAATATAGGTCTATTATCAGAAACACGGGGAAATATGCGGATCATAAAAGAGCATGATTTTCTAATCATGAATTAATAGAAAACCATTTTACCAGGATTCTTTTTATATCATCTATTTTAACCGGTTTGGGAATATAGTCATTCATGCCGGTTTCAATGGAACGGTTTTTTGTTTCTTCGGAAACATCCGCCGTAACAGCAATTATCGGAATCTCAATGCCAAGTTTTCTTAAAGCTCTTGTAGCTTCCCAGCCATCCATGATGGGCATCATCACATCCATCAGGATAAGATCGTATTGTTGCTTTTTTGCTTTTTCCACTGCAGAGGAACCATCGTCGGCAATGTCAATTTCGAACCCCAGGTTTTTAAAATAAACCTGCAAGACCTTCTGATTGATGGTATTGTCTTCGGCAACAAGAATTTTCATGGAACGGGGAATTTCTTCCAGGTTCTTGGCAGCGGTCCTCTCTATTTCAATCGAGGTGAAATTGTCCTGGATGATGTTGAAAATCTCGGAACCCTGAACAGGTTCAATCAGGTAATAATCAGCTCCCAGTTTGCGTGCACGGGTGTAATTCCCCTTTTTGTCATTGGAGCTGGTCAGGATGATAATATATTTGTTGGTCAGCTTACGTTCATTTAATGTATAGAGCAACTCAAAACCATCAAAAGTGGGGGAATCTTTGATGATTAAAAGGTGATATCGTTGTTCAGGGTTGGAAGAGTTGCTTTCCAGTAAATGCACGGTTTTCTCCATATAAAAATTCATAATGGCATGTACCCCGAATTGTTTTAGCTGTTCCTGGATGGCGTTGTCATTATCATCATTGTTTTTAATGATTAAGGCACGGATCTGAGAATATTGTGTAATGTTGCTTATGTCTATATCTTTTTGAAAATGCTCATTGGAAAAAACGGGAATTTTCACCTGGACGGTAGTCCCTGGTCCTGTTGCTTTATCTTCCCCTATTTCCTTGCTCAGGGAGGAAGGACTGACGAAGTTGATATCCCCGTTCAACATGTCAATAAGTTGAATGGTAATGGGAATCCCCAGCCCGGTCCAGTATTTTTTACCGTTGGCGGCAATGTTGGTTGAATGAATATCTTTCTGGTTGAATTTGTCGAGTTGTTCCGGGGATAAACCACCTCCCGTATCTGAAATTTCAAAATGAAGATATAATTTTCCGTAAACTTCGGGTGTCTGCGAAACGAAGATTTTTACCATCCCTTGATCCGTATAGTTGATGGCATTTTCCACCAGCCGGGACAGAATCTGACGGATGTTGAAAGGATCGCCAATAAAATTATTGCGTACATTTTCATCAAAAATGGTTATCAGTTTGATTCCCTTTTCTTCGGCTTTTGGTTTGAATTTATTAAATACGATTTTAATTTCGGAGCGAAGCTTAAAAGGAATCTCTTCAAGCATCATCTTTCCGGCTTCGATTTTTGAGAATTCAAGGATGTCGTCCACGATGGATATCAGGAGATCCGCTGAATATTTAATATCTTTTAAAAAGGACTCGTCCGGTTTGTTGTGGGCATGCAACAGGGAGCTGGTTTTGTCCAGGATATTCCCAAGGGGGATTCTTATTTCCTGACTCATGTTGACCAGCATTTCAGTTTTGGCTTTTACGGCAGCGGCTTCCTGACGACGTGCTTTTTCCAGGGGTGTGACATCTATTAACGCCTGTAGGGTGGCCTCTTGGTCGTGGAAAACAATAGGAATTTCTTCTTTGAGCAGGACCCATTCGGAAGTATCCTTGCGCAAAACAAGAAAATCTCTCATATCAATACCCAAACCCAGAGATTCCTTAATCTGATTCCGGGTTCCTTCAAAGAACCAGTTTCCAATTACCTGTCCTTCTTTCAGTTCTTCTACCGTTTCGGAAAAAGTCTCCCTGGCCCGGTGGTTCAAAAATAAGATGCGGCGGTCCTTATTCAGTATCAGGATTCCAATGGGGATATTCTCCAGGATTTTCTGCAGGTTTTGTTCTGAGTTTTTAACTTTTCTTTCTTCTGTTTTCTGGCGGGAGATAAAAAGCACAAAAAGAATGATAATCAGTATAATCAGTACCAACGTTAAGGTTGCTATGATTATGGCATTTTTGATGATGGTTTTCTGAATTACATCGTTCTGAAGAGAGAAGACGATGCCAAAATCCCTGCTTAAAAAATGGGCAGGATAGTATGCAGATATAATATTTGTTTCATGGCCCGAGATAATCACTTTGTGTTGTAACGTTCCCTGATGTCCGTTCTTGATATCCCCAGCGATCCTGTCGAGCTCCCTAATCCGAAGGCTGTCTGTATGAAGGTTGCTAAACAATATCCTTCCTTTTTCATCTAATAACCATTGCCATTGTATATCCCCCAGGTGGGACTTTTCAAAAACGGATCCGATATATTTTTGATAATTCAGCATGACAACGATATTCCCATTTACCTGGTTATTAAAAAAAACAGGCAGATAATAGGCATAATGCCCATTTTCATAACGAATCTCTTCTTTGGACACCAATGCTTTCTGTTCCCGGGTAATGAAGATATTGGAGATACGTTTGTTTGTGTTATCCTTGTAGAAGGTAAAACTGTTCCGGTGAGTGTCATAAAGGTTGATCCCGGTGATCAGATTCTGATATTTTGTATAGAAGATCTCCATCTTCCGCGAAACCTCTTCTTTAGCAATCGGGTCTGAAAAAAACTTGTTGATGTTTTCGGAAAACAGAATAAAATTCAGGTCGCTTAAAAAATCCTGCCCGGTTTTTTCGATTTCATACCCGGAAATCTGGGTTTGTTTTAAAAGGAAATTTTTTTGAAAGTTTACTTGTAAATGGTAGATATTCAGATAATAATAAACATTCGAAGCGATAATAATAGCAATGATCAGCGGTATTAGAATGTATATTTTTTTCATTTCCGGAACCCGAGAGGTTATTTTTTAAATTAGCCTCTAATATAAAAAAAATGATAGTTCTTTTATCTGTATTTTTTTTCTTTATCAAAATACAAATCGAGGTAACTGTTATATCTCGATTCGGCAATTGATCCTTTTTCTACAGCTTCTCTCACGGCACAACCAGGTTCGTGAGTGTGTGTACAGTTGTAATAGTTGCATTCTTTTGCCATTTTGAAGATCTCCGGGAAAAAATGATAGATTTCATTTTTATCAGTATCCACCAGCCCGAAGCCTCTGATTCCGGGGGTATCTATGATATGCCCACCGAAACTTAAAGGAAACAATTCCGCATAGGTGGTTGTGTGTTTTCCGGTTTGATGTGACCGGGATACCGGTTTTGTCTTGAGGTTCAGGGAGGGTTCGAGCGCATTGATAAGAGATGTTTTTCCTACCCCCGAATTTCCTGAAAGCAGGGTGGTACGGTTTATCAAAAGCTCTTTAACTTTTTCCAGATTTTTTCGTTGGGGCACAGAAGTATGCAAGACTTTGTAACCAATATTTTCATAGATGTCCGTCAGTTTTTTCAGTTCAAGGTTTTCTGTTTCCCCATGCAGATCTGTCTTGTTAAAAATAAGAATTACCGGAATACGGTAAGCTTCTGCCGCTACCAGAAAACGGTCGATGAAGGGTAAAAGGGTTTTGGGTTTTACCAGGGAAGCGATCAGAAAAGCCTGATCAATATTAGCTGCGATGATTTGCGCTTCATAGGATAAATTGGTTGATTTTCGTATGATATAATTCTTTCGTTTCCGGACATGGGTAATCAGTCCCGTTTCCCCCGGAGGATCCGGTTCGAAAGTAACATAATCCCCTACCACTACTGGGTTAGAGAGGCGGATTCCTTTGATCCGAAAACTTCCCTTAACAGCGCAGCGGAATTTTCTGTGATCTTCCGTTTCAACAATGTACCAGCGTCCGGTAGCTTTTGTAACTCTTCCTGTTTTCACGATAGGAAATTTCCACAAAGGTAGGTATTTTGTTGTCCCCTTGTAGTCGGATCTGCAATATGATCGGTTATACTTGCCTGATTGTCATAAAAAAGGAAGGGTGCCTGTTATTTGTACCAAGATGATGATCAGCACCATGGCAAAAGGATATACGGTAGCATAAGCGATGTGCGGGGCATTGGAAACGGTCAGAGAATCCACGGCTGCAAGTCCGGGGGTGCTGGTCATGCCTCCTGTCAGGGTTCCCATAAGTTTTAGCGGGTTGATCCTGAAAAGCTGTTGGCCAACCCAGGATCCTGTAATCATCGGCAACAGGGTAATGGCTGCTCCGATAAAAAACAGCTTCAATCCATATTGCTGAAAAGTAGCGGAAAGATGCTGTCCTGCGTGTGTCCCCACGGTAGCCAGGAAAAGCAGCAATCCGAGTTGTTTTAGCAGTTGTGTGGCAGCACCCGACATGGTCCAAATTACAGGGCCTGTTTTTCCGATGCTTGCCAGGAGCATAGCGGTAATTAATATCCCTCCTGTAAGGCCCAGGCGAAAGGTGAAATTGTTGCTAAAGCCAATGCTTATTTTTCCCAGCAAGACACCCAGCACGATGCCTGCAGCAACAGGGAAAAAATCTGTGTCCGAAAGCTTTTTATCTTCGTTTCCCAACAAATACATTATGTTTTTCATCTGACTCCGGGAGCAGGCCACAATCAGTTTATCTCCGAACCGGATATGAGTGTCCGGGGAAGGGACGATGTCAATACCGCTTCTCCGTATACGTGTTACCGTAGCATGAAAGTGGTGCCACAAATTTAGTTCTGCCAGTGTTTTGTTGATAATCTTTTTGTTGGTGACCAGCACGGAGCGGACTTCATAGTCTTTTCCGAGAGGAATTTCTTTTTCTGTCGGGGGGCCGATCAACAGGCGGAATTTTTCCAATGACTCGGCCGACCCCACTGCCCGAACAATGTCTCCTTTCTCCAAGTGGGTATCTACACCGGGAGTTATGGCCGTTTTCCTTTTTAATACACGGGAAATATTGGCCCCGGTCATAGAGCGGATTTTTAGTTCTCCAATGGATTTTCCAAGGACGTTCTCGTTTTCTACTACAAAATTCCGGCGAAGTACTTCCGGGTATTGTTCCCTTTTTTCATTTTCCAGCGCCTGTTCTGCTTTTTTAAGATCTATCTTAAAAATAACGGGGTAAAGACGGACAAAAAGGATCACTCCTAAAACGCCGAAAGGATATGCGATACCGTATCCGATGGAAGCCAGGGGAGAGTGTGTGGCATCAATAGCTGCTGCAAGACCGGGTGTGCTGGTGAG
>JAGGWN010000032.1 GCA_021157415.1 Bacteroidales bacterium | reverse complement strand
TTCAGATTGGCGGCCGAGGTCCCTGCTACCATTCCGGGTGATTCAAAGAATATGGAAAATATGGAAGGAGAAAGGAATTTTTTATAGATCCAGAAATAGTTGCCTTGAATGACAAGCGGGAAGATAATTACCAGTGAATATATGATCCAGAATAAGGTTTTCTTACGGATAAAAGAAAGGAGTGAGAGCACCGTGAGCAATACCGTTACAGACATGATATAATTGGCCAGAAAACGCAAACCTGTCACTGAATGAACGAGCCAGGAGCTACCTCTCATGGAGAGATCCAGAATCACCAGAATAATCCAGGCATACCACAAACCATAACGCGTTTGTTTTTTCATTCCTTAATTTTTGAAAGCCCAAAGGTAGGAAATGCCTTGATACATTATCAGGATTAAGCAAAAGATATTTTCTTTTACTTCTTTTGTAATAAAAAATGCTTGTGTTATCTTTGTCAAAAAGAGTAACACTATGTCTGTGCAACGATTTGGCGTATCATTACAAAAAGAATTGCTGGAAGATCTTGATGATCTTGTGATAAAACGGTCTTTTCCCAATCGTTCCCAGGCCATCGCCTTCCTGATCGAGAAGTATAAAGTAGAACGGGGATGGGAAGAAAATGCGGTTGTGACCGGGGCCATTCTGCTGGTTTACGATCATCACAAAAGGGATGTAGTGGATCAGTCCATTCACATTCAGCATGAGTACCAGCCTTTGATCCTGGCGCTACAGCATATCCATGTGACGCATGATGCCTGCCTGGAGACCATTGCCGTAAAGGGAAGGGCCAGTGAAATCCGGGAACTGGCTGACAAATTGATCGGAATGAAAGGGGTGGAGTACGGGGATTTGATGATGAGCAAAGTGGTTGTATAGTGAAAAATAGGGACAGGTTGATGATATTGTTATGACGAAAGAGATGGATATCCTTGTTGCCACTGCTGCTACGGTGGCATTTTTACATACCTTGTTCGGACCGGATCATTATCTGCCGTTCATAGCGATGGGCAAAGCCCGCAGGTGGTCCATGATGAAAACCTCTTTGATAACAATCCTGGGGGGTACGGGACATGTGTTGGGGTCTGTGGTGTTGGGTATGATCGGGGTGGTTGCCGGGATCGGCATTCAGAAGGTTACGCAGGTGGAGTCGGTCCGGGGCAGCCTGGCCGGATGGCTATTTATTGCTTTCGGTCTGGTGTACATGGTCTGGGGTATCCGTAGAGCCTGGATGAACAAACCCCATACACACCTCCACAGCCATGCCGGAGGTTTGCAACATGAACATTCCCATACCCATCATGATAATCATGCACATGTTCATGATAGGGAAGAGAAAAAAAACATCACACCCTGGATCCTTTTCACCATTTTTGTGCTGGGTCCCTGTGAACCCCTGATACCAATTGTCATGTACCCGGCAGCCCGGGGGGATTACAGCGAACTGTTTATTACGGTCCTGATTTTTGCGGTCGTAACCATTCTTACCATGCTGGCGCTGGTGCTGGGCACTCTCTTCGGTCTTAATCTCATGCCGTTGGGCAAGATGGAAAGGTATATGCATGCCCTGGCGGGAGGAACCATCTTATTCAGCGGAATGTCCATAGTTTTTTTGGGATGGTAGATCAGAAAAACCACACCATCCTGGCTTTCAGAAAGAATGGCGTTCCGGGCGTGTAATGCAGCTCGGATACAGGTGCCGGCTCATTAAAAAGCCTTGACTCGGTATCGAACTGTGCTTCGTTCCATTCCGTATTGAATAAATTCTCAATCAGCAGGGCAAATTCGTACTTTGGTTTTAGGTGGTGCAGGGATGCGTCCACGACCGTATAGCCCAGTGCCGTTACAGAGTTGTCTTCGTTGGCGGGCCGGTCGGCCATATACCGGTATCGCAGGCTGCCGCCCCAGTCGCTTTGAAGTTTTATTTTTACGCCACCCACGCTAGTGAATACCGGAGCCAGAGGCACATGGTTCTGTCCGGCCGGCTCATCCGGATATACAGGATGGGCATAGTTCACATCCATATCTGCATACAACCAATTATGGTACTGATAACGGAAGGAAAGATCAACGCCCAGGCGGCGGGTGCGCCCGGTAGGCTCCACTGTGCCTTCATCTCCGGAAAAGACCAGCTCCTGTTGCATATAAAGATACCACAATGCCGACTGGATCACAAGATTTTTGGCCGGTTTCCAAATCGCTCCAAGATCCGATCCCCAGGCTTTCGGGATCACCTGCTTTCCGTTTTCTGCGATAATATCCCTTACATCATTGGTGTGAAAACCGGCTCCTCCCCGGAGATAAGTCTGCCAACGGGAAGAAAAATTATAGGTGATACTGGCTTTGGGGCTGAGGACCACTTTTCTGACAGCTTCTCTCCGGTAGTCCGGTAAAAGTTTATTGACATATTCGAAATTGAAAAAATCAAACCGGCTTCCGGCATTGAACATCAGATTCCCCCGGCTCAGCCTTTCTCCCAGATAAAGATCGGTGTTTACCTCATGGATGTCTCCGAAGTTGATCGTGTCGAGGGTCGTATAGCGTTTGCGTACATGGGACAGTTCCTGGTTTCTGACGGCGTCATAGCGAAAGTCCCCGCCGGCTGTGAGATTTCCATTCCAGGAACCCAGACTGTGTTCTTTCCGGTACCTGGTTGAGTATCCATAAATGGTACGGTTTTCTTTTTGCCTGATCTCGTCTCCGTTAACCGGATCTTTCAGAAAAAAGGTGAAGTTGGAATACAATGTAAAATCATAATCTGTTACATAGATCAGGTTTTCGAGCCCGGCACCGTCCTGAAGAACACTGTTTAATTTTATCAGTATATTTTTTCTCCCGGTTTCACCGCCTTCCGTATTGTCAATAGCTCCGAAACGATTTATCAACCCTTCCTTTACTGCACGATCGGGCACCTGGCCCGACGCATCCCAACTACTCCTGAAGGCAGAAAGTTCCATGGTGAGAATATGATTGGGATCCAGATAATTGGAGTATTTTCCGAATAGATTATAGCGTT
Source organism: Bacteroidales bacterium (assembly GCA_021157415.1). Taxonomy (GTDB): domain Bacteria; phylum Bacteroidota; class Bacteroidia; order Bacteroidales; family VadinHA17; genus DRPN01. The sequence goes on along the minus strand of JAGGWN010000032.1, from coordinate 8,968 downwards.
TGAAATGCTGGCTGTTATCAAAAGGGCCATCTGTCAGGAAGAATTCTCCGGCAATATAAGCGTTTTGGTTGTGTGCTTTCCCATAGTCTCCCAACAGGTTGAAAAGCGTTACCAGCCTTTGGGTATGAAATTGTCCCAGCTCAAGCTGGATCCTGTTTTTATCGGGATGACTGAGGGTGTGAAAATCCACATACCCACCGGTTGCCAGATTGCCATGCGCAAGGTCATAAGGCCCTTTGTCAAAGTTTACGTTGCTGATGATTTCGGGGATCAGAAAGTGGAGATCAGCATATCCCTGACCATGTGCATGTGACAACATGTTTACCGGAAGTCCGTCCACATGAACGGAGATATCCGTGCCATGATCCATGTCGAAACCCCGCAGGAAGATCTGTTCGGCCTTACCTCCGCCGGCATGCTGGGCAATGAAGAGTCCCGGCACAATACGGAGTACATCCTGTGAGGTATTTACCGGACGCAAATCCACATCAATCGTTGCCAGGGGCTTTAAGGGATTTGTCCGCAGACGGGTGACGCTTACCTGTCCGATTTGCATGGTTTCCGGCTCCAGCTCAATGACAATATATTCGGAAGGATCCCTGACAGGCACCTCCTGCTTTTTATATCCCACATACGAAACAACGATCGTGGTTATGGTGGAATCGGAGCGGAGAATGAAATTCCCGGTTTCATCGGTGGTGGTGCCGTAGTGTGTTCCTTTGATCATCACCGAAGCTCCGGGTAAAGGAATGCCGTTTCCGGAATCTACCACCTTGCCGCGAACAAGGGTGTGCCCCTGTACTGTTGCTATAATAGCTAATAATAAACCGGCAAAAACCATTACTTTTTTCATTGCGGATGAATTTACGTTACAAAAAAGTGTTACAAATATAAAAAACGTATTACTATTTATTTAAAAAAAACGGACTATTTATCCAGATGGCAGGAAGAAATATTTTCCAGCACGGAAATATTGTTTTCAGCGAGGTCCGGTAACATTTGCTTGAATGCATTCACGGCAGAATGCAGGTTCTTTAATGCCCGTTCACTGATTCCTTCCATGAAGTTCCAGTCAAAACCTCTGATATGAATCAGCCGGGTGTCGGGGCTTTTCCCGTAGATCTTTTGACAAAGATCCAGAACAAAGGCAGGGGAAACCGCATGCATGGTGAATTCGATATGGGAGTCGGAAGGAGAAACCTTTGTGATACAATAATCATCAATATTTTCCTGGGAGGCATCGCAAAAGAATACAAGATCGTAATTTTTTATTGTATCGGCGTCTTCAATATTTAGTTGATAATTGGTATCAAAGGAGATACCGGGTATATCTTTTTCCCTGACGACTTTCTCTATTTTTTCGACAAAAGCAATACCCAGGCCGTCATCCTGACGGCCCGGGTTTCCATATCCATAGAAAAGGATCTTCATGAACTTACGGCTTAATTTCTTTTTTTGTCGATGATCTGATCATTACCGTCCAGCAGTGTTATTTCCAGAGGCATTTTTCCCAGCGCATGGGTGGCGCAACTCAGGCATGGATCGTAAGCACGGATGGCCACTTCCACAGCATTCAGCATGCCTTCGGTGATTTTTTCCTGGCCGGTCAGGTACTCTTTGGCTACTTCTGCCACCGCACGGTTCATGGGTTCGTTGTTGTTGGTGGTGGAGACGATCAAATTGGCCATGGTGATCTGGTCCTGTTCGTTGATGCGGTAATGGTGAAACAAGGTTCCTCGCGGTGCTTCCAGCAGTCCGATGCCTTCAAGCTGTTTGGTGCCGGTAACCACCAGATCATCTCCCTGAAGGTCCGGATCGTGTAATAACTCTTTCATCATTTCGGCTGCGTGAAGGATTTCTATCAATCGTGCCCAATGCATGTGCATAGACATATTATTGGGTTTACCATGGGTATATTCCCTGAACCGTTCAAACTCTTTTTGGGCCAGAGGAGAAGGGATGAAATCTACCGTATTCATACGGGCCAGGGGCCCTACACGATACCAGCCATTCTTTTTTCCGAATTTTTTAAGATACGGGAATTTCATATAGGTCCATGAACGGACTTCTTCACCGATATAATCCAGATAGTCCCGGTAGTCGACATCGTGCAGGATCACTTTTCCCTCGGCATCGACGGCACGCAGCACGCCGTGATACAAATCAAGGGCGCCGTCTTTTCTCACCAGACTAAGGTGGGAGGAGGGGAAAGCGGCGAAATTGTCAATTAGGTCTTTATTCTTTTTATGGTAATCTTTGAAAAAATCCAGGGCTCCGAGCGACCATTCGATCATCTGGTCCACATTTGGAAAAGCTTTTCCATCCAGAAAACGGTCGCGTTCGGCAATACTCAGATTTTTATTAATACCTCCCGGTATGGCACCGGTGCCGTGGATTTTTTTTCCGGCAGTGGCTTCGATGATCTCCTGTCCGAATTTACGCATCATTACACCTTGTACTGCCAGATCTTTATTTTCCATCGCCACTCCGATGATATTTCTGACGGACGGGTCGGCGTCTATTCCGAAGAGCAGATCCGGGGATACCAGGTGAAAAAAGTGCAATGAATGAGACTGAAATATCTGTCCGTAGTGCATCAGGCGACGCATTTTTTCTCCGGTCGCAGTGAGTCCATCTCCGTTGCCGGCGCCGACGAGCATGTCTATGGCTTTGGCGGCAGCCAGGTGGTGGGATACAGGACATATCCCGCACAAACGTTGCACAAGTACCGGTGCTTCCCAGTAAGGGCGTCCCTGGATAAAGCGTTCAAAACCCCTGAATTCTACAATATGTAATCGACTTTGGACCACATGCAGGTTGTCATCCAGATGGATGGTTACCTTTCCGTGTCCTTCCACCCGGGTAACCGGTTCTATCGTGATCTTTTTCGGCATATCTTTTGATTTTTAATCGTATTTAATGACTTCGTAAGGTAATTTTATTTCCTGTTCTGTGATCAGGGCATAGAGTGATTCCCAGATCAGGTCGGCACGGGGCGGACACCCCGGCAGGAAGTAATCTATTTTGACGATCTCATGGCAGGGATAAACTTTATTCAGCAACATGGGTAGCTCTTCGTCGTTGGGCAGAATGCCTTCTTCGTTGCTGTCGCTTACCGACGGCCCTTCCAGGTAAGCTTCCCGGATACATTCTTCTATGGGTATTGTATTCCTCAGGGCCGGCAGACCTCCCATAATCGCACATTCGCCGAAAGACACCAGAATCTTGCAGTGTTTTCTGAATTCTTTCAGAATTTCTACGTTCTCACTATTGCAGACACCTCCTTCAATCAGTCCGATATCACATTCCTTGGTAAACTTTTTTATATCATCAATGGGAGATTTGTTAAATTCCACCAATTCAATGAGGTCCAGGATACGTTCATCTATGTCGAGGAAAGACATATGACAACCGAAACAACCTGCCAGGGAGGTAGTAGCAAGAATTTTCCGTTTATTCATGATATTTTCACTTTTTTGAGTTTTTCGATATCGCTGCCGATGGGTTCCTTATCGTATTTCCTTTTCCCGATCGGGATTTCAAACCCGTGTTTGCCACGATATAACAATGCCCCTACCGGACAGTTCTTTGCAGCTTTTTGTGCCAGCTCATCGGTCATATTCATTCCATATTCCGGGTCAATGGTTATTTGCAACTGATGTCCCCTGTACCGGAAAGCGAAAATATGATGACCTTCTTCATCCAGGATCGTTCGAATACAACGTTTGCAAAGAACACAACGGTTGTGATCCTTGATCAGTTTCGGATTGCTGGCGTCGATATCCCGCTTGGGGAACTGATAAGGAAAACGAGGTACCATTACCTCAAAACGGTAACCCAGTGCCTGCAGTTCGCAGTTTCCGCTTTTTTCACAAGACGGACAAAAGTGATTTCCTTCTATGAGTAGCAGCTCCACAACAGTTTTGCGAAAATCTGCTATCTCCTGTGAGATGGTTTCTATTTCCATGCCTTCAGCCACAGGAGTTGTGCAGGAGGTCATTAGACGCCCGTTCACATTAACGGTACATATCCTGCAGGAACCGGCAGGTTTGACACCGGACATGTTGCAGAGTGTGGGGATATATATGCCGTTGCGACGGGCTGCATCTACGATATATTCTCCCGGTCTGGCCTTGATCTCCTGATCGTCTATGGTTATGGTTACAAATTCTTTCATGATTTACCTTTTTAGATTAATGGTGTCCTTCCCACCGCTTCGCAGGATTCGATCACTGCTTTTTCCAGGTTGAACCCTTCATCGAAGCGTTTTCCTTTTTGTATTTTTTCTTCATATAAAGCCCTGAAGTTTTTCAGACTTGAGACGACCGGGTTAGCAGCGGTTTGTCCCAGTCCGCAACGGTTGATCCTCATCATGCCGGCCCATTCTTCCATATCTTCAATATCTTTCCATACGCCGTGACCCTGTAATATTTTTTCCAGTTTTTGTTTGAGGAGCCACGGTATATTGCGGCAGGGAACACAGGAACCGCAGGATTCTTCAATGAAGAACTCCATGAAATTCATTACAACATCTTTGAGGATATCCCGGGTATTGTTGAAAATGATGAAAGATCCTCCCGTGGCAAGATCGGAGTAACAAATGATCCGGTCAAACTCGTCCGGACCGATAAGGCTTCCGGAAGGACCGCCTACCTGTACGGCCTGAACATCGTAGGCACCGGCCATATCCAGGATGTCATTTACGGAATACCCCCATTCCATTTCATAAATGCCCGGATAACGACAATCACCGGAAATACTGAGAATTTTTGTTCCTCTGGATTCCTGAGTCCCCAGGCTGCGGTACCACTCACTGCCGAACTGCATGATCTTGACAGCCGTGCATAATGTTTCCACATTATTGATTACGGTAGGATAACCGAGGTATCCTTTTTCTACCGGAAAAGGCGGTTTGAAGCGTGGTTCACCCCGTTTGCCTTCAGCCGATTCGAGCAATGCCGATTCCTCTCCGCATACGTATGCGCCGGCACCGTACTGAATGCGGATATCAAAGTCAAATCCTTCCTTTCCGGCAATATTTTTTCCCAGGAGATTTTGTTGGCGCATCTTCTCCAGCACATGCTTCAGATAGTTTTCAAGGTATTTGTATTCATAACGGATATACAGGATTCCTTCGGAAGCTCCTACAGCATAAGCTGCAAGGGTCATCCCTTCGAACATTAATTCGGGATATTCCGTAAGCAGTACCCGGTCTTTGAAAGTACCGGGTTCTCCTTCATCCGCATTGCAAAAGATGTATTTCTTTTCTCCCCGGGCACGCCGACAGAATTCCCATTTTAATCCGGTGGGAAAGCCTGCTCCCCCCCGTCCCCGGATCTCGGATAATTTGATTTCCCAGATCACTTCATCGGGTGAGAAATGTTTCAGCTTCTCTCTAAGTACGGTTCCGGGAGTGTAATCGTTTTCCATCACCGGACCCTGACGTTGCACATTGTTCCTTACCTCCGCACGGATCAGCTCCGAAGCGTTTTTTCCTCCGCCATAACCGGAGGTACTGAGCTCATCAAGCGAATTTCCTTTCTTCATATTCCGAATGATCTCGCGTACCCGGAAGGGAGTCAGCCGTGTGAACACTTTCCCGTTGATCAGTGCTGCCGGTTCCTGGTCACTCATCCCGATGCAAGCGGTATCAAACAATCCAATCAGACCATCTTCCGTTACTTCTCCGAATTTACAACCGGCTTCCTCCTCAAAAGTGCGTGCCACTTTATCACGTCCCATCATATTGGCTACCACACTGCTGTTTAAAAAAACCGTGTACTTTCCGGAGGGTTCTCGACGGAAAAAATGATAAAAACTGACCGTCTGTTCCACATAGGCCTGTGAAGTATCGGTCTGTTTTGCTATAACCGGGATGGCACCAGCCGGGATATAACCTGCTTCCGTCTGAATATCAATCAGCATATCCATCAGACGGGTCTTATCCCTGTTATAATTGGCTACAATATTTTCTACCCGTTTAATATCCATAAACTGTATATTTATTAAGTGTATTTTGTGAAATAATGTTTATTTGATGATAAGCTGCATTATGTAAAACTTTAATATATAATGTAGTACCAAGGAAATGTTAATTATTTCACAACAAATATAGAATTGATTTTAAATTATACAAATGATTTTTGCCTGCTGCCAGTAATTTAAATTTGATATAAATTACAATTTGGGAATGTTGGAAGGATGGAATGAAAGTGTAACGGCATCTGGGAAATGTGATTCTGTGAGTGCACAAGATAGCTGTATTATTTCAGGATATATATCATGAAATATGTCACAAAAACATTCTATTTTAGTGCCCGAAAATTATGAACCCGAATTATGCTCATTCAGAATTTTGAACCGTGAAACCGGAACCGGCTACATACCTGATTCATATTGAAGGCCTGGTACAGGGTGTCGGGTTCCGCCCGTTTATTTATCGTCTTGCCGGGAAGTACGGGATAGCGGGGACCGTGGAAAACAGCAATGACGGTGTATGGATCCATGCCTGTGTTGATAATGGAAAGATTGAGTCGTTCCTGCAGGCGATAGAAGAGGAAGCACCCCAGGCATCGAGAATCTGGCGGATCAATAGCAAAAAAATACGTGAGAGGGCCCACGACGGTTTTTATATTGTGGATAGCCGTGACCGTTCTGCTGCCATTACACAGGTGAGTCCTGATATTGCTGTTTGTGAAGATTGTCTCGCGGATATGAAAGAACAACCCAACCGTCTGGATTATCCTTTTGTCAATTGTACCAACTGTGGTCCCCGTTTTTCCATTATTAAAGATCTACCTTATGACCGGGATAAGACCACCATGCGTGTTTTTACCATGTGTTCTTCCTGCCGGCGGGAATATGAGGATGTGAATGACAGGCGTTTTCACGCCCAACCGGTAGCCTGTGTTCACTGCGGACCCCATTATGCGTTGTGGCAGGAAGGAAAGAAAATCGAAGATTTGGGTATTATACTGAAGTCTGTTTCCAGAATCCTGCTTCAGGGAGGTTTGGTTGCCGTAAAAGGAATAGGGGGGTACTTTCTGGCTTGCGATGCTACTTGCGAGGGAGCAGTACACCGTCTGAGAGAGGCAAAGATGCGGGAAGGCAAGCCTTTTGCCGTTATGTTCCGCGACTTGGATGCAGTCAGAGAGTTTGCCCGGGTGGAGGCGGAAGAAGAAAAAGAACTGGTTTCCTGGCAGCGGCCTATTGTTTTGCTGCGGAAAAAAGGAAAACAGGAGTTGGCTCCGGGTGTGAGCATGGGGTTTCCCACGATCGGAGCCATGTTGCCATACATGCCTTTTCATTATCTGTTGTTTGAGAAACTGCCTTTGCCGGCACTGGTGCTGACAAGCGGGAACCTGTCGGATGAACCGATCCTCACTGATGATGATGACGCTTTACAGAAACTGGGCCCTGTCACAGATGCGGTACTGACTTACAACCGGGAGATTTACAACCGTGTGGACGATTCGGTGGTGTCTGTTGTAAATCATATACCCAGAATGATTCGTCGAAGCCGTGGGTATGTTCCGGCACCTGTGCCATTGCCATTTCGTGGGGAGGGGATCCTGGCTACCGGGGCCGAGCTGGTAAATTGTTTTTGTGTGGGCAAAGATTATCAGGCTATCATGAGCCAGCATATCGGAGACCTGAAAAACTATGAAACCTGGAGGTTTTATTCAGAAGCCATCGACAGGTTTAAAAGATTGTTCAGGGTTGAACCTGAACTGGTAGCCTGTGATCTGCATCCGGATTATCTTTCGACTCAGTTTGCCATGGAGTCAAAACTGCCGGTCGTGCAGGTGCAACATCATCATGCACATATCGCTGCGGTTATGGCCGAACATGCCCTGGAAGGGGCGTTCATAGGCGTGTCTTTTGATGGGACAGGACTGGGAGATGACGGTAATATCTGGGGAGGGGAGTTTATGGTTTGTGATTATTCAGCCTATAAAAGAATGACTCACCTGTCCTATATACCCATGCCAGGGGGGGATAAAGCGGCTCTGCAACCCTGGCGTATGGCCCTGGCATACCTTTATATGTTATATGGCGATAAGATAAAGGATTTGAATCTTCCGGTGGTGGAGAAAGCAAAAAAAGAAAACAAGCTGTCACCGGTCATGCAAATGATCAACCGAAAGATCAATACCCCCCTGACTTCCAGCATGGGCCGTTTGTTCGATGCCGTGGCGGCCCTGACGGGGATATGCACGGAGACGGGATTCCATGCTGAAGCTCCTATGCGCCTGGAGGCTGCCGCTTCTTCAGTTGAAAAAGGAAAATATCCGTGGGATTATGATGAAACCATCAATGTGTTGCCTATGGTGCAGGCCATTGTAAAAGATGTTACCGACGGGATATCGCCGGATATCATTTCTGCAAAGTTTCATCATAGTATTGCTGATATAATTATAAGGATAACGAAAGAAATAAGTAAGAAGACAGGAATTGACCGGGTGATATTATCGGGAGGGACCTTCCAGAACCGTATTTTATTGGAAGAGGCGGAAGTGTTATTACATGATCAGGGTTTTCACGTGTACCATCCGGAAGAGTTTCCGGTGAATGACGGTGGTATCGCACTCGGACAACTGGCCGTGGCGGCAGCGGGAAGGAAAGGGTAAAAGAAGAAATGAGAAATGAGTGATGAGTGATGAGTGATGAGTGATGAGAGGTGAGAGGTGAGAGGTGAGTGATGAGAAATGAGAAATGAGAAATGAGTGATGAGAAATGAGAAATGAGAAATGAGTGGTGAGAGGTGAGTGATGAGAAATGAGAAATGAGTGATGAGTGATGAGAGGTGAGTGATGAGAAATGAGAGGGGGAGAGGAGAAGTGAGAGAAAATATTGGACCTGGTAAGAACCTGACCGTTTTGATTGTTTGTTAAAATTAAGATTTTATAGACAAGGCATGCCTGGTCTCGCAGGAACAGAAAAATTAACAACATGAAGTATATAGAAG
>JAGGWN010000019.1 GCA_021157415.1 Bacteroidales bacterium | reverse complement strand
GTCCGGGCAGGCCCGTCCGCCCGGTGTCGTCCGGGCAGGCCTGCTGTCGCTGTAGCTTTAGCGCTTGCTTCGCCATAAAGGTTACGAAAGGCACAGTAGGGGCCCATAGCCGAACGCGAAGGCGGATTAAAGTAAATTTCAAATTCCAATACCTGAATCTCAAATGATTTTCAATGATTTCCAATATGTTTGGGAGTTAACTATGCAGGGTTTGCCATTTGGGCTTCTACAGCGGATCTACATCATTGATAAACTGAATGCCTCTGTAGGCAGGGGTTTCCCGGAGGTATTGTTCGAACTGTTGCAGGATGGTCTTGGCAGTGGACTTGTCGGTATGCCGTTCCAGTTTCAGGAGGATTTGTTTAATGTAACGGTTACGCACACGGGGGATGAAGGCATATTGCGGTCCCAGGACGTTGTTACGGAAGTTTTTTCGCAGCAGGGAGGTCAGCTCGGTTGCCGCCCGGTTAACGGCATCGTTATTCCTGTGTTTCAAGGTGATACGTATCAGCCGGTAGAAAGGAGGGTAATGGAACAGCCTGCGTTCCTGTAACTGGGTGTTGTACATATGAAAATAGTCATGTTTCAGAACGTCTGTGATTACAGGGTGTCCGGGGTCGTAGGTCTGGATAAAGACGCGTCCCCGTTTGTCTTTGCGTCCGGCCCGTCCGCTTACCTGAGCCATGAGCTGGAAGCTGCGTTCCCAAGCCCTGAAATCGGGGAAATGCAACAGGTTGTCGGCATTCAGGATGCCCACGACCCGTACATGCCCGAAATCCAGCCCCTTGGTAATCATCTGGGTACCTATCAGGATGTTGGTCTTTTGTTCTTCGAAATCCTGAATGATAGACAGGTATTGTTTCCGTGAGCGGGCTGTATCCAGGTCGAGACGGGTGGGGTGTGCCTCCGGGAAAAGCAACCGTATCTCCTCCTCTATTTTCTCAGTTCCGAAGCCCCGGGTATGCAGATGGGTGGATGCGCAGGAAGGACACCGGGTAGGTACGGGGATATTGTATCCGCAGTAATGACAGACCAGACGGTTACTGTTTTTGTGGTAGGTGAGGGCTACATCACAGTGTTTGCAGTAGGGAATCCATCCACAGTCGGCACATTGGATGTAAGGTGAAAAACCCCGTCGGTTCTGGAACAGGATCACCTGTTCTCCTTCCTGCAGAGCCTCCTCTACGGCCTCATGCAGTTCATGGGAAAGATGTCCGCGTACCTCTCTGCGTTTATACATTTTCTTCATGTCCACCACACGTATCTCCGGCATGGCAATGCGGGTATAGCGTTCTTTAAGTTCTGTGAGACCGTATTTCCCGGTACGGGCGTTGTAATAAGATTCGAGCGAGGGGGTGGCTGATCCGAGCAAGACCTTTGCGCCGGTCAGATGTCCCAACATGACGGCAGCATCGCGGGCATGATAACGGGGAGAGGTGCTGTCCTGTTTATAGCTGGTTTCATGTTCTTCATCCACAATGATCAGCCCGGGTTCCCGGAAGGGCAGGAAAACGGCGGCGCGCACGCCCAGCACGATCTTCAGGGGTTTGCTGGCGTCATTGCCAGAGAGGTTCAGCCAGGTTTCTATTCTTTCGGCATCGCTGTAACGGGAGTGATAGATGCCGGCAAGATCGCCGAAAGCTTCTTTCAGACGGTGAATCATCTGACCGGTGATAGCGATCTCCGGCAGTAGGTATAGCACCTGTTTTCCCAAAGTTAGCTGCTCACGGATCAGATGGAAGTAGATTTCCGTTTTTCCACTGGAGGTCACACCATGTAACAGGACGGTATTTTTCTCCCGGAAAAGCTCCAGGATATTTTCCAGAACCTGTTGTTGTGCAGGAGTGAGGTGTTTCAAGTGAGCAGCTTTCTCCTCGCCTCTTTCCAGCCGACTGACAGGCAGTTCATATTCTTCCAGAATCCCTTTTTCTTTCAGGGATGTCAGGGCGCCCGGGTAGGGATGTTTTTTCAACAGCCCGGACTTCAAAAAGGAGGGAGGTGTTTCTCCGGGGGACCAGTCTGCAGCACAGGCAGTAAACATCTCCCATTGTCTTTTGGCCTGTTTCAGGGTCTCCGGCATTTGTTGCAGGGCCTGTTCCGTAAGGCCGGGGGAGATACGTATATAACGCAGGGTCCTTGGTTTATAAGGATCCACCATCAGGCTTTTTTCCGTTAGGGCGTTTTTCTCCAGGAGGGATCTGATAAGTTTCGGGGCATTCCTCTTCCCAAATTCTTTTCCTAACTCATCATCAGTGATACCGGGATGCTGATGAATATAAAAGAACATATTCCTTTCTTTATCTGTAAGGGCTCCCGGTTCTTTGAATCCGGAATGCACGGAATAGGAAAAATGATGGGCCGGTTTCAGTCCGCCGGGCAAAGCGGCATCCATCACCTCTCCCAGGGTACATAAATAATAATCGGACATCCATTCCCAGAACTGAAAATGGAACTCCTGGATCAGGGGTTTGTCATCCAGCACACGGTTTATTTCTTTGGGGAGGAATGTTCCGGGAGGTTCAGGTACGATCCGTCTTATTACACCGGTATAGGATTTTTTCTCTCCGAAGGGCACGATAATCCGTACGCCGGGGATAGCTTTCTCTCTCAGAGAGTCAGGGATATGGTAAGTGAAAGTTCCTGAAACCGGCAGCGGTAATATTACTTCGGCATATGTTTCAGGTTCCATGCGAACAGGAATAAGACAATAAAAATCTTGGCCGGTCAGACAGACAGGATATTGGCTATTTCCAGGTAATCTTTCCGTACTTCTTTATGCAGTTTTACCGCTTTGCTGAAAGGCACGAGTGAGATCTCATTGTTTTGTAATCCTACCATAGCACTTTTCTGGTCGTCCAGCAGTGCATCGACGGCGGCAAAGCCGAGACGTGAGGCTGTAAACCTGTCGAAAGCTGACGGGGAGCCCCCACGCTGGATATGTCCCAATACGGTGACTCTCATCGAGTAGTCCGTAAAATCTTTTTTGACAGCTTCTGCCACGCCGAATGCTCCGCCGGGATAAGCTCTTTCGGCCACAATGATAATGTTGCTGGATTTTTTTCGTTTGTATCCTTCTTCGAGATAAGCATGGAGGTTATTGACCTGATCTTTTACTTCAGGGATGATGATCGCTTCGGCGCCGCAGGCGATGCCGCTGCGTACGGCGATAAAACCCGCTTCGGCGCCCATCACCTCGATAAAAAACAAACGATTGTGGGCGCTGGCCGTATCGCGGATCTTATCAACTGCTTCGATCACGGTATTCAGGGCGGTATCGTACCCTATGGTATAGTCGGTGCCGTAAATATCATTGTCTATGGTGCCGGGGATCCCAATAAAGGGGATGTTGTATTCTTCGTTGAAGATACGTGCCCCGGTGAACGAACCGTCTCCTCCGATCACCACCACACCGTCTATGTTACGGTCTCTGAGGGATTCGTAAGCTTGTTTGCGGCCTTCCGTTGTCTTGAATTCTTCACAGCGGGCCGTTTTCAGGATTGTGCCGCCGCGCTGGATGATATCACTCACATGAAAGGTTTTCATCAACTTGAAATACCCGTTGATCATGCCCTGGTAACCATGGCGGATGCCGATCACTTCCAGTCCGTTATAAATAGCTGTTCGTGTGACGGCGCGGATGGCTGCATTCATGCCCGGGGCATCTCCTCCGGAAGTTAATACGCCGATTCGTTTTATCTTACTCATATTTATTTATTTATTCTTATATTCTTCAGAAATTTCCTCGGATGTCCGAAGCAAAGCACGAGAAAAAAAATAAAAACCTAAAGATAGTCAAAGATGGTAAAACTCTTTGATTTTATCCCTGATTTTTTCCATCAGCCAGGAGGGGGTTGACGTTGCCCCGCTGATCCCTATCGTTTGTGGACTTCCGGGCAGAGGCAGTTGCAGTTCTTGGGGTAAACTTACAAAGATGGTGTTGGGGTTTTTGCTCTTACAAACATCATATAGAAATTTGCCGTTAGAGCTGTTTTTCCCGCTTACAAAGATTACCAGGTCATGATCCCGGGCAAATTGCTCAAGTTCGGGGGCGCGGCTGGATACCTGCGAGCAAATCGTATCGTAGGAAATGAAAGGAGGTGGTTCCCGGTCGCCGGTTTCCCGGATCCTTTTCCGGATCTCCTGCTTGAGTTGCTCATATTCGTGGATATCCCGTGTAGTTTGGGAGTACATGTAAATGGGATAGTGATAGTTCAGCTTGTCAAGATCTTCCCAACTGTTGATAACGACCGCTGTATTTCCGGTCTGTCCGATGAGGCCGATTACCTCGGCATGGCCTTGTTTTCCGAAGATGACAATCTGGCCTTTTTCCTTAATGATCTCGTCATAACAGGTGCGGATCTTGTTTTGCAGATGGGCAACGATGGGGCAGGTGGCATCGATCAGGCTTATATTGTTTTCCCGGGCTATGCGGTAAGTCTCCGGAGGCTCTCCGTGGGCGCGGATGAGGATGCGTGCGTTTTTCAGTTTTTTATAGGTGTCATGATTGACGGTGAGGAGACCCAGTTTTTCCAGGCGTCTGATCTCCATTTCATTATGTACAATCTGGCCGAGACAATACACTTTGTTTCCTGACCTGAGTTCTTTTTCGGCAATTTTGATGGCATTTTCCACGCCAAAACAAAATCCTGCCCGTCTGTCCAGTTCAATTTGCATTTTCTTTGTCGTTTTGTTCTGCCAGTTTTTTACGGATAATCCCTTTTATCCAATTCATTTGTTCTTCGACGGTCATGTTTGAGTTGTCCAAAACCAGGGCATCTTTCGCCTGGCGCAGTGGACTTACTTCACGTCCCGAGTCCATCCGGTCCCGTTCTATCACATTCTTCAGAACCTCTTCATATGTGCTGTGTTCTTTTTTCTCCAGCATCTCCTTGTATCTGCGCATGGCCCTCACCTGCGGCGAGGCATTCATGAATATCTTAATATCGGCATGTGGGAAAACAATGGTTCCTATGTCCCGGCCCTCCATCACGACACCCTCGCGGCCTGCCAGTTTTCGTTGCAGACGTACCAGGTGTTCCCGTACTTCCGGTATCTTACTTACCTCGCTGACATGGTTGGAGACCTCAATACTGCGGATCTCTTTTTCAACATTCTTACCGTTGAGCCAGGTCTCAGTATTGCCTGTGCGGGGATTTTTTTTGAACACTATGGTAATCTCCGGCAACAGGGATATCAGCTTTCCGGCATCCAGTTTTCCGTTTTTATACAAGCCGTTTTGCAGAGCAAAGAGTGTGACAGCCCGGTACATTGCTCCGCTGTCGATGTGAATGTAATGAAGCCAGCGGGCAATGGCTTTGGCAAAGGTGCTTTTGCCGCAGGAGGAATACCCGTCGATAGCGATAATCAAAGGTTTGCTTGTCATACCTGAACCGTAAAATAAGGGGGTAAAGATACCAAAATTATAATTTCTTTCCGGAGAATAGGTCCTCCATGTTGAGGGATACGGAAAAATGATTGGATGCTCCGGCCAGATGGTAGGAAGCCCGGCCATAGCTTATGCTGAAACGGGTCAGCCGCAGCTCAAACCCCCAGGAAAAACCGACCATGCCGATACGGGCAGGTACCTGCAGTTCTTTCCTTCGCTGATAATTATAACCCACACTGAAAGTAAAACTTTTCAAAGGCAGAAATTCTATGCCGAGGAGGGTATGGCGAAAAGCATTTTCGGTGAAACGGCCGAAGCCTGTATATTCAGGGGTGCCGTTGCCGGGGGTTGTGGTGGGGTTTTCCGGATCTTCAGGATAAGGATACAGCAGATCGGGTTTTTGGAGTTGCTGGAAGGTGAATACAAACCGGAAGGGTGCATGGGCAAGTTTCTGTGAAAGGCCGGCCAGGATCTCAAAAGGGATGGGTTCGTGATGACCTTTCACATAGGGATCGATCTGAAACCCTATATTCCGTAACAGGACAGATGCTGTAAACAGGTTATCACGATTGTGCCAGGAGGCTCCTATATCCATGGCTACCCCAAAAGACTGGTATCTTTCCAGCACGGAAAGAAGCGGTTTGAGAGTGATCCCTACGGTAAAAAGAGTGTCGAAAGTGCGGGCATAGGAAGCCTGGAAAATGTATTCGGCAGCCCCAAACCGGCCTGTAATCTGCCCGGTTTCATCGGCAGCAATAAAGGAACCGTAGTTGATGTAACGAAGTCCTGCGGAGAAGTAACCGGGTAAAGGGGTTTTAAAGGCATATCCGACGCTCCCGAAATTGATATCGGAAAAATAGTTAACATAGTTAAGCACGAGGATGTTATTGGTTTTCTCTCCCAGTAATGCCGGGTTGGAAAGGCCGAAATTCAGGTCTTCGGCAGGCATGGATGCTACCTTGCCGCCCAGCGCTGCTTCCCGGCTGCTGTAAGGAAGATCCAGAAAACGATAGGTGCGGGTGCCTCCGGTCTGGGCCGTGAGGGAGGTGTTGCCGGAAAAAAATACCGGAGCCAAAAACAACAGGGATGAAAAAATCTTTTTGATCATCCGGAATGGTTTCATTTGTAATGAGAGCAACGTATAATTGAGGTTAAAAGTATATATTTCCCGAGATTATGGCAAGAGGAAATTGCACCAGGGGTACGAAAGTCATCCCTGGCTTTGCACGGGACGAAACTTGAGACCCCGGGCCGTGGGAGTTACTGTTGATGCCATGTGTTTTTTTCCGTCCACGATGATTTTTTTTACATTTGCCTTTCTGACCGTATCCTGATGGAAAAATATGATGTCATAATCGTTGGAGCCGGTCCGGCCGGGTTACGCTGTGCCGCTAAGCTCTCGGGACACGGCCTGGAGGTGCTGGTACTGGAAAAAAAAGAAGCGTTTGGGGAGAAGGTATGTGCCGGCGGACTTACCCGCAAGGACCTGGCAATGCTGGAAGTGCCGGAAAATCTTTTGGAAAGGAAAGTATATGTAAGCTTGCTGGTTTCTTCCTTATTCAGGAATTATTCCCGTTTTCAAATGCCCGTACTCTATACGGTGGACCGGAGGAAACTGGGGGAATGGATGGCTGAAGAGGTACGTAGTAAAGGTATTGAGATTCGAACGGGAAGCAGAGTGAGCAGGGTTGAAAAAGACCGTATCTTTACCGAAAAGGGAGAAGAAATAGGGTTTCGTTATCTTGTGGGAGCGGATGGGGTAGCTTCCGTGGTTCGTCGTTATGTCGGATTCCCTGTGGAAAAAAAGATTTTTACCTTTCAGTACCGGATCCCCTGGGAGGGGGCAGGTCGTTTTGAAATCCATATGGATTCAAGGTATTTTCACTCGTGGTATGCCTGGGTCTTTCCGCATGATCGTTATCTTGTGATTGGCACAGGCGGGGATGCCCGGTATATATCGCCGGCAAAGATGAAAGAGCGTTTTTTCAAATGGGCGGAAAAACAAGGTTTTGATCTGGACAAGGCAACCTATGAAAGTTTTCCGATCAGCTATGACTACCGGGGATGGGATTTTGATCCGGTGTTCCTGACCGGTGAAGCTGCAGGACTGGCCTCGGGACTTACGGGTGAAGGGATATACCAGGCGTTGGTGTCGGGAGAGGCAGCGGCAACCAGGATCCTTGGCAACAAAGAGCCGTTGCTGGCCATGGCCAGAATGATCCGATACAACCGTATTCAGAATCATTTCCTGCGTTTCATGATTAAAAGCGGACCTTTCAGAAATCTTATTTTTAACTTCATCCTTTTTCTGCTTAAGATCAATTCCCGTCTGAACAGGCGGGTAACCAAAGGGTTTTCCTGACAGGTGAACGATTTCGGCAGAAAAGTCAGAGGGCCTGAATTTATAAAAGAAACCACAAATAAAATGGAATTAAACACCGGGGTGCTCAGGCTGGCACAAAAGATTTGGAACTATCACCATCTGAACCATTCTTTAGAAAAATCGGATCTTATCCTGGTGTTGGGCAGTCATGATCTGCGGGTGGCGGAACGGGCCGTAGAACTATACAGGAAAGGCATGGCCCCGTATATACTTTTTTCAGGCAAACGAGGGGCTTTGACATCACACTGGAAAGAGACGGAAGCAAAACGGTTTGCTGCGTGGGCGATGAAGGCCGGAGTGCCGGCCGGGAAGATCCTGGTGGAACCGCACTCGGTCAATACGGGAGAGAATGTGCGGTTTAGCTACCGGCTGCTGGCGGAAAAGCACAAAATTCCGCAAAAACTGATCCTGGTGCAGAAACCCTACATGGAACGCCGGACCTATGCCACCTTTTTGAAGCAATGGCCGGATAAAAAGGCGGAGATATTTGTTACCTCTCCTCAGATTGCCTTTATGGATTACCCTACGAAAGGAATACCCATGGCACAGGTTATCCACATTATAGTGGGCGATCTGTACCGTATCAAAGCTTATCCTGCCAAAGGCTTTCAGATCGAACAGGAAATCCCGCAGAGCGTATGGCAGGCTTTTCTGGAACTGAAGAAAAAGGGTTTTACGGACCATCTGCCCCCGGAAGCCCGGAAAACAAGGTGAATGAAAAATCCTGTTGTGAGTAATACCACTATTGGCGGGAAAAAGGATGTTATTTCTCAGGCACAAAATTATGTAAATATTCCGCCACATCGGTATGTCCGTTTTTCCGGGCGAAAGATTCGGCATCGTCTCCGTCTTTCTCCCTGACAGATGGGTTGGCGCCATGATCCAGCAGTATCTTTACAACTGCCAGTTGGCCTTCGGCAGCGGCATACATCAGGGCGGTCCACCCGTCACCTTTGGCAATGATATCCGGATCAGCCTTATGATCCAGCAATACTTTCACGGTTTGGGGGAAGGGGCCGGAAGCAGCGTAAATCAGTGCGGATCGCCCCATATCGTCGAGGGCATTCACCTGAGCCCCCTTTTTCAGCAGGTAGGTGACGATATCGGTATGTCCGTTGTAGGATGCCAGCATCAGGGCGGTGCGTCTCTGATCACCGGAGGTGTTCACGTCCAAGCCTCCCCGGACAATCTGTTTTACTTTGTTAAGGTCTCCGTTCATGGAGGCGTCCAGAAAGATGGCGCCAATATCTGCGTTGTTTTCCAAAACGGTCGCCGGGGTGTTTTTCACTTTGGTTTGCTTCTCTTCTTTTTTGTTTTTGCAACTGCTTGTTACAACAAGGATCAGGATGACACAAAACAGTAATAATGGATGCCGGGATTTCTGATAAGATTTTATGATCATCGTTATTTATTTTTGGTTACAAAGATGCGTATTTTGATTTTGCAGTTTCAATTTAAATGTTGTTGTTTTTTTAGCGACCGTACTTCGAGGCCGTTGCCGAGGAGGACAGATATCCAGCGTGTATCGGGTTGGGAATGCAAGATAATCTTGATAACCAGGGTAATGGGTATCGAAAGGAACATCCCCACAGGACCAAGGATCCATCCCCAAAAAATCAGGGAGAGGAAGACGATCAGCACAGACAAACCCAGTCCTTTTCCCATGATCCGCGGTTCGATGACACTGCCGATCAAAAAGTTCACAGTCACATACAGGAGGGTAACCCCAATGGATTCCGGTATCCCGAACTGTACCAGTGTCAGGATGATGGGGGGGATGGCTGCAATCAGTGAGCCGATACTGGGGATGTAATTGAGCATAAAGGCAACAACGCCCCACAGGAGCGCATAGTCAACACCTGCCAATGCCAGGGCTCCTCCGAGGATAATCCCTGTGGAAGCGGAGGTAATGGATTTGATGAGCATGTAGTGATTTAATTGCTCGTTTATCTCCTGGATATACGTTAATTTCTTTTCATCTCTGGCGATAAATTTGAGTTTGGCATTGAATATATTGGATTCGATAAAGATGAAGACAATTGTTAATAAGATCAGCAGACCGTTGGAGAGGATATCACTGAAACTCTTCAGGGCAATGCCCACGAAACTCATGATCTTGGCGGGGTCAAAAAAATTGTTCAGCTGTTGCTGATCAATCTGTATCCCGAATTTTTTAGGCAACAGAATGAGCTGGTCCCTGTAAACGATGAGCTTATCATTGTAAAAAGGAATTTTTGCAGAAAAGTTCTGGACCGATACCGTGAGCATCGTAATCAGCAGACCGATAAAAATTAGAATGAATAACAGGATAATTGTCAGTGCCAGCCACCCGGGAACCCCTTTTTTCTGAAGTGCGTTGGCAAAAGGTTTGAAAATAATGACAATGAACAGGGCCATCAGAAAAGGAACGATAATGTTGGATGCTGCTTTGGCCCCTGCCAGGATAATGACCAATGAGGCCAGGATCCATAAGGCGGATGCCGTTTTATGTTTATTTATTGTTTCCATGGGGCTATCGGATTCAAGGTTATTTTGCCATGTGTAAATCTTCAAAAATATCAGGATAAAGTTAACCCAACCGGGATGAAATAAAAAATTCCGGGAGAGGAAAAAGACGCATCCGGTGCATCTTCATGTAAGATTGCTTTATCGGTATTTTCTCAGGACTTGCGGATTTCCGATCCGTCTCCCAGCAAGATGGCAATCCACCGTTTTTGCGGTTGTGCCTGCATGATGATCTTAAAAACAAGCGTAATAGGCACGGAGAGTAACATGCCTACCGGTCCGAGCAGCCATCCCCAGAATATCAAAGAGAGAAAGACGACCAGCACAGAGAGTCCCAGTCCTTTTCCCATAACTTTCGGTTCGACATAATTGCCTATCACAAAATTAACGATCAGGAAGATTCCTGTGACACCGATAGCTCCGGGGAGCCCGAATTGGATGAGTGCCAAGATAATGGGTGGTATGGCCGCGATCAGGGAGCCAATGTTGGGAATATAATTCAGCAGGAAAGCGATAAGCCCCCACAGAATTGCAAAATCCAGACGTATCAGTGCCAGTGCTGCACCTATGATAAATCCCGTCCCTGCGGATATGATCGTTTTGATCATCATGTAATTGTTTACCTGATGGTTTATCTCATGAAAATACTTCAGACTTTCATCTTTGGCGATGACTTTTATTTTCTCGGGGAAGATGTTGGTTTCTATGAAAATAAAAATTACGGTCAGCAGTATCAGGACGCTGTTGGAGAGAATATCACTGAAATTGGTCAGCGCTCCGGCAACGAAACTCATGATCCGGGCAGGATTCAGAAGCGAAGTGAGCTGGTATTTGTCAGACACCCCGTATCTTTGTGCCAAAGCAATGATTTCATCGCGGTAGAGGCTTAGTTTTTCATCATAAAAAGACAGGTTTCCCGAAAAATTCTGAACCGATATGGATATAATGGTAACCAACAGGAATCCGAAAAGCAGTACGATGACTGAAATTATGGAGAAAGCCATCCATCGTGGGATCCCTCTTTTTATCAGAGAATCGGAAAAAGGCTTGAAAATGATCACGATAAACAGGGACAATAAAAAAGGTGTTGTAATGGAGGCGGAAATTTTGATGCCGGCCAGGATGATTACGATATAGGCTAAAGAATCCAGGCCAATAGTGGATCTTTCTGTTTTTTCCATAAGGTTAAGTTTTGCATTAGATGTGGAGGGTTATTTGCCGTTAAGGATGTTCAGAATGTTTTTCCCCGCCTGGTTTTGCGGATATTTTTCTGTCAACAGGGATGCAAAGTGTCTGGCTTTGTTGCGGTCTCCCGATTGCAGGTAGAAAGTTGCGGCGGCATAGAGATAATCAAAATTGTCCGGCTCGGCCCGCAGACATTTTAGCAGGTACTTTTCAGCTTCGTTTTTCTTCCCCAGTTGTTGATATAGCAATGCAATATTATAGTTGATCCGGACATAATCAGGCATGCGGCGGGCAGCTTCCAGGAGATAACTCAGGGCTTTGTTATAATTTTTTTTCTCGGCCATAAGCAGTCCGAGATAATAGTATCCCTGATCAAAATCGGGTTCGTGATGAATGACATCCAGAAGCATTTTCTCGGCTTTGTCATTTTGTCCGGTTTGGTTGTACAGCAAAGCAAGATTGATCTTGGCCGGGGAAAAGAGATTGTCTATACGTATGGCTTCTTCGTAATTGGTTATGGCATTGGCTGTTTGTCCCAGGTTGGCGTATAACATGCCCAGGTTGTGCCGGCTGGAGGCAAAGTCTCCCATATAGCGCATACTTTTCTGGTATTCTTTCAGTGCCTGGTCAAAAGCTTTCTGGTATTTTCCGTTGATCTGACGACGGGGCAGGGAAGAGAGCCGGAAGGCAGCCTGTATCCTCACCGCCTTTACCGGATCGGTCAGCATGGGAAGAAGGGCTTCTTTGAATTGTTCTTGTGAAAGAATAGGAAGGCTGCGGACTGCTGCTTCACGGATCATGGATTCGGGATCACTGAAAGCCTGTTGGATGGCATTAAAGCTTTTCTGGTTAGGGTAGTTTTGTAATAAGGCGACCGCCGTAGCGCGTACGATAACCGGATGAAGGATATCCCGGATGATCAGGATCAGACTGTCCTGTGCTGCAGGATCACTTTCTCTGCCGCGGGCCAGCACTTCCCCATAATGATGCCGCCGGCTCTTCCCATACCATTTGCGGATATATGATTCGGCCCAGGCAGGCGTTTTGTCTGTATGACATTGATTACAGGCGTTAGGGGTACCATATTTCATGGACAGATCGGGACGGGGTATGCGCAGGCTGTGATCCCTGCGGAAATCCACACCCATATAATACCTGCCTGGCATATGGCAGTTGACGCATTTGGCTCCTTCGCCTACCTGTACCATCTTTTTCCCGTGTTCCAGTACCAGAGGTTTTCCGGGCTCTCCTGTTTTTTTATGATAAGTATGCTGGTAGGTGTCGTAAACATCAGACCGGTGACATTGCAGACACAACTGGTTATCATCTATAGGCAGGATGGTTTTCAGGCTGTGTACATTATGGCAGTCACTGCAGCGAACGCGCAGATGTTCCTGGTACATGTAGCTTTGTGTAAACGATCCGTAAACATAGTCTTCATCGAGGATTTGTCCATCGGGGAAATAGTGGGGTGCGATAAGTAATTGAGGGATCATGTAATCCAGCAAATCCCTATGAAAATCATCCGGCGTAAAATCACCCATTACCGAACGCCGGGCATGACAACGGGCACACTGCCTGACCTCTTCGACAGGATCGAGGTCGGCGGTGTTGACCGTGAGACCGTAGTTGGTGTTTTGCGGACGGTCCATTTCGGGCAGATTGGCCCATTGGAGGTGTGCAGAACCGGGCCCGTGGCATGCCTCACAGTTGACGTTTATATCTGTCCAGGTAGTATGGTAGGTGTGTTTTGCAGGGTCATATCCTTTTTTCAGGTTGGTACTGTGACAGTCGGCACACATGCCGTTCCAGTTCTGCCCGTTATTGGTCCAGTAAAGCCAGTTATCCGGTGTAAGGTTTTCATCCTTATAGATCGAATCCGGCAGGCTGAACCAGGAATGAGTGATGGTATCCCAGGCTATGGGAAGACATTGCAGTCTTCCACTATCAAAAGGGACCAGATATTGTTGCAGGGGTCTGACACCAAACGTATGGGTGATGTGAAAATCGCCGGGTTTTCCATCCGGTCCTTTGATGTGTACATAAAACTTCCCTTCTCTTTTGAAAAAACGGCTGGTATCGCCTTTCATGTCCACAAAAACCGCATTGTTAAAGTCCCCTTCCACACTCTTATCCGTAGCATAGTCCATGGCACGGTCATGATCGGAACCATGCCAGTCGTGATATTCATTGGGATGACATTCGATGCACTGGTCCCCCCCCACATAATGAGCTGTCTCATTTGTGTTACCGGATACAGAGCCGTTTCCGGTAAGATAAAAATGCACCAGATACAGGGGAAAAGAGATAAAGAAGACCAGGGTGGCAATGAATCCTGCTCTTTTCCAGAGGGAGTAGTCTTGTGTTTGTTTTTTCTCAGGCATAGGTCTCCTGTGATTTGTTGTAGTGTTTCCGCCGGATGGGATGCTCCAGGTTAACCTTGATGACTCCTTCCTCGATTTTCAGGGGATAAATATTCAGTGCCCGGGTAGCCGGAGGATTTACGACTTCTCCGTTTAGAGAAAACATGGAATGATGGCAGGGGCAGAGAAATTCTTTTTTCTTTTCATCCCATTCCACGCTGCATCCCAGATGAGTGCACTTGATGGATACCGCGAGGAATCCTCCGTCCTTGAGATGACAGATATAAAGTCGTCCTGACCGGTACGGGAGGACAGATCCTGCCGGGATATCCGACACCTGGGCTATTGCGGTAAATTTCCCGGTTTCTTTTTTGGTTTGTTTTTTTCTGCCCGAACCGATGAAAGGAATGCTCAAACCGGCCAGCTCAACCCCTGCGGCCAGGGCTATCCACCCCCAGATTTTTCTGAAAAAGCTGCGGCGGGAATTGTCCGGTGTTTCTTTAAGATCATATTCATCCTTTTCAGGATGAGGATTTTGTTTAATATGGGACATCTTTTTTGACATACGAAACGGGTGTTAAGATCAAATCTGCCAGGGCCACATGAGAATCATGCCGGGACCTCTGAAAAAAAGTCCTGTCAGGGATAATACGGTGTAGGTTACCAGAAAGAAAGCAAACACCGCCTGCACGGTTTCATTGACATTGGGGCGGTACTTTCTGCGGAGATAAAACAGGTACAGGTAAAAGAGCAAACCATATAGCAGGACAGGAAACAACCCTTCTGAGAGGATAGAAGGGAGTGAGGGAAACCAGAGATTAAAATGGATCAGGTATTCATCGGCCACGATGAGGACAGGTGTCAGGATAAAGGCTACAATACCCGAGAAGATGGCCGTGTGCCGGCCCTTAAGGGAGGAAAACCAGATGCCCGCATTGTTTTGTGGATAATGAAGCCATGGCAGGTAAAATAAAAACCCAAGAAGGAAAAGAGGAATCAGTATGGTGCCGACAAACGGATGAAAATGCATGAGCATTTCCTGGATTCCGATGAAATACCAGGGAGCCTTGACCGGGTTCGGGCTGAAGGCGGGATTGGCACGCTCGCGCAGAGGGGCATTCAGGAAGATCGCCAGCATGAAGATAAAAGCCAGTACTATCAGTCCTACCGCCACTTCTTTAACAATCAGGTCGGGCATAACAGGAACAAGACCTCTCTCGTGATCCTGACTGGTGCGGGGAGGAGCTACCCCCCCGGCTTTACGGACTTTCCAAAAATGAAAAATCATTAAAATAATGAACGTAAGCGGGATAATAGCTGTGTGGAAGTTGAAGAAATTCATCAGGGTGTTCCCGGTGACATCCGCGCCCCCGCGGATGAAAACAGTGATATGAGGGCCGATAAGCGGTATGTAGGAAAACATGTTGGTGACCACCGTGACGGCCCAGTAGGACAACTGGTCCCAGGGCATCAGATAGCCCGTGAAATTAGAGAACATAATAAGCAGGAACATACAGAGGCCAAGGATCCAATTGCCGCTGCGTATGGGAGGATGAAACGCTTCCGTAAAAAAGACACGCAGCATGTGAAGAAGAGCCAGAACGACCAGCAACTCTCCGTCAAGATGATGAATGTTACGTACATATTGGCCAAAAAGGATCTGGTTCTGAAGAAACAGGATAGAATCGTAGGCTTTTGCCGGAGAAGGGATGTACACAAACTTCAACAGGATCCCCGTGAAGATCTGCAAAAGGATCAGCAGCAACGTGATTCCTCCCAGCCCGAAAGTGTAGGTAAACCGTATGGATGTCCGGGGTACCCTTTTGGGATGGATGTGCAAAAGAAAAGTCAGTTTTTTTTGCATGAACTCCGTTTTGAAATATAACACGGTTTTTTCCTGTGCAACAAACCTACAAATTTTTTTTAAGGTATTATAGGTACAGATCGTATGAATAAAATACATGATACCCTGTGTTATTTCCGAGGGAAAGCGAAAATGTTTTTTGCAGGTATTTTTCTTTTGTGAGAATCCCGCAGGAATTCTCCCGCAGGAGGATATTGTAAAAAATATTATCTTTGCATGGAGGGAGGCTTATGAGAGAGAAAAAAGAACAGCAGAGATATACTTTTTTCATCAATCCTGTTTCCGGTCACGGGAGTTGGTACCGTACCGTGAGGATAATCCGTAGTTTTTGCAAACGTAATCAGTGTATTCCTGAATTTTATTTCACAGGGGATGAGGAGAAGATACGGAAGATCCTGGATGAAAAGGAACAAGAAGGAGAGAAAGTAGTGTTTGCGGTAGGGGGTGACGGCACCGTGAATCTGTTGGCCCGGTTGTTGGTGGGCAGGGAAATGATTCTGGGGATTATTCCGAGGGGCTCCGGCAACGGTCTGGCCGGCCATCTGCGTATCCCGAAACAGCCCAGGAAGGCATTGGAGATGATCAAGAATGCCAAAGTGCAGGAGATCGATTATGCCCATATCAACGGGATTCCTTTTTTTACCACTGCTGGAGTGGGTTTTGATGCCGAGGTGACCAGGAATTTTAACCAGCGTTCGCGCCGCGGCCTGATCGGATACATGGAAGCAATCCTCAAAGTAGTACAAAACTATAAATCTGATGTGTATTCCATTGAATATGACGGAAAACATAAAGTGGTGAATGCCTTTCTGTTGACTTTTGCCAATGCTTCGGAATATGGCAACGGCGCCTATATCGCTCCTGACGCAGATACTTCGGACGGACTGATTGATGTATGCTTGTTGAAGCCTTTTCCGGCAACAGCCGTTCCCGGACTGGTTGTACGTCTTTTCACCAAAAGATTTACCAAAAGCAAATACGTGGAGACCCTCCGCGCCCGTAACCTGACGGTTTGGAAAGGGGAACCCGGCAGCCTCCACTTCGATGGCGAAGGAGATTCTCATAATGGGAAGATTAACGTAACCTCTATTCCCGGAAAGTTGAAAGTGATGACTAGAGATTAATAGAAGATGGCATTAAAAAAATCTCTAACCCTTAAGCTCTAAATTCTAAACCGTTACCCCCTAATCTATTCCTGATAAGGTATTCCAGAGATGCGGTTCATAACCCGCTTGAAAAAAGTCGATCGAACCTGTGCCAGGAACAAACCTCCGATAACGATAAGGATACCGGCTACTTTTTGCAGGGAGAGGGATTCCTGCAGCAGGAAGAATGCAAAAACAGCCGTGAACACAGGGATGATATTGGAGAAAATATTGGTGCGGGCTGCCCCGATAATTTTTATACCTACGGCAAACAAAACAAAAGAAAAAGAAGAGGCAAAGACCGCCAGTTCGAGAATAGGTTTGAAATGGGGCCATGACCAAATCCCGGAAGGGAGAGCCGGCAGGTCTATCCACAGAAATAGCGGAATAAACAGAAGCGCACCGAGCGTATTCTGCCATGTGATGAGCGAGAGAGCATTGTAGCGGAAAGAAAGCTTGCTGAGCAGGATGGTGTAGGTTACGGCACAGAATACAGCAAAAAGCAGGAACAATAAACCTATCCATGAGGCTTGCCATTCTCCGGGATGATACAGAATCAACAACACGCCAGCGAAAGAGAAGAAAATACCCAGGTAATTCATCAGGGAAAGTTTCTCTTTGAGAAAATAGTGGGCGGCGAAAGGGGTGAAAAGAGGAATGGTGGAGATAATTACAGCCCCGGTGGTGGAAGATACATAGGTGAGCCCATAGCTTTCGCCGATAAAGTACAGAAAAGGGTTGAACAGGGTGAGGACAACGATAGCCCACCGGTCTTTTTTCTGCAGGATCTGAAGCGTCCCGGTGACTTTGGTGAAGAGAAAAAGCAGTACCGACGATAGGATCAGCCGGCTCATGATAATGGTAATGGGAGGATAATATTCATTGGCCATTTTAAACCAGATGAAGGACAAGGCCCAGAATATCATAGCCAGGACAATCCCCGTATAAACAAAAAACAATTTCCGTTTCATAACATAAGAAAAACGAACGAAAGTTAATTTTTTTCCGGACAACTTGAACCTTAATATGGGATTGTTCGTCCCGTTAGGCGGGACTCATGAACCCTAAGGGGAGTCCCTTCCATCCCTGAAAGCCGCAGGCTGCCTCCGGCATCCTGGCGGTTTTTTTGTCTTTCCTGGCCTGGCGAACAAGTTTGCCGGCCAGTCAATACAAAAAAAGCCGGTTTCTTTGAAAACCGGCTTTCAGGGATGGGTGGAAGATGGGGCTCGAACCCACGACCCCTGGAACCACAATCCAGTGCTCTAACCAACTGAGCTACATCCACCATATAAAAATAAAAATAAAAGAACCTTTTTCTTTACGGGATTGCAAAGATAAGGATAATTTTATTTCTCAAATGAAAGTTTTGTGGAATATTTTTTATTGAAAGAATAAAATATTTTTGCTAATTCGGTGTTTTGTGTTGCTTAAACATGCATTTTTGTAAAAAATTACAGGATTGAAATTTCCGAGGTTATTAAATAACATCTCCGGGTTGCAGCTATACCAGCTGATGCGTTTCAGTACCTTTTTGTTTATCAGTATCATATTTACCAAGATAGGTCTTTCCAGGCATGATATAGGTTTGTTTGAAGCTTTTATGTTTATCGCCAGTATGGTCAGCTTTTTTTGGGTCAACGGCCTGGTGCAGTCTTTTTTGCCCCTCTATCACAGCAATCATACTTATAATGTTTCCGGTGAACACGATGAAGAAAAATCACCCGAGATATTCAATGCGTTCCTTTTGCTGACCTTTTTCAGTATTATGGCCTTTATTTTCGGACTTATCATCAAACATAATTTTTCCATCTTCCATATCAGGGGGGATGTTCCTTTTATCAATCTTATGCTGGTGTATTTATTGATCAGCAATCCGCCCATTCTGATTGAATATATTTATCTGCTGAAGAACAGGCCGGAGATGATTCTTCGTTACGGGCTGATTACCTTTGCCATCCAGCTTGTGATTGTAGCAGGGCCTGTGGTGGTGGGTTATCCGATTATCTGGGCTATCTATGGCTTGCTGACCGTGTCCGTACTGAGATTTATATGGTTGATCTTTATGTTGTATAAATATACGAAAATAAAAATATCATTCCCTTTTATCCGGGAGCACATTCGCCTGGGAGCGCCGTTAATTCTGAGTTCGTTGCTGAGCGGGTCGGCACAGTATATTGACGGGGTGATCGTGACCAGTAAGTTTGATGCGGCCACTTTTGCCATCTTCCGTTATGGAGCCAAAGAGCTTCCGCTAACCCTTCTTCTGGCCAACGGACTCAGCAATGCCATGCTGCCCGAGTTCGGAAAGAAATTTAAATTCGGGGCAAACCTGGCCGTCCTGCGACATAAGTCCATGCGCCTGATGAATGTCCTCTTTCCCCTCTCTATGGTTATCATGCTTTTCAGCAGGTGGTTGTACCCCCATATTTTCAATCCTTATTTTATACGAAGTGCCGATATTTTCATGATCTACCTTCTACTGATCATTCCCAGGCTGGTCTTCCCCCAGACAATCCTTATCGGACTGAAAAAGACCAGGATCGTCATGATTGCCTCTTTTGTCGAAATCGTATTTAATGTATTACTAAGCCTGTATCTTGTGCAATATTACAATGTGGTGGGGATAGCCCTGGCGACGGTTGTCGTTTTTATCCTTGAGAAAGCAATCCTGATGACTTACCTTTATTTAAAAATGGGGATCTCGCCCAAAGTATATATCCCCGTAAAATCCTATCTGGCCTACTCGATTCTGATTGTTATTTTATTTGTGCTGATAGATCACAGAATTATTAATCTTGTATAATCCGTATAGCATTTTACAGGCTTTAATTCCATGCAGGAATGATTTAAACCATTATCTTTGCAGATCAAAAAGTAAAACTGAAAATTATGGAAAGAAGAGGGACAGGAAACCCTGTGTTGAGTGAAAAGTATTTCACACGGGCTGCAGGTCATGCCGGAAGTGATGTGATGACCATAGGAGGCACCATCAACAAAACCATTTTATTGTTTTTACTGCTTTTGTTATCTGCCGCCTATGTCTGGAAGCAGGTTATGGCAGGCATGCCCGGAGCCTATGGTTATATGGCCGCCGGTTTTATCATTGGTTTTATTCTGGCCCTTGTTACCACCTTCAAAGCGGAATGGTCTCCTTACACAGCCCCCTTGTATGCTGTGATGGAAGGCCTGGCGCTGGGAGGTCTGTCTGCTATTTTCGAAGCGCAATATCCCGGTATCGTTTTGCAGGCTGTAGCACTTACCTTCGGGACTTTCTTTACGATGTTATTTTTATATCGTTCGCGGATTATCAGACCGACACAGCGATTTGTGATGGGCATTGCAGCGGCCACCGGCGGTATCATGCTTGTTTATCTCGGAGGATGGATTGCCAGCATGTTCGGGGCAAGGGTCTCCTTTCTCTACGGTACCAGCACCTTATCCATAGGGATCAGTTTGTTTGTGGTGGTTATCGCAGCCCTCAATCTGATCCTGGATTTTGCTTTTGTTGAGCAGATGTCAGGAACGGGGGCTCCGAAATTCATGGAATGGTATGCCGGATTCGGGCTGATGGTAACCCTGGTGTGGCTTTATATCGAGATACTCAGGTTACTGGTAAAACTAGCTGCCAACCGCGAGTGACGTAATTTACAGATTTATAATGAGAGATACGGAAAAACATTTTAAGCGTTTTAAAAAGAATATTATCGGGAATGATTATGAGTATGAAACTCCTTACGGCCGGCAAAAACTGCGCTACTTTGACTGGATTGCCGGCGGCCGGCTGTACCGGCCTGTAGAGGACAGGATCGCCGGAACATTTGGTCCCTATATTGCCAATACGCATACCGAGACGAGCGAGACGGGTACTTTGATGACTTATGCTTATCATTATGCGCATAAAATCATCAAAGAGCATGTACATGCGGCGTCCGGAGATGTGATCCTGACGCCGGGGTTTGGCATGACGGCCGGGGTGGTTAAGCTGCAACGCCTGCTGGGACTGAAAGGCTGCGGGAGATTGGCACGGGGAGAATGTATCTGGAAAGGAAGAAGACCCGTGGTTTTTGTTACCCATATGGAACATCATTCCAACCATACTTCGTGGCTGGAGACCAACGCAGAGGTAGTGGTACTTCAGCCGGATAAAAACAATATGGTGGATCCGGAAGAGTTGGTCAGGCAACTGAAGAAATATCAGAACCATGATTTGAAAATAGGAGCCTTCTCAGCTTGTTCCAATATCACCGGGGTGCAGCCTCCCTATTACGAGCTGGCACGGATCATGCATGAACACGGGGGGTATGCTTTTGTGGATTTTGCCGCCTCGGCACCGTATGTGGATATGGACATGCATCCGGCAGATCCGCTGGAAAAACTGGATGCCATTTATTTTTCTCCCCATAAATTTCTGGGGGGCCCCGGTGCTTCCGGTGTGCTGATCTTCGATTCGGCTATGTACCATAATATTGCTCCGGATGTGCCGGGCGGAGGCACGGTTGACTGGACCAATCCCTGGGGAGAATATAAATATATGGATGATATTGAAATGCGTGAGGACGGTGGCACTCCCGGTTTTATGGAGGCTTTCCGGTCGGCCCTGGCCATACGGCTGAAAGAACAAATGGGTACGGATTGGATTGGAAAAAGAGAAAAAGAAATCGTCCCTATGGCCATGCACGGGTTGAGAGAGATACCGGGAATCCATGTGCTGGCCGCAGAGGAGGAAGAGAGAATAGGTGCGGTTTCCTTTTATCATGAAAAGGTCCATTATAATCTTATTGTCCGACTGCTTAGCGACCGCTTTGGCATCCAGGTGCGGGGCGGATGTGCCTGTGCAGGTACCTACGGCCATATTCTGCTGGGTATAACCAAAGAAGAATCACACCGGATCACACGTAAAATCGATGCCGGAGACCTTTCCGAAAAACCGGGTTTTGTGCGACTGAGTCTTCATCCCACCATGCATGACGAAGAGGTCTCATTCTTTGTGCAGGCTGTCAGAGAGATCGTAACCCATGCCGGCGAATGGGAGAAAGACTATACGTATGATAAACGTACCAACGAATTTACTCACAAAAATGACAGGGGAGAAAAAAAAGAATTTATCCGGCAATGGTTTGAGTTGCAGTAAAGAACTGAAATATTTCCTGAAAATTGCATTTGTATTTAAAAAAAGTATATGTATCTTTGCAACCCTGAAAAAATGAACTAAGACACAAGAAAATGAAAGAGGGAATACATCCAAAGAATTACAGGCTGGTGGTCTTCAAGGATATGTCTAACGGTTATACCTTTATAACCCGTTCCACAGCTCCTTCCAAAGAAACCATAAAAATGGATGACGGCAAGGAATATCCGTTGATCAAACTGGAGATATCCAGTACCTCTCATCCTTTTTATACCGGTAAGATGAAACTGGTGGACACGGCAGGTCGCGTCGATAAGTATATGAACAGATATAAAAATCATATTCATAAAAAGAAATAAATCATACAAGCTTTGTATTGAAAAGAAGCCGTCTGTGAACAGGCGGCTTCTTTTTGCTGGGATTCCGGGTAATAGCAGGTAGATAATTTCATTATCTTTGTATGCTTATAGCAGGGAATGATAACCAAGCTGGAGGACAGATATTGAAACAGAACAAAAATAACGGGCTAGGCGATCTTTTTATTTCTCCTTCACTGGAGGAGGAAGAGGGAGGGATCATTCAATTGATTTCGGATGAAGAAGAGATCGAAGATCCGGATCTTAAACTACCGGATCCTTTGCCTGTATTGCCTTTGCGCAATACCGTCCTTTTCCCCGGAGTAGTGCTGCCGATCAGTGTGGGACGAGATAAAAGCCTGCAGCTGGTGCGGGATTATTATAAAAAAGAC
Source organism: Bacteroidales bacterium (assembly GCA_021157415.1). Taxonomy (GTDB): domain Bacteria; phylum Bacteroidota; class Bacteroidia; order Bacteroidales; family VadinHA17; genus DRPN01. The sequence goes on along the minus strand of JAGGWN010000019.1, from coordinate 28,693 downwards.
CGTATCATAGGCACCCTTTCCCAAAAGGATCCTTCTGTGGATGATCCTTCTTTTGAAGATATGAGTACCATCGGCACGGTAGCTCTGATCCTGAAGATCCTGGAGATGCCCGACGGCGGAACCACCGTAATCATCCAGGGGAAGTCCCGTTTTACGGTTGAGTCACTGGTCTCCTCCGAGCCTTATTTTATGGTCAAGGCCCGTAAGCTTAGTGATACTTATCCCGAAGAAAACGATCCGGAATTTGAAGCCATTGTACAGTCTCTGAAGGAGCTCTCTCTGAAGATTATCAGCCTTTCTTCCAATATTTCGCAGGAAGCTTCTTTTGCGGTCAAGAATATTGAAAGTCCGAAGTTCCTGATTAATTTCATCAGTGCCAATGCCAATGTTAAGAATCCTGACAAACAGAGACTTCTGGATATCGGCGACCTGAAGCAACGGGCCATCCTGTTACTTGAGTTTCTTACCAGCGAAGTGCAGATGCTGGAGCTGAAGAATGATATACAGACCAAGGTGAAGCTGGACCTGGACCAGCAACAACGGGAATATCTTCTTCATCAACAGATGAAGACCATTCAGGATGAGCTGGGGGGAAGCCCCATGGAACAAGAGCTGGAAGAGCTACGTCAACGGGCCGCCAAAAAGAAGTGGAGCAAAGAGGTACGGAAAGTTTTTAACAAAGAACTGGATAAGCTTCAGCGTATGAACCCTGCCGTGGGAGAGTACTCGGTGCAGATGAACTATCTGCAGACCTTGCTGGACCTGCCGTGGGAAGAATATACAAAGGACAACTTTGACCTGAAAAGGGCCGAGAAGATATTGAACAAGGATCATTACGGGTTGGAAAAGGTCAAGGAACGTATCCTGGAACATTTGGCTGTGCTCAAACTGAAAGGGGATATGAAATCGCCCATCCTGTGCCTGTATGGTCCTCCCGGCGTCGGGAAGACCTCCCTGGGGAAATCCATTGCCCGTGCTTTAGGCCGTAAGTTTGTGCGTATGTCATTGGGCGGCTTGCACGACGAAGCGGAGATACGGGGGCACCGGAAAACCTATATCGGAGCTATGCCCGGCCGCATCATCCAGAATATCAAGAAAGCCAAATCCTCCAATCCTGTGTTTATCCTTGATGAGATCGATAAGATAGGTTCCGACTTCAAGGGTGATCCGTCCTTTGCCTTGCTGGAAGTGCTGGACCCTGAGCAGAACAATTCGTTTTACGACAATTACCTGGAGCTGGAATATGACCTGTCGAGGGTGCTTTTTATAGCGACAGCCAACTCGACCAGCACAATCAGCCCGGCCCTGCGGGACCGTATGGAGATGATAGAAATCAGCGGTTATATCGTTGAAGAAAAGGTAGAAATTGCACGCCGCCATCTGGTACCCAAACAACTGGAAGCCCACGGGTTGAAACGTAAAAACCTATTCTTTCCCAAAAAAGTGCTGGAAGAGGTCATTGTCAATTATACGCGTGAATCCGGGGTGCGTAACCTGGAGAAGAATATTGCCAAAATCATTCGCCGGGTAGCCAAGAAAATGGCTTTTGGAGAGGACGTATCCAGAAGCCTGACCCACGAAGATATACAGGAGTACCTGGGTCCGCCGCAATTTTTCAGGGATGTATATCAGGGAAACGATATCCCCGGAGTGGTCACTGGCCTGGCCTGGACACCGGTGGGGGGAGTGATCCTGTTTATTGAAACCAGTCTGAGCAAAGGGAAAGGCAAACTGACTCTCACCGGAAACCTGGGCGATGTGATGAAAGAATCGGCAGTCATCGCCCTTGAATATCTTAAAGCTCATAGTAACCTACTGGATATCAAAGAGAACTTGAGCGAAATATGGGATGTACACATCCACGTACCGGAGGGAGCCATTCCCAAAGACGGACCTTCGGCCGGCATTGCCATGGTGACCTCGCTGGCCTCAGCCATGACACGCAGGAAAGTGCGGAAAGGCATCGCCATGACCGGGGAGATCACCCTCCGGGGTAAAGTGTTACCCGTGGGCGGGATCAAGGAAAAGATCCTGGCAGCAAAACGGGCCAGCATCAGGGAGATCATCTTGTCCAAAGAAAATAAAAAAGATGTGGACCAGATTAGGGAAATCTATCTGAAAGGATTGAAATTCCGCTATGTTGATACAATACGTGAAGTCATAGAATATGCCTTGCTGCAGGAAACAGCCTCTGACTTGTAACCACTTGTCTGATCTTCCCCCGCACCGTTTTTTCAACTTACCCAATCTTTCAGTTATTTAGGAATAGCGTTCCGGATAAATTTTTGTTCCTGAAAAGGAATTTTCCTACCTTCATCCTGTTGTTTAAGACCTGAGTCATGGAAAAGATAGCTGTTTTTCCCGGATCTTTCGATCCTTTTACCATCGGTCATGAATCCATTGTCCGCCGCGGACTTCGCTTGTTTGATAAGATCATTGTTGCCATAGGAACAAACACAGAGAAAGCGGACTATTTTCCCCTGGAAACCCGTTTGAAATGGATAAAAAAAGTGTTTAAAGATGAACCACGGATTGAGGTGGACTCCTATAACAGCCTGACCGTGGATTATTGTATGAAAAAAAATGCACGGTTCCTGTTAAGGGGCTTGCGAACGGCCGCCGATTTTGAATATGAACGGGCCATTGCCCAGGTGAACCATGCCATGGAGAAGGACATAGAAGTGGTCTTTCTGCTTACCCTGCCGGAGCACACCTTTATCAACTCCACCATTGTGCGGGAGGTTATAAAATACGGAGGTGATGCCCGGAAATTTCTGCCGGAAGCCATAGACCTGACGGAGGTGAGACCTTGAAAAAACCGGCCGTTATGCGTGTCATGGAAATAGGAGTACTTTCGTTGTTTATTACGGGGTTATTTCCTGGAACAAGCATGGCCGGGAAGGTGGTAATAGTCTGTGACAGTGCTGCTTCCTATGCAGGCACGACCCTGAATTTTCTCACCTGGCATGATTTGATCACCTACCGTGAAGATACGCTGTTGACGGTAAAAGTAAAAGAAGACGGAACTTTCGAGGGGTCATTTACACTGGATGAAACGGCCAAGATTTTTGTCCGTCCGGGAATTTATGAAGCCTGGTTTTATGCAGAGCCCGGGAAGACCTACAAGATCATGCTTCCCCCCCGCAAGGATAAGACCATGAAGGATGTTTTGAATCCTTATTTTCGGCCGGTAACCCTGCAGTTGGGGGTCATCCAGGCCGGGGAAAAGAATCTGAACCGACAGATTGCAGCGCTTGAAAAGATATATTCCCCTTATTTTTACCGGCATGCACGTAAAGTTTTTGTGGATAAAAGAGACACGACCCTGAACCGTTTTATTCAATCAGTAAGAGACACTTTTGCCGATGTTGACAATCCCTTTTTTATAGATTATCTGAATGCCCGTATGGCTATGCTGACCGTAATGAACCTGCCGGAAAGAGCTACTGTGCTGGATGAATACAGGGATTTTGGGGAAAGAGTATTGTTTCATAATCCGGCCTATATGGAGCTTTTTAACCAGATATTTAATCGTTATTTCAATTATCTGCTCCACCATAAATACAAAAATCGTCTGATTGCTGCCCTGGAAACCACCGGCTATGACAGTCTGATTGGAATTATTAAGTCGGATCTGGCGCTGGATTATGAGGATTTTGTGGATATGGTAGCTTTAAAGGGGATTTATGATGCCTGGTATCACAACACTTTCTCACATGATAAACTTATGGTCCTGCTGGAACGGTTTATTGCGTTGGACGGGAATCCGGAGATCAAACAAATGGCTATGGATATAAAGAGAAAATTTACCTGGCTGCAGGCAGGTACCCGTGCTCCGGATTTTATCCTGCCGGACCTTGAAGGCCAAAAGATCTCTCTTACAGGGATGCAAGGGAAGTACGTGTACCTGAATTTTTCGAGCAGATTGAGTTACAGCTCATTGAGAGAGTTTCCCTTGCTGGTGAAATTGCAGGAGAGATACGGGAACCAACTGCAAATCGTGACGGTAGCCCTGGAAGATCATCCGGAGATATTGAAGTCGTTTGTACGGGAGAAAGGATATGGATGGACTTTTCTGATTTGCGGAGATACCTGCAACCTGCCTGGGAAATACAATGTCAGGGTCTATCCCACCTATTATCTCATTGATCCGGAGGGAAAACTGGTATTGTCTCCGGCTCCCGCTCCTACCGAAGATTTTGAGAGCAGATTCAGGAGACTGTTAAAGAAGGTCAGAACGGAAGGAGTTTCGATTTTCTGAACACATCAATGATGGAAAGATATGTGTTTCCCAGGAGGATCGTTGTATCGTCGGGCATCAACCACAACACTTCGCTGATCTCTTCCTCGGTCTGGGGTTTTATCTTGTTTTCGTCTCCCCTGTAAGCGACATCGTACCAATATACTTTTTTAAGAATGGGTTCCCCGTTGAGCAGATAGATGTGGTAGGTGGTGGTGATCAGATCGTTAAGTTGAAGGTTCTGCAGGCCGCATTCTTCGCTTATCTCCCGGACGGCTGTCTGTTCAGGGGTTTCTCCGTCATCAATTTTTCCTTTGGGCAGATCCCATTTGTCCCGGCGGTTAATGACCAGGACTTTCCCGGTTTCACTTCTTACGACACCACCGGCAGCCTCAACGACCTTGAACAAGGATGAAAACGTTAAAAAAAGATATTCGACATCTTTGTGGAAAATAAAAAGTTTTTTGATTTTATTGAGATACCTGAAGAGCAGGATCAGTTGCTTAAGCTCCTGCAAGTCATAGAATTTGTAAAAAAGGCCATAGTTGAGCTTAAACGCCTTGGCAAAATCGTCGGTCAGATAAACAATTCTGTTCTCAAAAAAAACTTTATACATTTGTGCCATGACTATAGAAAAACAACTGACCGAATATCTATTGCAAATTAAAGCAATAAAATTAGATCCTGCAACCCCTTTCACCTGGGCTTCGGGTTGGAAGTCTCCGATTTACTGTGACAACAGGAAAACATTGTCTTATCCCGAAATACGTTCATTCGTACGGGATGCTTTTGTTTCGGGGATCCGGGAGCATTATCCGGAGGTGGCATGTATTGCCGGAGTGGCCACGGGAGCTATAGGAATCGGGGCCCTGGTGGCCGACCGTATGGGTCTTCCTTTTGTATATGTACGTTCCCGGCCCAAAGAGCATGGTCTGGAGAACCTGATTGAAGGAGAAGTGGTAAAAGGCAGAAAGACTGTGGTGGTTGAAGACCTTATCTCTACCGGGAGAAGCAGCCTGAATGCTGTAACATCACTAAGGGATTCAGGAATGCCTGTATTGGGGATGGGCGCTATCTTTACCTATAACTTTCCCCTGGCAGAAAAAAAATTCCGTGAAGAAAAATGCCCGCTGTTTACCCTGACCGACTATCATCATCTGATCAGTGTGGCTGTGGATTCGGGATATGTGAAAGAAGACCAGCTGGAGACCTTAATACAGTGGAGAACCGATCCGGGAAACTGGAGAAAGTAATAGCCCATGCAACAATATGAAAGCAGATCAGCACAGCTTGCTTATCCTGTAAAGACGGTATACGATTTTCTGTCGGACTTCACCCATTTTGAAGACCTTCTTCCGGAAGAGGAAGTGGATAACTGGATGGCACATGATGATAGCTGCAGTTTTGAAGTGACAGGTATCGGCAGGGTAGGCCTGACAATGGAAGAAAAAAAACCACATGAATTTTTAAAGATCTCCGGAGACAGCAGTGCCGGTATAAAATTCTATTTGTTCATCCATATCGTGGAAAATACACAGGGAGGGAGTGTACTCAAACTGGTGTTGCAGGCAGATCTGAATGTTTTTATTCGTGCGGTGGCTGAAAAACCCCTGAAGCAGTTCCTGGATATGTTGGTTGGTCATATCGAGACCTTTGACTTTGAAAAGGGGATCCCAAAATCATTTAAATAAATATTTAAATACATATATAAATATTTATTTAAATATGTATATTTTATAATACTGATATTCGTGAAAGGTTTTTTAATCCATAGAATTCCCCGCTGCTTCGCAGAGAGGTCAAACCTGTAAGAGATAGTTGTGGGGAGGAGTAACCAAAGAATTTCGTTATTGAGGAATTGGTGTCTTCCATAATCTGTTCGTCAGACAGGGAGACGACACAGCTCATAAACCCAGTTTGCGCAATAGAAAACCCAAAACGCTTTCTATTGCGCAAACCGGGATAAAAAAAAACCATCCCGAATTGGGATGGTTTGTGCCTGTTTTTTTGTAAAGGGCAGGCACCCTTTTGTCGCGGTCGTTAGACGACCTTGATTTCACGTTTGTTGGTCTTTTTAACTACTTCTTCTTTTTTCGGAAGATGCAGTGTCAGGATACCATTTTTGTGTTCTGCCGCGATCTTTTCGGCATTTACTTCTTCGGGCACGACGAAGGAACGACTAAATGCAGTATAGTTGAATTCCCTACGCATGTAGTGTTTGTCTTTTTCTTCGTTACTTTCTTCTCTTTCGGATGAAATGGTCAGCACATCATCCTCAAGGTTTATCTTCACGTCCTTTTTGTCAATACCCGGAGCCACTACTTCAATCCTGTATTCCTTGTCATCTTCCAGAATATTTACAGCCGGTACACTGTACCTCGTGTTGGCATCCATTAGACTTGGCCAGAAATCTGTGTTGAAGAATTCATCCACAAAGCTTGGCCACGTTTCAGTTCTTCTCAGTTTCGGTAACATAGCTTAACCCTCCTTTCTTTAGTTATTTTTTGTTTCCGTAATACCCTTTTTCAAATTAAATACCAAAGTTGTAAGATACAATATAATGGTCAGAATGGCAGGGGGGTTAGTGACAATATGACAGGGAGCGTTATGCATTTTTACAACAGACCCTGTCAAAAATGAAGTCCTCCATTGTAAAGGTGATGTCCAAAGCGAAACCTTTGCATCAGTCCTAAATTCAGGAACTATGGAAAATCCCTCTGTTATTTTTTGTATCCGGAATGGGGGTTTGTTTTGCGATCCGAAAAAGGAACCTGAACCCATTGTTACTGGAGAGGGCAAGGAGGATTTTACTGTCCCTCCTGTTCGGAATTTTCTTCATTGTTTCCCTCCACATCTTCGCATGGCAAAAATATTACAATCAGGAACTGATATATGTCCCACCCCCGGCCATTTATGGTTTCTTGCAAATATATTTATCTATGTGATCCTTTTATCTCCTGTTTTCTTTTACTTGAAAAGAAATCAAAAGGGGAGGTTCAGGAAATGGTTAAAAAAAGTGTATGCAAATCCATCCCTTATTCAGTTGGTAACATATAAATCTTAGATAAAATTCCGGGAAACGCCATGGATATGACCATAAATGAATTTTCTAAAAAATATTTGTTTGAAGCATTAGGTATTTATATCTTTGATTAGTGGTTAATATTCAGAGCCGGAGAGATCCGTGTAGCGGGGGATTAAAATTCATACCAAACAATTGATTATGATGGGTGTGATACTTCTAAACAGGGGGTATGGAGCAGATTGCTGATGCTCACAGGTATATCGAAAAAGGACACAAAAAGGGATATGTTACGATAACAGTAGAACAAAATGACCTAATATTATGCAATAAATATTGAAAAATAAAAAAGTAATTATATTGTTTTTCGAATTAATACAAATTAATAAGAAGGGAAATAAAATGAATAAATAGGAAGATAAGAGCACATGGGCTACTGGTGGTGGTATACTCATTGGAATTGGAGTTGGATTCTTTTTTCTAAAAACGTCTGCGCTCATTTTTGTTGGATGCATCCTGGCGGGATTAGGATTAGGTTTAATTATTACTGCGATAATTTCTAAGGAGAATAGACAAGGATAAAGCGTTGAAATAAAACATAATAAACGCTTTATTTGTCGCACCCCATTTCGGCGGCGTTAATTTCAATAATACATCATAAAACATTGTGCAGATAGTGATTATCAGATAAATAAAAATTTATAGACAGATGAAATATTTTTTTACGTTAAGCCGGTGGGGGCTATTATGCCTGTTGGTATTTCCCGGCATGATTGTCCGGGGACAACCCGCGATAAAGAAATACCTTACTCCGGATGAAATTAACAGCCGTATCCTGGATATGGCAAGAGAAAACACTGAACGGGCCAAAGTCATAACCATGGCAAAGACTCCCGGTGGAAGGAGCCTGCAAATGCTTGAGATAGGAAAGGATCTTAAGGCAGGGAAAAAGAATCCTGCCGTGCTGGTCGTTGCCAATCCGGAGGGAGATGTTCCCCTTAGTGACCTGGCTGTCTTGTACCTGGCCGGTTATATTCTGGACCATCAGGAAACCTTGAAAGATCTTAACTGGTATATCATTGCCGGGCTTAATCCGGATGCGGAGATGCATTTTTTTCAAAAACCCTTATACCGGGATCAACGGAACGGAAAACCGCACAATGACGACATGGATGATCAGGTAGATGAAGATGGATTTAACGATCTCAATGGCGACGGGATCATTACACAGATGCGCGTAAAAGATCCGGCAGGTGTATGGTTGCCTGTGGATGGGGATCAACGTCTGTTACGGAAGGCCGATCCCGTAAAAGGGGAGAAAGGAATGTATAAATTGTATACCGAAGGACTGGATGATGATGGCGACGGGCTATACAATGAGGATGGTCCCGGAGGTACAGATGTAGGAATCAATTTTCCACATTTGTTCAGGGCGCATACTGCCGCAGGAGGGTTGTGGCCGGGATCGTCCGGTGAAGCCTATGCCCTGATGAAATTTGTCAGTGAGCATCCAGAAATTGCTATGACCATGGTGTACGGATCGACCAATTTCTGTCTGGTCCCGCCGAAAAAGGGCAGGAAAGGGTCGGTAGATATGAACCGCATTAAGGTACCGAAAGATATGGCTAAGATGATCGGCGCCGATCCTGATAAAACATATACAATGAAAGAACTGATAGAATTGGTGCAGCCCATGGTCCCTTCGGGAATGGAGATCACGGAAAGTGATATAGCCGGTTTTCTGGGACTGGGTGCCATCGTCAATCCTTTGGATGAGGATTTAAAATACTACAAGGAGCTTTCAGACCGGTATAAAGATTATCTTAAGGAAAAGGGAATGAACAAAGAGCGTCTGGATCCGGCACCGGCCAAAGACGGTTCGGTGGAGCTTTGGTCTTATTATCATGTAGGAGTGCCGACTTTTAGTATGGATTTCTGGACCCTTCCGAAACCGGAAAAGAAAAAAAAGAAAAAAAGCGGCCTGACTGCCGAACAAATCGGGAAGATGAGTAAGGATGATTTTCTGGCGCTCGACAATGATACATTAACCGTTTTTCTGAAGGAAGCAGGAGCGCCAGCGCAGTTCGGTGCGGAACAGATCAAAGGGATGGTCAGGGCAGGACAGCTTACTCCGGAAAAAATAGTGACGATGCTCAAACAGATGCCCAGGAAAAAAGAGACGGGCCAGGGCGATCCTAAAATGCAGGCCCTGGTGGTTTTCAGTGATAAATATCTGGAAGGAAAAGGTTTTGTAAACTGGCAGCCGGTAAAACATCCTATATTTGGCGACGTGGAAATCGGAGGGGCTGTGCCTTATGCCGATAACACACCACCGCCCCGGATGATCGACTCCCTGCTTTCGGCGCAGGTGCCCTGGATCTTTACCCTTACCGGCAAGCTGGCCCGGCTGGGGATATCGGATACTCGAGTCACACCCAAGGGAGGGGGCGTTTATGAATTGAATATATGGATTGAAAACAAGGGGTATCTGCCTTTTCCGACCGCTATGGGGAAAAAGAACCGCCATGTGCCACCTGCCGTGGTGCAGCTAAAAGGCCAGGTGGATTTTCTGGAGGGCAGGGACTGGACACCGGTGCAGTCGCTGGGAGGAAAAGCGGTGAAAAAACTTTCCTGGCTGATCCGGGCGGATAAGTCCACCATCCTGGACGTAACCCTGGAGTCCCCCAATGCCTGGGGCGACCGGAAACAAATCAAGATAGGAGGTGTATTATGAAAAGAATAATCATAAGCATATTTATGACAGGAATGCTCTTATTCCCGGGGATATCACTGCAGGCGCAGGACGAAACGAAACCTATGACCGTCCCATTGCGGTTTGACCATTATTATACTTACGAACAGGTGGTTGAAGCCCTGAAGCTCATTCATAAAACCTACCCGGATCTGACACAACTGAATCTGATCGGAAAAAGTGAAGAGAACAGGGAGATATGGGAGATCACCATTAACAATCCTAAAACGGGAAAGCCATTGGAGAAACCGGGTGTGTATGTGGACGGGAATATTCATGGGAACGAGATACAGGCCGGGGAAGTTTGTCTCTACTTTATTGATATTATGTTAAGTAACTATGGGAAGAATGAGAAGATCACCAGGCTGTTGGATAAGAATGCCTATTATGTTATCCCGGTGGTAAATGTTGATGGTCGTTACCATTTCTTTGCCGATGCCAACACCATGCATTCGAATCGGGGGCTGCGCCGTCCCAAGGATGATGATCACGACGGTCGGATCAATGAAGATTTCCCGGACGATCTGGATGGAGACGGCAATATTTGCCAAATGCGGAAAAAAGACCCAAACGGGAAGTACAAAACAGACCCGGAAGATCCGCGGTTGATGGTCCGTGTAAAGCCTGGTGAGAAAGGGGAGTGGACGATACTGGGACAGGAAGGCATTGACAATGACGGCGACGGTCGTGTGAATGAAGATGCCGAGGGGTATGTGGATCCTAACAGAAACTGGGGGTTTAACTGGGCTCCTCCCTATGTGCAGCGGGGCGCCGGGGATTATCCTTTTTCGGGCCACGGGATGAAAGCCATTGCCGGATTTATGGTAAACCATCCGAACATCTTGGTGGTGTGGGCCTTCCATAATAACGGGGGGATGATTCTGCGCGGACCCAGTACTAAAAACGAACGTATGAATCCTGCCGATATTCCTGTGTATGACTACCTCGGAAAAAACGGGGAAAAGATTCTTCCTGGATATAAGTACATGATTAGCTGGAAAGACCTGTATCCCACCTATGGGGATTTTACGGATTTTACCGATAATATTATCGGGAGCTATTCTTTTGTGGGCGAGCTGTTTCCTACCAAAAAGGAGACGTACCGGGAGATGAAGGAGGAACAGCCCAAAAGAACAGGTAATTTTATATTGTCGGGTTCAGGAAATGAGAGAGATCGCGAACGGCTGAAATTCAATGATTTTCTTGCCATGGGCATGTTATATAAGCCATGGAAGCCTTTTCATCATCCGGTTTACGGGGATATTGAGATTGGTGGTTGGGTGAAGATGAGCACCCGCCTGCCCCATCCTTTTATGCTGGAAGACCTGGTACACCGTGCAGCCTCCGCTGTTATGTTTACTGCAGGACAGACTCCGGAGATAAAAATGCAGGTTCTGAAAAAGGAGAAAATAGGGAAAAATCTCTACCGGCTCAGGGTTCGTTTATCCAATAATAAGGCAATCCCGTCTATAAGTTATCAGAGCGTTGCTAATAAGGTGTATCCTAAGGATATGCTGACCGTCTCGGGAAAAAACATCCGGGTGGTGGCCGGAGGAAAACTGACGGATATCTATACCGACAGGGTGAACTATAAGGATTATAAACCGGAGGTTCAGTTTCTGCAGGTACCTGGTTTTGGTAAAACGGATTATCAATTTCTTATCAAAGGAAAAGGAAAAGTACAGATCAAATTTACCTCGCGTAAAGCAGGGACCCTGATAAAAACAATAGATATGTAAAGGGATATTCCCATACGAAAGCAGGCAGCCGGATCAGGTTGTCTGCTTTTTTTCTTAAACCCGAATTGCGCCATAGAAAAACCAAAAGGCTTTCTATGGCGCAAAGTGGGATAATCATTCTATAATCTATAATGATGAAAAAAAACAGGGTTTTTCCTGTATAGACCGAGAAAATTTTTAAATTCGGGCGATGAAAATCAGGTTCGGGATATGGTTGTTTCTTTTTCTGCCGGTATCTTTGCAGGCCCAGGTAGAAGCTTCATTTGTCGTAGATACCAATCTTGTGAAGACTTTTTCCATACGTTGCATGGCCACAGATAACGGAACCGGTGTGTTATATATCTGGGATTTCGGGGATTCTCAGGTGGATACGGGAAGGATTGTGGAGCATCATTTTGTGCAGGAAGGGGATTACCGGGTGACCCTGGTGGTGAAGGATCCTGTTACACTTGCCTCTGATACTTCCTCTCAGATCATCAGCATTCATGATTTATTGCGTGTCCCCAATGTATTTACGCCCAACAATGACAATATCAATGATCTTTTTATCGTCCGTTCGAACGGACAGGAAGTTTATACCATAACGGTGTTTACACGGAGCGGGGTAACGGTATTTAAAACCGCCGGAAAAACACTGGTATGGGATGGAAAAACGCCGGCAGGTGTTTATGTCTCGCCCGGTGTTTATTATTATCTTATCACCGGAGAAAAAGGCTTTGTCCGGAAGGGGTTTCTGCATGTGATCCGGTAAGGGTTGAAAAATTTCAGGTCTTATCCGCCAAAAGGCGGACAAGTCCTCAAAAGGCGGACAAGTCCTCAAAAGGCGGACAAGTCCTATAGTGGACGGATACAGGGGAGAGGTGCATTCCCCGCTGCCAGCGGCGAACATATTATGAACCGCTCCATGATGATACCCCGTCAGCTTGCAGCGGGAGATTCATTACTTTGCTTATTAACCCAAATGCGCAATAGAGTTATTGTAAATGGCTCTATTGCGCATAAGCCGAAGGCTGCATTGGGTTAATATATATGAAACCTTATAAATATTGAATTTAATTTTATACTTTTGGAATAGCTAAGGTTCCCAGGGATATGAGGAATTTTCTGATTAAGGTATTTCGTTTTTATTATAATGGTTTCCGGAGTATGACCGTAGGGCGGAAATTATGGGTGATTATCCTAATTAAGTTTTTTTTCATGTTTGCCATACTGAAGCTTTTCTTTTTCCCCGATCTTCTTAAGAAGAATTTTTCATCGGATCGGGAGAGGAGTAATTATGTGATTGAGTCATTAACCCAAATCAAATAATTTCAATATGTTTCAAAACTTTGACATCTCTCTTGTTGACTGGTCGAGGGGTCAGTTTGCGCTGACAGCCCTGTATCATTGGCTGTTTGTTCCTTTGACCTTAGGATTGTCAGTCATTGTGGCGATCATGGAAACGATTTATGTGAAAACGGGGAATAAAGCCTGGAAAAAGATCACAAAATTCTGGATGACCATTTTTGGGATCAACTTTGCCATAGGTGTGGCTACGGGCATCATTCTTGAATTTGAATTTGGGACCAACTGGTCCAAATATTCCTGGTTTGTCGGGGATATTTTCGGGGCTCCGTTGGCTATCGAAGGTATTCTTGCTTTTTTCATGGAGTCGACCTTCATTGCGGTGATGTTCTTCGGGTGGGAAAAGGTGAGCAAGAAGTTTCACCTGGCATCTACCTGGCTCACAGCCCTCGGTTCCAACCTGTCTGCCTTATGGATACTGATTGCCAATGCCTGGATGCAGAATCCCACGGGGATGCATTTCAACCCCGATACGGCCCGCAATGAAATGGTTAATTTCTTTGATGTGGCCCTCTCGCCGACGGCTATCAACAAATTCCTGCACACCGTCAGCCAGGCTTATGTACTGGCTTCGCTTGTTGTGCTGGCCATCAGTGCCTGGTTTTTGCTGAAAAACAGAGACATCCTTTTTGCCAAACGCAGCATCGTGGTAGGCTCGGTGTTCGGACTGATCGGCATTCTTCTGACCATTTACACCGGGGATGGTTCGGCGCAGCAGGTATTTAAGACCCAGCCGATGAAATTTGCCTCCATGGAGGCTTTGTACGAAGGACAGGACCATGCCCCCCTCATAGCTTTTGGAATTACGGGAAGCCTGGATGAGAACAATCCGGGGAAATATTCTTTTCCTGTGAGGATAGAGGTCCCCGGGATGTTGTCTTATCTGTCCAGCCATGATGCAAATACTTTTGTTCCCGGCATAAAAGACCTTATCAACGGGAATAAAGAACACAACATCCTGTCCCTTGCGGAAAAAGAAGAAAGGGGCTACGTAGCGATCATGACGCTGAAGGAAATGAAAGAAGCGCGGGATACCGACCCGGGCAAGTACAAAGAGCTACGTGCCAAATTTGAAGATCCGCAATGGATAAAAGATTATTTTGCCTATTTCGGATACGGTTATTATAAAGGAGAAAATCCGGCAAAACTCTTGCCTAATATAGTCATGACTTTCTATTCATTTCACCTGATGGTGCTTCTGGGCTTTTTCTTCCTGCTGGTATTATTGTTGGCATTGATCTGGGGGGTAAAAGACCGGATTGCCGGTAAAAAATGGTTCCTGTGGGTACTGGTATGGACGGCACCCCTGGCTTATGTGGCTACCGAACTTGGATGGATCACGGCAGAAGTGGGACGGCAGCCGTGGGTGGTCCAGGATCTGATGCCCAATGTGACAGCTGTTTCAAATATCAGCGCCATCACAGTGCAGGTCACCTTCTGGTTGTTTACCCTTACCTTTACTATCCTGGCTATTGCCGAAATAAAAATTATGTTCAAGCAAATCAAACTTGGACCCAAAGATGGGGGACAATAAAATGACAGCATCAGTTTCATACATATTTCTGCAACACTACTGGTGGGTAATCGGTTCTTTGCTTGCCAGTTTACTGGTTTTCCTGATGTTTGTTCAGGGAGGACAGACATTTATCCTGGGTCTCGGACAAGAGGATACGGAGAAAACCATGGTTGTGAATGCACTTGGCCGGAAGTGGGAGTTTACTTTTACTACCCTGGTGACGTTCGGAGGAGCTATGTTTGCCTCCTTCCCATTGTTTTATGCCACCAGTTTCGGCGGTGCCTATTGGGTTTGGATGACGATCCTATTTAGTTTTATCATTCAGGCGGTGTCCTATGAATTCCGTTCCAAACCCAAGAATTTCCTGGGTGCCAAAACCTATGAGGTGTTTCTGTTTGTGAACGGGCTGTTGGGTCCGTTGCTGATAGGGACAGCGGTAGCCACATTCTTTACGGGATCATCCTTCAAACTGGATGAGATGAACCATGTGATATGGATGTCTCCCTGGAGAGGACTGGAAGCGGTTGCCAACCCCATCAATGTATCATTGGGACTGGCGGTACTGTTTCTGGCACGGGTGCTGGGGCTGTTGTATCTGATGAATACCATTGACGATGATAATCTGAATGTGCGGGCCAGAAAAAAACTGACGGGGAATGCCATTGCTTTCCTCGTATTCTTCTTGACGTTTGTAATATGGATGGTCGTGGCCAGGGGATATGCTTATAATGCAGAGACGAAAGAGGTGTTCATAGAACCTTACAAATATCTCCATAATCTGCTGCAGATGCCCGTGGTGCTGGTGATCCTGCTGGTGGGTGTGGTGCTGGTACTGTGGGGGTTGTTCCTGGCCCTGTTCAGAAAATCCGACAATGCTATCTGGCATACGGGTATCGGGTCTGTCCTGACGGTGTTTGCCCTGTTATTGACGGTGGGATTTAATCATACCGCTTTCTATCCTTCTTCTTATGACCTGCAGTCATCTCTGTCCATTGAAAATGCTTCTTCCAGTCTGTTTACCCTGAAGGTTATGGCCTGGGTTTCTATCCTGGTTCCCTTCGTGCTGGCTTATGTCTGGTATGCCTGGAAAGCCATCAATGTAAAGAAAATCACACGGGAAGAGGTGTCTGCTGCAGCAGGAGAAACCCATATATATTAACATTTAAATACGATCATTATGTACACGGTTGAAATATTAAAATTCTTATTGTGGCCTCTTGTGCTCGTTCTGTCATATTACCTGTCAGCATGGGCCATACGGGTATTCGAAAAAAATGCGGGAGCTCAAACCGACGCTGAGTGATCCATCCCATTTTCTTATAAAAGTTTCGTTTCCTGCGACGCTTTTATCATAAATATTCAGGAGATTTATCAGTGGTCTTCTTTTTTTTCGTGCAGGGTGTAGCTATAGCCTTCAATGATCGGGTTGGTGAGGATCTTATGGCATGATTCATTGAGGCGTTCCATGGCTTTTTCTTTTGAGTCGGACTCAATTTCCAGGGTGATATGTTTCCCGATACGGACATGGGATATCTCATGGAAACCGATCTTTTTCAAACTCTGGCTGACCGCTTTCCCCTGCGGGTCCAACAAGGACTTCAAAGGCATAATATCTATTTCCGCTATGAATTTCATGATCTGTGCATTTATTTTTTTACCGGTTGAATGATAAAAAGAATCAGTGCTATAAAAATATATAAAATTATAATAAGAAAGAGGCCTTTAAGAAAAAACAGGGAAAAAAGGATTACGGAAAGTCCGGCAAAAACGATGGCCGGGATGATTGCTGCTGGGGACTTATCCTTAAATTTCAGGGAAAAAAGAGGAAGTTTGCAAATCATCAGATATCCGAACAGGAAAGAGATTCCTGCCAGGACCCATGGATTTTCAAGAAAGGCGGGATGCCATCCGGCGAGGCCGTCCTCTCGCACCAAAGGGATGGAGATGATAAAAAGGGCCATGGCCGGCGTGGGAAGTCCGACAAAATGAGTTTCCTGTTCCGGATCAATGTTAAAGCGGGCCAGACGCAGTCCTGCTCCAGCCACCAGAAAAAGCGGTGAGAGTAATAGCCAGAAAGAAAGTTCCGGAAACGTTTCGGCCAGGTCGGATGTACCTGTGACCGAGCTGATCTGCTGTAAAAGAATGGCTGCGGGAGCCACTCCGAAACTGACCATATCTGAGAGCGAGTCCAGTTGTTTGCCCAAAGGAGACCAGGCATGCAGCAGACGGGCTGAAAAGCCGTCCAGGAAATCAAAAACAGCAGCGATGAGGAGCAGATATACCGCTCCTGTAACATGGCCTGTGAAAACCAGGACGATGGAAAAAAAACCCGACAACAGATTCATCAGGGTAATCGTATTGGGGATATGTCGCTTCATGGACTAAAAAAAATTATCGGATAGAACTCTTATCTCCGGCAAAAGTAATGGAATTCATCAATTTTCACTAATTTTACCCCGTTCATTGAAAGAAAACCGGTAGCGGGAATCTGTTAATGACCTGGCAAGAATTGGAGGGAATCATGATACAACCTGATCTGATGAACGTGAAAATAGCGGTGGACTTCGACGGGACGATTGTGGAGCATGAATATCCTGCTATCGGGAAAGTGAAGCTGTTTGCTTTTGAAACCCTTAAAGCCCTTCAGGAAAGGGGTGCCAGTCTGATTCTGTGGACTTTCAGAACCGGCAGGGAGTTGGACGAAGCTGTGGAATTCTGCCGTAAAAACGGAATTGAGTTTTATGCTGTCAATAAGAATTATCCGGAGGAGGTGTTTGATGAAGAAACCGTCAGCCGAAAAATAGATGCGGATATTTATATAGATGATAAAAACCTCGGGGGATTTCCGGGATGGAGCAAAGTATGGGAGATACTTGTCCCTGATGAAATTGAGAGGATGAACAGGATGTTTGAAAAAAGAAGCAGGAAAAGATTTCTTGCAGGTTTGTTTGGCAGAAGGACAGCACGTATCTTGCTATCCTTTTTTTTGTTCACGGGCCTGGCCGCCATACCGTTTATCTCGGTAGGTTGCAAAGGCCGGGGGGCCTCCGGGAATATTAAGGAAAAAATAGCCGGGAAAATGGAGGTTGCTGCGGAACGTCCCAAAAAGAAAATCACTTTCCTGCGTCCTAAAGAAGTATTTACCTTTCAAACGGGGCATCCCGTAGAGTTTGAGCTGATGGCCGGTGACAGCAGCTTGGTGCCCGATTCGGTCGTGATCCTTGTGGATGATTCCCGGCTGGCATCCTGGCATCATTATCATATAAAGGGAATCTGGGAAACGAAAAATGCGACGGTAGGAGTGCATTCCCTGCGTGCCGTCGTATATTTCAAAGGGAAAAAACCGCGCCATAAAAGCATTCATATCACCCTTACCTCCGATTTTATTCCGAAGGAGTTTACCTATCAGGTGGTGAAAGTATATCCGCATGACAGAAATGCCTATACCCAGGGGCTTGTCTATGGAGACGGTTATATGTATGAAGGAACCGGACTCAGAGGGTTCTCTTCTCTCCGGAAATGGGATTTGAAAACCGGCAAGGTAATTGAGTCACTGAATCTGTCTCCGGATCTTTTCGGGGAGGGGATCTGTATCCTGGGCGATCTGATCTACCAGCTTACATGGACCTCCCGCATCGGCTTTGTCTATGATAAAGCCAGTTTTACCCTGAAAAACAAAATCCGTTACAATACTCAGGGATGGGGGTTGACCACCGACGGCAACAACCTGATCATGAGCGACGGCAGTCATAATTTGTATTTTATCGAGCCTAAATATTTTACGGTTCTGAAAAAAATAGAGGTTTTTGACGAACGGGGACCTGTTGACCAGTTAAATGAGCTGGAATATATTGATCATACGATCTACGCCAATGTGTATCAAACCGATGATATAGTTCAGATTGATCCCTCCTGCGGGAAGGTTCTGGCCCGTATTCATCTCCGGGGCCTTCTGCCCCGTCGGGAGTACCGCAGTGATACGGATGTGTTGAATGGTATTGCCTGGGACCCGGTGGGAAAGCGCATTTTCGTGACCGGGAAAAAATGGCCCAGTCTGTTTGAGGTGAAGTTTATCCCGGTGCATTAATCCTCAGACAGAAAATCCTCTCCGGCAACTACACGGATTCTTTTTTTCAATATTTCTATTTCTATGGGTGAATGGCCCAGCGATTCTCCGTCGACCTCGAGATGGATCTCCGGCACACTGTCAATAAGAATCTTTCGGGCACGACAAGTGGTAACTTTCGGGTGTTCCGGGAGACGTCCGTTAAAAAGCATCCTGAAATGACGGATGATATCCATCTTGCCGATTTTGCGGATGATCGTGACATCAAAATAACCGTCGTCGGCGATGGCATCAGGGGTTTGCATGATCCCACCGCCGGAGTATTTTCCGATACCTATGGAAATAGTGAACACATCGTCCGAGAACTCCCGTCCGTCGATGTTGAGGGTAGTGCGTGTATGGCGGTAAGAGGTCAGCGCGGTGAGGAGTGTCCGCATATAGACCATGATACCGCTTTTCCCTTTGTCTTTTTTGAGGTTGGCTTTTTGAACCACTATGGCATCAAAGCCCAGGCCGGCAATGTTGATGAAATAACGTTTGTAACACAGACCCTGCTGGTAATACCGGACAATACCTGCATCCTGAAGGAAAGTCCTTTTACGGGCCAGGGTTTCCACAGCCCCCGCATAATCGGAAGGGATGCCGAACATGCGGGCCCAGTCGTTACCTGTGCCTATGCTGATCATGCCGAGGGTGATCTCAGAGGGTTCCATATCCTCTTGTTCCATGATACCGTTCACCACCTCGTTCATGGTACCGTCGCCTCCTACTACCACAAACTTGTGCCAGCCCCGGGCAATGGCCTTGCGGGTCAGATCAATGGCATGGTGTTTATGCTCCGTGAATATCGGTTCAAAACTGATCCCTGCCTCTCCCAGCAGACGGGCAATCAGATGCCAGTCTTTGGATCCCCTGCGTTTGCCTGCATTCGGGTTAATGATGATGTACCAGATGTCCGTTTTATCCGTCATATAATTTTATTCTGCTAAAAAGCGTATAATCCGTCAGAGGACGGACACAGGGGAGGGTTGAATTCTCCACCGCTGGAAGCAAAAATATTCGTAACCCCTCCATGATGAGATCCTGTATGCTTGCGGCGGGGAGATTCTTTGGGGCTGGCAGTCGGGGATGAAAAATACTAATCTGTTGAGTAACAGCATACATAGTGATAATATGTTAATAAAATGTTAATAACTGAAGAAAAATTGTTTACAATTACGATTCATGGCTGCCAATAGAAAAAGGCGAAAGTAGTAAATTTGACCTTTATTAAAAAAATAGCAAAGAAAGCAAAGAGCATATGGGGAAAATCATCTCTCTTGCCAATCAGAAGGGGGGAGTCGGTAAGACGACTACGGCAATAAATCTGGCAGCCAGTCTGGCGGCTTTGGAATACAAGGTGTTGTTGGCAGACACCGACCCGCAGGCCAATGCCACTTCGGGAATCGGTTTTGATGTGAGAAACGTAAAAGCGAGTGTTTATGATTGTCTCGTGGATGATAAACATCCTGAAGAGGTGGTGCTTACTTCGGAAATTGAAGGACTGGATCTGATTCCCAGTACCATAGATCTGGTTGGGGCGGAGATAGAGATGCTGAATATGCCCAACCGGGAACAGATATTGAAACAGGTGTTGGAGAAGGTCAGGGATCAGTACGATTTTATCCTGGTGGATTGTTCTCCTTCGCTGGGATTATTGACCGTGAATGCGCTGACAGCTGCCGACTCGGTGATCATCCCCGTGCAATGTGAGTATTTTGCCCTGGAAGGGCTGGGGAAATTATTGAATACCATCAAAATCATTCAGAGCAGGCTGAACCCGGAGCTGGAGATAGAAGGTTTTTTGTTGACCATGTATGATTCCAGACTAAGACTCTCCAACCAGGTGGTAGATGAGGTACGTCGCCATTTTCAGCAGATGGTGTTTGAAACCGTCATCCAACGCAATATAAAATTAAGTGAAGCCCCCAGCTTTGGCAAACCGGCCTTGTTGTATGATGCCAATTCCAGAGGGGCTGTCAATTACCTTAACCTGGCCCGGGAATTGTTGCAGAAAAATGATAAGACCCGGATCAAAAACGCTGAAAAAATTATCCGCTAAAGAAGAAAATTATGGCACGGAAGAATGCTTTGGGAAGGGGTCTGGGGGCCCTGATAGATGATGCGGACAGGGAAAAACTTGAAAAACTTGAGCGGATCACGGAAGTGGATATCGAAAAGATCTCTGTCAATCCTTTCCAGCCCCGGTCGAATTTTGACGAGGAGGCACTGCAGGAACTGGCTTCTTCCATCCGGGAATTGGGGATCATCCAGCCTATATCGCTCCGGGAAATGGAAGACGGGACCTATCAGCTTATCTCCGGGGAGAGACGACTGAAAGCGGCCACCATAGCAGGACTTACAACCATCCCAGCTTATATACGGATGGCTGATGACCAGGCGATGTTAGAACTGGCCCTGGTAGAAAATATCCAGCGGGAAGACCTGGATTCCATTGAGATCGCTATTTCCTATCATCGCCTGATCGAAGAATGTAACCTTACCCAGGAAAATCTTTCGGAACGGGTGGGGAAAAAACGTTCTACGGTAGCCAACTATTTGCGGTTGTTGCGCCTGCCGGCGGAGATACAGCTTGGAATACGTGAAAGAAAGATCTCCATGGGGCATGCCCGTTCCCTGATCAGTGTGGAAAACCCAGAAGAACAAATCGAATTGTACTATCAGATTATCCGGGAGGAGCTGTCGGTGCGACAAGCCGAGGAACTGGTACGTAAATTGGTGTCCCGGAAAGTTAAACCGGAAGATAAGATCCGGAAAAAACAACAACTGAACGAAGCATATCAAAATCTTCAGAAACAACTCTCCGGCTTCTTTTCCTCCGATATCCAGGTACGCGTGAATGACAAGGGAAAAGGGAAGATCGTAATCCCTTTTGAAACTCCCGAAGACCTGGAAAGGATCATGGAACTTTTTGACAGACTGAAAGCATAATCCTTTATTTTCCCCGTACGTGCAATAAATTCCTTATCTTTGTGTTGTGAAGATTGATATTTGCAGACAGATCAGGAATTGAAAATACGTTTAAGAAACTATATCGTTGCAGGCACCGGCATTTTTTTGTGTATGAGTACTCTTTGTTCGGGACAGGCACAGGATACTGCCTTTGCCTCTGTCAACCGGGGCAAAATAGTGGATACCCTATACCATTCGCCCAGGAAAGCAGCACTTTATGCTGCCGTATTTCCCGGTTTGGGACAGATCTATAACCGGAAATACTGGAAAGTTCCTCTTGTTTATGCCGGTTTTGCCACCCTGGGCTATTTTGTTTATTTCAACGGGACCCATTATACCATTTACCGGGACGCTTACCTTGATTTTACGGACAAAAATCCCGGGACAACCAGCTATTACAAGCTGATCAGCTCGTCCATAGACCCTTCCCTCTATGATGATGTTTTGTATCCCGAAACCTATAAAAAAGAATACAAGGACTGGATTGTAACACAGTTGCAAAACGGAATGGATTATTATAAAAGATACAGGGACTTGTCCGTTATCGGTTTGACGGGATGGTATCTCCTGACCATCCTTGATGCGATAGTGGATGCCCAGTTGTTCGATTTCGACATTACACCGGATCTGAGCATGCGGGTATTGCCGGCGATACGACCTGACGGAACAGGAACCGCAGCAGGACTTACCTGCAGTTTTACTTTCTAATGATGAAAAAACGAGAAAAATGATAAAGAGATTTTCAATAGCAGCATTGTGTGTGTTTCTGTTGATCCCCGGGTATGGGGTTGCGGATGAACCGGAGAAAGACAGTCTGGCCGGAGGGGTGGGGCCGCCTGCCATAGAATTTATGGACAACCTGGATAGCTTGCTGAACTTATTTTATGTAAGACAGTCATTGATACAGGATACTTCTTTGGTGCAGGAGTCCTTTGAGTCGGACAGTATCCCTGCCAGCTATCCGGACAGTGTGTATATTACAAGGCTGAGCAAAATTCCCAGCGTCGTGCCTTTGCCTTACAATCATATTGTGCGGAATTATATCAGTGTGTATACGGAAAAGAAAAAAGACAAGATGGAGGTGATGCTTGGGATGGCGGACTACTATTTTCCGCTGATCGAACAGATCTTTGATCAGCAGGATTTGCCCGTCGAACTGAAATATATGGCTGTCATCGAATCGGCCCTGAACCCCAGGGCACGGTCGCGGGCGGGAGCTGTCGGCCTGTGGCAGTTTATGTACGGTACGGGACGAATGTATGGTCTGACCATTAATTCTCTGGTGGATGAACGCAGGGATCCTATCCGTTCTACTTATGCGGCAACCAGTTTCCTGAAAGATTTGTATAATCTGTACCATGACTGGATACTGGTTATTGCAGCTTATAATTGCGGACCAGGGAATGTGAACAAAGCGATACGCCGCTCGGGCGGGGTGAAAGATTACTGGAAAATCTATTACCGTCTGCCACGGGAGACCAGGGGGTATGTTCCGGCATATATCGCTGCGGTTTATACCATGAATTATTACTGGGACTATGGGCTGAAACCTGTCACGATCAACATCCCTGTAATGCGGGATACTCTGATTGTGCAGGAAGATCTCCATCTGCGGCAGGTATCGGACGTACTGAATATCCCATTGCAGGAATTGCGCGACATGAACCCACAGTACCGGAGGGACATCATCCCCGGAAGTATCCGTCCTTTTACCCTGGTGCTGCCACTGCCATACACGGGCAGGTTTATTGACTACCAGGACTCCATTTTTTCCTATAAGGATTCGATCTTTTTTGATCCTTCCCGGAAGACACTGGCCCCGCAATATACGCGTTACAATCCGCCACCGCCGAAGGGTCGGGTAAAGATTTATTATACGGTCAAACAGGGGGACAACCTGGGGTTTATCTCAGAATGGTTTCATGTGAGGGTTTCGAACCTCAGATACTGGAATCATATCAGGCATAATATGATCCGCGTAGGGCAGCGGCTGACGGTCTATGTGCCGAAGTCAAAGGTTTCCTATTACAAGAAGTTTAATCATTATTCTTTTGCCGAGAAACAACGACTGTCCGGAAACTCTGCCGTACAGCCGGCGGTAGTGGAACAGGGTCAGCCTCTGGATGAACATTATGAATATTACAGGGTGAGACCGGGGGATACGATATGGGAAATTGCCCGGAAGTATGATGGGGTTACGGAAAACGATATTCTCAGATTGAACAATCTCTCCAGACGGAGTAAAATACGTCCGGGTCAGCATTTGAAGATCAGAAGGAAAAGCTAGAAAGAAGGCCCGGAAGATACAGGCGGTATCTCCGGAGATACGCTGGCCCCGTTATGGGTTAGGGTTACTGAATGTTTCTCTTGAAGATACTGCTTTTGACATGAAGCCCCTGAAAAGTGCGTTGTTTCTTGCCGCTGTCCTGATTGTCGTTCAGGGAACATTACTCTTGCTACCCCGTGAGGGAATCTCCCTGTTTTCCATGCATATTAAGAAACCTATGCCTGAGATGAACAGGAAGGAAAGGTTTTTAAAGGAACCCGGGTCTGTTGATATGAAGGTTGCGCGGGTTGCCTTACCTGATACGGTGCATCAGGACACCCTTCCGTTCATCCACGACAGTGTCGTGGTAAAGAAGCCGGTTGCTCCGCTTTCTTTCACTGATTCATTGAGAATAAGGGTCCCGCGGCTGGAAATGAATGACACGGCGCGCCTTGTGCTTTCCCGCTTGTTCCGTATGCTGGATTCTCTTCATTCCCGGAAAGAGGGTATGCATATTCTCTATTACGGGGATTCGCAAATCGAAGGCGACCGGATCACCTCAGTAGTGCGTGATAGCCTGCAAAAACGTTTTGGGGGTGGAGGACCCGGGTTGTTTCTGCCGGTCATGACCGTGCCATACACTTCTACCCTGCGTATTGAGACATCCGGCTCGTGGATCCCGGTGTCGGAGAAAAGAGCTGCCAATCTGATGGAATTTCCCTATGGTATTTTTGGCGGAGCCTCTGTATTTGATCCACGTCGGGATATCTCCGTAACCGGACGTTGCCGTGTGACCCTGCAACCTTTTGCACCGGCCGGCGCCAAAAAATATAACCGGATAGGCTTGTGGTTGTTTCCTGCGGGGAACGAGGGAAAAATATCGGTGCATGCCGGCGGTAAAAAGATTGAAGAGGACACGATCAGACGTGCCAAAAAGCTTGTCTATTGTCAATATGCCGTTGACCAATCCTTTCGAAAAATTGATTTTCTTTTTGGTTTTCATCAACCGGTGGCGGTGGAAGGGATCGTAATGCATGATTCTGTGGGGGTTAGTGTGGATAATATACCGCTGCGGGGACGGCAACTGATGTCTTTTTCAGGTTGTGATCTTCCGCTACTGCAGGAAATGTGCCGGGAGTTAAATGTCAGGATGATTGTTTTGCAGTTCGGCCTCAATGTGGCTGCCGGGGAGAAAAAGGATGTCAGCCATTATCGAAAGACCTTCAACCGGCAACTGAAGTATCTCAAACAAAACTTTCCGGAGGTCTTTGTGGTGGTGGTAGGCGTGACGGATATGGCCGGGAACGGGAAAGATACGGATGAAAGAATACAAATGATCCGGGATGTACAAAGAACAGGAGCCCTGGCCGAAGGATATGCTTTCTGGGATGCTTACAAGGCGATGGGAGGGGAAAATGCCATTGTACGCTGGGCCGGACATCAGCCTTCGCTGGCCAGGCCTGATTATGCACATCTCAGCTATCAGGGAGCACAGTTGCTGGGGTCTTTTTTTGTTGTCTCCCTGATGAAGGATTACAAAGAATTTCGTGATGACCGGTAGCCTGCAAACCATATGGTCCTATTCTTCAGACAACCCGTTGTTGTTCACACAGATGTATTTCTGGGTCTTCCTCGTTGTGGTGCTGGTGTTTTATTCCATTGTTTACAGACGTTTATCCCTGCGCCATTTTTATCTTTTTCTGGTGAGCCTCTTTTTTTATTACAAAGCCGGAGGTCTTTTTTTCGTACTTCTGCTGATTTCGGTGACGGTGGATTATCTGGCAGGCCAGCGTATCCATAACACCCGGGAGAAATGGAAAAAGAAAGGATGGATTGCCTTCAGTCTTCTCATCAACCTCAGCCTGCTGGCTTATTTCAAATATACGTTTTTCTTTGTGGATATCCTGAACCGGCTTACAGGGTTGCATATTGTTCCCCGTGATTATCTGGCCGTCTTCAGCAATACATGGTTTCACACGTGGTTTGATGTGTCTTCCATTTTTTTACCGGTAGGGATCTCTTTTTATACTTTCCAGACGATCAGTTATACGGTGGATATTTACCGGAAGCAGGTAAATCCGGTAAAACGATTCACGGATTTTGCTTTTTATGTTACTTTTTTCCCGCAGTTGGTAGCCGGCCCCATCGTACGTGCGGCACAGTTTATTCCCCAATTGGTCAGGAAATACAACCTGACAAGGCAACAGTTTGGTCATGCCCTCTTTTTGATCCTTACCGGCCTGATAAAAAAAATAGTAATCGCCGACTTTATTGCCGTAAACTTTGTGGACCGGGTATTCAGTCATCCTGCGGCTTTTAGTGGTTTTGAAAATATTATGGCGGCATATGGTTATGCCGTGCAGATTTATTGTGATTTTTCCGGGTATACCGACATTGCCATTGGGGTGGCCCTGCTTTTTGGTTTTCATATCCCGTTGAATTTTTACGCTCCTTACAAGGCTGTGACACTGACCGGATTCTGGCGGCGATGGCATATTTCCCTTTCTTCCTGGCTGCGCGATTATCTTTATATTCCCATGGGAGGAAACCGGAAAGGAAAACCGAGGATGTATGTGAATGTGTTGGTGACGATGATCCTGGGGGGGGTATGGCACGGAGCCAACTACCGGTTTCTGATCTGGGGAGGGTTCCATGGCGCCGGTCTGGTGGTTGAGAAAATGCTCGGGATCCCGGAAAAGGTGAATCACGATGCAGGGCGGTGGAAGAAGATGCTTTTTTCCATACTGACTTTTCATTTTGTGGTCTTTCTGTGGATTTTTTTCCGTTCAGAGAATATGGAACTTGCGCATGCGATGATTTTTCAGATCACACACCAGCTGCATTTTACAGGGGTCTTGCAGGTGGTATTTACCCGGTGGAATGTTTTTCTGCTCATCCTGGCCGCTCTTGTGATCCATTGGCTTCCGGCGCAGTGGCAGGAAAATGTTCGC
The DNA here is from genome assembly GCA_021157415.1 of Bacteroidales bacterium. Taxonomy (GTDB): domain Bacteria; phylum Bacteroidota; class Bacteroidia; order Bacteroidales; family VadinHA17; genus DRPN01. Next base: position 1,785 of record JAGGWN010000019.1, on the reverse strand, counting down.
GGAGTATTTATCCGTATGCCGTTGATTGTGAAGTTTCTGGTGACTCTGGTTATTATTTTCCTGATCATTCAGTTGAAAAGTGTGGGTTTCCAGCCTTTTATTTATTTTCAGTTTTGATGGTTTTGATTATTTTTGATATTCATTTTGTAAAAAATCTAGCGGCAAATGGGATCTGAGACAGGAAAGATAATCAATAAAGAGTTGTGGTATGCCCTCTATGTCCGCTCAAGACATGAGAAAAAGGTGTATGACCTTCTGACAGAGGACGGGATAACGGCTTATCTGCCGGTAGAAAAAAAACTTAAAATCTGGAGTGACCGGAAAAAATGGGTCATGGAACCCCTTTTCCGGTCTTATGTCTTCGTTTTTATAAATGTTGCGGATTACTCTGTTTATCTGAAAGTCTTACAGACGGAAGGAGTGGTGAAGTTTGTACGTTTCGAGGGAGTGCCGGTTCCTATTCCGGAGAAACATATGGCGGCTATCCGCATATATGAGAAGTCGGGTGAATTCATTTCAGAGGAGCAGGAACAGAGACTGAAGGTGGGCGATGAGGTAGAAGTAATAGGGGGTCCGTTGAAAGGGGTTTTTGGCAGACTGGTGGAAATCGGAACGAAAAGAAAGGTACGGATCATTATCGACGGATTGAATCATTCGGTGTTTGTGGAAATCCGAAAGGGTTTTCTGAATCCTATCAATACCATTGCCTGAAAAAAGGGAGAGAGAAGTCGCCTGAAACGGGAAGGATGGCTGGCTGACATTATCGGTTGATAAAAAATAAATCATGCCAATAAAAAGACAGGAAAAATGGATGATCGGGGTATTGCTGATTCTGTTTGTTGTCATTGGCACACTGATATTATTATCCGGAGGGTTTTACGGAGGAGGGGATAGTATTGCACATTATCGCATATCACGATATGCTCTGAGATATCCCCATCTGTTTCTGGACCATTGGGGTAAGCCGGTCTTTACCATTCTCAGCAGCCCTTTTTCATGGGTCGGATTCAATGGTACACGTATTTATAATGTGATTGCCGGGTTGTTAACGGCTTTTCTAACCTATCGTACTGTACGGGAAGAAGCCGGGAAGGATGCCTGGCTGGCAGTGTTTTTCGTGATACTCGCCCCGGTTTACTTTATCCTTTTCTTTTCTGCCGTTACCGAGATCACATTCAGCCTGGTACTGATCTTCTCCGTTTATTATATTTACCGGGAAAAATATACGGCAGCGGCTCTGATAATCTCCTTCCTGCCGTTTGCCCGCACCGAGGGCTTTGTAATCGTTTTCGTGATACTGGCTGCACTGACAGGATACCGGCAATACAAAAGTATCCCCTTTCTGTTTGGGGGATTTGTTTTGTTCAGCTTGATGGGCTGGCCATATTACCACGATCCTTTATGGGTTATCCATGAAATGCCTTATACCGGGGCAGCGGATATATATGGCCACGGGACGTTGGGGCATTTTATAGGCAGTGCTCCCCGTATTTTCGGAATACCTTTGCTGTTTTTCTGGATATTGGGTGTTTACTCGCTGGCACTCGATATTTTATCCCGTGAAAAGCGCGAGCGGGCATTGAAGGAAACCTGGTTTGTTGTAATCCCTTTCCTGGCTTATTTTGCTGCCCACAGTTATGTGTGGTGGAAAGGCCTGGGAGGCTCTCTCGGATTGACCCGGGTGATGGCCGGGGTGGTGCCTTTAGTAGCTGTTACTGCTATGAGGGGTTACAGGTTTGTTTCCGGTCAGATCACGGAAAGTGTGAACAGAAAGGTTTTCCTGCC
>JAGGWN010000027.1 GCA_021157415.1 Bacteroidales bacterium | reverse complement strand
TGAGAAAAAGGGTTCATTATGTTTGTTTTTCAAAAAAATATTAAATTGCCGTCCAATTTTAACCAACTCTTTAACCATTATGAAAAAAACATTACTGTTTATTTTGGCCGGATTCCTTTCTGTAAATTTGTTGTTTGCCGGAGGAATTGTTACCAACACCAACCAAAGTGCAGCCTGGGCAAGATATTTTTCCCGGTATGCTACACTGGATATTGATGGGGTCTATTTTAATCCTGCAGGGATGGCTATGCTATCTGATGGTTTTCATCTTTCTGTGAACAATCAATCCGTTTGGCAAACGCAAACACTGACCAATGATTTTGCGTTGTTGAATTACGGACCGGATTATATCGGTAAAGTCAAAGCTCCGGTTTTTCCAAGTATTTATGCGGCATATAAAATCGGAAAATTTGCCATATCGTTTGGATTCAATCCCATTGGAGGTGGTGGGAGTGCAACTTATGAGAAGGGACTTCCTGCTTTTGAGTTTATGTCTGGGGTGAATTTAGTTAATACGTTGAATGCAAGTGGGATAACAACCTCAAATTATCATGTTGACACTTATCTGGATGGATCATCGGTTTATTATGGTTATCAGGCGGGCCTGAGTTATCAGATCAATGATATGATCGGCGTTTTTGCCGGGGCCAGGTATGTATCGGCCATTAACAAATACAAAGGGTCTTTGAAAAATCTGCAGATTAATCCGACCGATCCATTGGTGAATCCTTCGGGAGAGATGATTTCGGCACCTTTGTATTTATCGGAATTGTCCGATACAACTAAAAGTCTTGCAGACAATGTACTTTATCCTGCTCAGTCAATGGCTTCTGCATTAAATCCTAATGATCCTGTCAATACAGTACTTGTTCCCTTGTTACAGGCATTTGGAGTAGATCCTACGGGGATGACCAATGCCCAGGCTGCTGCTGTTTTTGGTGCTCTTGGAGACAATTATACACAACTAAGTCAGGAAGCCGCAGCTTCTTCTCAGCTTACCGCCGACCAGGAAGTGGATGTTAAGCAAACAGGATCGGGAATAACTCCTATTTTTGGAATTCATTTTTCCTTTCCAATGTTAGATGTAGCCTTGAAATATGAAATGAAAACATCTTTGAAACTTACAAATGCAACAGCCAAAGATTTTCTTTTAGGATACAATCCCGAGACAGGTGACCCTATTACAATGTATCCTGATGGCGCTGTTACAAATGCCGATATGCCGGCTATGTTATCAGGAGGTGTTAATGTTCGGCCTATTAAAAGACTTCAGGCATCTGTCGGTTTTGAATATTACTGGGATAAAAATGTGAACTGGGACGGACGTGAGAAAGATATCGAAAATAATTCTTATAATCTAAATGTATCCCTACAGTTCAAAATAACCAATAAAATTCTGGTAAGCGGAGGTTATAACTATGCAAGTATGGGTGTGGGAAAGAACTATCAGTCAGATCTGAGTTATTCTCTTTCCTCTTCTTCGATTGGCTTCGGAGGAGCTATTGATTTTACTCCAAACATCCGCTTGAATCTGGGTTATTCTATGGTGATGTATAAGGATGATGTGGTTGACGTCCCCGTATATACACAGACCTATGCCAAAGACACAAAGATTTTTGCAGTCGGTCTGGATTTTAGTTTCTGAAAAAGATTTTACTAAAAAAAAACCGCCTGCGACAACAGGCGGTTTTTTTACGTGTAAAAAAACCGTACTTTTGTATGATAGGATAGAAATTTGTTAGCAACCTGTAACGCATGCATAATTAGGAGAAAAAACATATAAATAACCAGAAATAAAACAATCATCATGCAGGTATTTGGCACCCCCAAAGCCAGGCTAACGGAAGAGGCCAGGAATTTTATTGACCTCTATGTACAATTGGGAGAGAGAGCAGAGAATTTTTTACCGGAGCGTATTTTCGACAGCCTTACACAGTTTGTCAGGCTGTGTTATGAAGAGCCTGACGACCCTGCTACCCAGGAGGCTGAAATCCGTAAATACATCCTGGAGCTGAAAGAATCCATCCCCGGTTATGTGGATGTATCCCTGATGCTTATGCCTCACGAGGATTCCAAGGCCTTCAGATACAGCTCGTTGAGGACGAATTTTCATAGCAGATTGTTGGAGCTGATGGATACCGAGCAGGTGGACGAAAAGACCCGGAAGCAATTCAATAATATCCTGCATACCCATGATTATTCTTTGGGAACACCCCCTGTTACCCAACACACCATAGATTTTCTGTACACCATCCTGCTGGGTGATCATGTGCTGGAGTTACGAAAATTCAGAGACCTGATCGGGATCAGCAGTGATGTGGAAGAAGCACAATGGAACTATATGCTGGACGTTATGGACCAGATGGTTAATCAGTCAACTCATTATACCAGCAGTGCAGAGAAAAACCACTTCATTAACAGGTCGGAATCAACGGTCAATTTTAAGGGTCTGAACGGTTTTATGCGTACGGTGGTCTCGGGAAATGCAGATACAGCCATCGAGTTGCTGGCCGGCGAAGTATTCAGCCCGGAAATGGTACGCGTTATTGAATTTACTACCCCCGAAACACTGTATGAAGAGATCCGGGATGATGCCGTACATATTTTTGCCATCAAGATCCCCAACATGCGGAAAAATCCATTTAAACATTTTCGGTGGTTTCCGCTGCTTACCCGCATGATTTTTATTGACGATTCTCCTGAATCGCGGGCATCCAACACTTCCCTGGTTTTCTGCTTTCACAACGGTATCCTGAACACCCTGAACAATGTTCACAATAAAAAGCTGGGGGCTATGGCCAACAGCCAGCTTAACCTGCGTCTGATCCTGGAGAAGGTCAACCTGAACAATATCAGGAAGTTCAAAGAAGCCATTGAGAAGAAGATACAAGCTTACGACCGTGAGCTGAAGCTGTTGGCCAAAGAACAACTGGCGGGCGAAGATAATCCTGAACGGGAGATTATCCTGTATAAATTTGATGAGTTTTCCCGGCAGGTGATCCGGGACAAGTACATCCTCTCAAAATTCGGAGCTTTTATTTCTTTTGTTGAGAATATGAAGGATCCGGAAAAGGCCCGCGAAACCACCAAAAACCTGATCCGTGAGTTTGAAGACCGCACGCGCGCTTACTTTTATTCAGAGAATAAGAAATTGCAGATCGCCACGGTGGTAGAAGGAGGGGGCCGGAACCAGATACGTACCTACGCCGAATATCTTCTCCGAAGACCCCTGAAGGCGGTCAAACCCGAGATCATCGAACGGTGTCGCATTATCCTGGATGTTATCCCCGATATCTACCAGCGTACGCTGGAGATACACTTTCATAAAAACTTCGGACTGAATCTTTTCCTGGAAAAATACAAGGAATATCTTACAAAAGTTGAGAATGAAGCGGACAACCGGGGACGTTTGATGAACTTCCTGATTGACCTGGGCATAGATAAGAAATACATGTCTCTGCCCGAAAAGGAACAAAAGATTATCCGTGAGTTTATCAGCGGACTGGCCAACGTGGAAAAAACTTCCGTGTCGGATGATGTGCAGATGATTATCCGGGACCTGCTCTTTTTCAATAATCGCAAGCCCAATCCGTTTATTTTCTACAACCAGGAGGCATCCTGGGAATACAAGGATCTTTTTCCGGCAGACCGTTTTGATCTCAATCCTTTTGATATTGACATCGAATTGAATGACGAGGGCCGGGTGGATTGGGAACGGTTGCTGAAAAAAATGGAGCGCATCAAGAATACTTTTCAGTTGTTTGACGAATCGGGTAGTCTGTGGGACCGTTTTTGTGAGAATTCAACGCTGATTATCAACGATCCGGCCAATCCTTCCGGGTTTACCGATTTTAATAATATCTACCTGATTCGTTTCCTGAAGTTTTTAAACAACAGCAAGATCACCCTCTTTCTGGATGAAGCATATAACGATGCGGTAAAAATCGAAGATCCCGAAGAACCCAAATGGAGAACCATTTCCCGGTATATCATGAATAATATCGGATCGTATGCCAAGATCAGTGTGGTTTCCTCATTGTCTACCACAAAAAATCTGGGGGCCACCGGCGACCGGCTGGGGTCGTTGATTGCCACGCCGGCACGCAGGGATGTGATCGAATATGCCCGGGCCCGTTTCGGTACAGAAAGAGGGAATGCCAACTCTCTATATATGCTGGTAAATATTATGGAGGTGGCGCAGTTGGCCAAAAGGATCAAGGACCGTATGGATGAAAATCTGCCCAAAGATGCTTCCCGGTATAAAATCAAGGAAAAACTGAAAGGATACATTCTGGCGGAGCTGGAACAAAACCGACATGCCAGAAGAAAAAACAGCCCCTATGGCCGCCGGCCTTCCATGTTTGAAGGGAGCCCGCTGCATCTCTTCCTCCTGGAGGAACTCGTCAATCTGGACAGACTGGATGTTCTCGATCTTCCGGATGACTTTAAATATAAGGGAGAACCGTTTTTCAGCTACTACAAAAATCATTTGGTCAGTGAATTAAACCGGTTCCGGGTCAATAAAATTTTCAGAAGCGAGTCCAACAAACGCCTGAAGCTGGCCAAGGAAACGGTTACCCGCATACTGGAGGAAACAGGAGACCTTGCTATCTCCGTTCTTGATTCGGATGGCTCGTACCTCTTCAATCTGCACATGCGGGATTTCTTCTCTTTTCAGGATCTGGAAAAGTTTACCATGAAACTGGCCAGCGAACGTGGTCTGGCATTTCTTCCTTACCAGAAAGGATTTGTGCGTCTTTCTCTTGGAGATTATCTGGAAGGCAGCGAAGAGAGTTATCGCATTTTTACCCGCGAGCTGGACAACGTAATCCGGATATTTCTAAAGTACTGGAAAGAGTTTTACGACAGGAAAAAGTTGCCGGAAAACAAATATTTGCGTTCGGAGGAACTGCTGGATGAGATCTTCAGGATACACACGGACCAGGATCTGATCGACAGACTGTTTGAAGATTTCAATATTATCAAAGACCTTCAGAAAGTATTGAACCAGTCGTTGAAAATCAGTGATATCAAAACCCTCTACCACCCGTTTCCAAAAGTCAGCGGGGTCAATATCAATTACATCTCCGACTCCCGAAATGCGGTGTTTGAGTTTTATGAAAATATCGGTAAATGTCGTGACCTGAAAGAGTTTATCTCCAGTAAGGCTTTTACCAAAGTTTACGAGAACCTGCTGCCTCAGATATACAAAAAAATCCCGGTCATCAAAGACTTGGATATCAATGATGTGATCGCACGTTACGGGAAACCCACCTTACTGAAATACATCACCAGTAAGATTGAATTCCAACCGGACGACTATATCCTTGACAATCCGGATGAGCTTAACAGCATGAAGGAAATTCTTATCGAACTGGAGAATATCCTTTTTTCGGATGCCAAGGTAAAGATACTGGCTCTGAATGCCAATGAACAGGATGTCCCGGGTGACCTGGCACGCCTCGAAGGCTATAACCAGATCCTGCGTAAATATATTCGGGAGTTACTTTTTTACTTTAATCTCCCATTTGAGAACGAAGGTTTTGACCCTTCCTATGCCGAGCTGGTTGAAAATGCCGTAGAGAATTTTGAGGAGGTGATACGTAAACCGGCCCGAGAGATCAATCTTTTCCTGGCGGTGAGTGATTATATGTCGGAGATCAGAAAATTGAAAGATTTTCAGAGCATCCGCTTTGCCGGACGTTTTACCGAAGTTATCCTGCAATATCTGAGCCGGGAAGTGCTGGAAACAGATAAACCGGTATGGGAGAAAATTCTGTTGCTGTATCTGTTGCAGAAAAACGGGAGTTTCCGGAATCGTCTGCTGGAGCGTTTGCAGGTATATATGGATAGAATTGAAGGGTATGAAGACCCTGAAGCCCGTCTTTATGTCGAAGACCTCATTACAAAGGTGATGCCTGAGGATATCCGGCAGATCATTAACGAGATCGTAGCTTACCGGAATATCAAGATCCCCGCCGAACAGCTCCATGATGAGACGCGCAATGTGGTGTTGTTTGTTACCGGAATGATGAACCGGACCAAGAACAACGAATACTATAAAAAGTACAACCATTTTCTTATCAAACTGACAGAGGTCACTTTTCAACGGCAGAATTCGGCACTCAACGAGATGATCCAGCATGGCATAGCCATCTACCGGAATTTTACAGCGGAAAATGAACTGACCACCTGGAACCGGGGGGCTTTGAACTGGATCAATTCCTTGATGAGCCGCTGTGGGGTGATTGCCTGGGAGCAACCGGTACAGATGCATACGCGCATTGCTACCGACTCAAAAAAACGAGAGTATCCATATCATAAGGTGGACCGGCCCGACAAAGAAAAACCCCATGCGCGGGTGCTGGAGGATGATTCTCCGAATGAGTTTATCAAGAATATGCAGTCGAGGCCTTCTTCCGGCTTTTTTGCCAAGAGAATGAGAGAGTTTGTGGAGAACCTGGATGAAGAGGACTACCGTTGCAAGATTGTCCGTCACGGACTGGTCAGGGAAATGTACATCTTCCAGAAATCATACCTGAAATATCTGACGGATAATTTTCGACTTGTACAGCGGGAGTTTATCCCGTTGAAGGAGGTGAAATCGTTTGTGCCTGACGTGATATATTTCCTCGGGGCTCCGGAGAAGGTGTTATCCTATCCCTCTGCGGGGTATTTTGATCTGAAAGGGCCCAAAGGGCATATCAAAGTCATTGTTACCCCGCTGAAGAAAGCCATGGACTACTTCGGCAATATCAAGAAACCCCGCCTGACGATGTTGAATGAGAAAATCAAAGAAAAAGGAGGGATGCCGGTGCACGGGTCCCTGTTTGCCGTGGAAGAAAATGACGGGACTCTTTTTGTTATACAGGTGAGCGGTGACAGCGGCGTTGGAAAATCAGAGATGATCGCAGCCATGATGCTGAAATGGATGAGGAAGAATCTGCCGGGCGTGCGTTCTATTAAGCTAATTGCCGGAGATATGTTCCACGTGTTCCCGGATAAAGAGGGAAACCTTTACGGGATCGGTACCGAGGTGGGTGATTTTTCACGGGTGACGGATTTTAATCCCGATTTCATCAAAGCTTACCAGGCATTGTTTGAAACCAGTGCCGACAGCAACGTGGAAGACCTGAATTCACGAAGCACCATCAGCGGCCTGTGCGATATCTCCATGCCTTATAAAATCGATATCATGCTGACGGCTTATAACTTCGGCCGTGAGGAGGCCGGCGTGAAACGTTATGCAAACCCGGAGAACTTTGTGTTATACCGCGATTCTCACGGGGAAAGGAAAGAAAAAGCCACCAGCTCCGACAACCCCAATATCCAGCGTACTTTGCTTCGCTATACTGCCGATCCGAAAATCGTTCGGGTAATCGATACGCATGGGAATTACCTGGATCATGTATTGGGGTGGGAAAAAGACGGGTTTACAGGGAAAATATATCTCGCTTCCACCTACAAACTGATGGATAAGATAGACATTGAGGATGTGGTGAATCAGATTTTTGAGGGGAAGGTCTTTATCAAGGACGGAACGGAATATCTTATCCGCAGGGTGAAGTTCGATATTATAAAAAATCGTTTTCAGGTACTGGCACGGGAAGTGTTCTCCGAAGAAAAAAAGGAGAAGAGGACAAAACCTTCGGAAATCTCTTTGTTACTTGACCGTACTTTCTTTTCAACCATCTTCGACTCTCTGGCCAGTACACCGGCCGGCAATCCCTTTATCTCGGAGTATGGCGAACATGAGATGAAAATGAACCTGATCCGTGTTTTGAAAGGAGGACGGGATGGTCAGGGGAAAGGAAAGAGCATACAATTAGGTATTCTCTCCACAGACCTGGGCAAAAAAGGAAAAGAGATTACCGGCCCGGAGAAAGCAGCGGAAGATCTACTGACCCTGATCCGGGAGGTGCGTATCCTCCGGCCGGAGATCAACGAACAAAGACAATATGTAAAACAAAGAATTATAGAAGCCTACGGCCCTTTATTCATCCATCATAAACACAGTCTGGAGGTGTGGCGTTACAATTATCTTTTGTATCAGCTTGAAAAAATGCGAAAGGCACAACTGGTACGCATGGATAATCCGGAGGAGAAGATCGATATGTCAGGGCTGCAGGATTTTAATCCTTTACCTGAAGATCATGAGTTCAGCCCGTTGCTGATAACGCCCAATATCAACATTGAGTTGAGTGCTTTCAGCGAAACCTATGAACAGTTAATGTGGCTACCCAACAACCGTGAGTTTTCCGATGAGTTGTTTCGTGATTGTGATAAACTATACATTGCCAGGGACTACAGCCGGGAGACGATTGTAAACAATATGGTGTTGCAGTTGCTCCTGATGAATGGATACATTGGGATTGAAGACATCAACCAAGCACGTATTACTGAAAAAGTAAACCGGGAGACCATTGCGGCAGCAAAATATGCCTGTGTCCGGAAACTGGAAGAGATTGTCGGTGCACAAGGGAAAGCAATATGATGCCCACAGGCCGTAGGCCCTATTGTGCATAAGCCGAAGGCTGCATTGGGTTAACCCTGACAAGAAAATCTTACATTCCATGTTGATGGAATGCTATGATTTTCTTCGTCAATTAAGCAATAGAATTTTTCCATTGCTTAATTTGGGATTGTTTTATGATAATCTCCCGGCTGCTTGGAGCCGGGAGATTCAATTTTCAACATATTCAAACGGGAGTTCGGCGATCTCTGACATTTCCTCACCTGCTTCCAGCATATCATCATCCCCGGCATCATAGTGCCAGAAAATATGAACGACCTGTCCTGTGTTTGATAACTCTCCAAAGCTCATAAATATGTCGTACAGGAATTTGGCAGAGGAAGAATTGAAATATTTCAGTTTTATATGGATGTTCAGCGGATCGTCTTTTCCGAAAGAGAGGTGACCGGTTTCAACTTCTTTCAATCGAAATTGATCCAGCCATTCCAGCACAGGATAATAAAAAGAACGTACATCTTCGGGACGGGATACGCCCGAGATGGAGAAGTGTCTTTTATCAGGGTCAAAGAAAATTTCCGGGGCATTGGAGGTTGCTTCTATGATCAAAGGGGTCATATTCCTGTTGTATTTTATGTTATTTAAGGCGTAATGCAAATATACGCACTTTTTTATAACATAAACCGGTACGAGAACTTGATCAGGAAAATGTTGTACGGATAAGCACCTAACAGGTCTTTGAGGTTATTACCCATGTGCAGGTCCCCGGTCATATCATATTTGTTCTTGTTTTGTGACCAGACCAGGTACAGATTGGAGCCCGGCACAAATTCCCAGTGTAATACCAGGTTGGATTTGAATGATTTATAGTTGAAGTCAGGATTGAAAATGTAGTAATCCGTATTAGAATCATGATTTTCGTCAATCAGATAAACCTGGTTTTCATCGTCATAGGAGATTTCGTTATCTGTAAAAGCATGAAAACGGTCTGTAAAGATATCGGCATGAGAACTGGTGATGCGTTTGAAGTCGGTATATTTTCCGGCAGCGATAAAAGGCTGGCCCCAAAACTGGATGTTAAGGTTTGGCAGGATGCTTAAATTCAGACGAATGGACATTTCGAGAACCTGCTGGTGAATGTGTGCAAAAAGATAACGGTCTTCTCCGTTGAAAAATTGATGGTCCACATATTGCAATTCATCGGTACCATTGGTATATTTCGGTTCCAGAGAGATCTGAAAAGTGCTAATGGGACGGTAATGAATACCCAGGGTATAATGGGAAGTTCTTGAAGACTGATCAAATCCCCATTTCTGATAGGTGTTGACGCTGAAATTGAGTTTTTTCCGGTTGTCTGTGCCTAAACGTAAGAAAGCGCCTGTATTACCCGGCGTAACAAAGGAAGGTCCTCCGCGTAACAAACTGTTTGAGACCTGTTTCCCGGAAATATTTATGCTGGTGGAAAAAGACCAGTAGTTCTTAAATTGAGCGAACGTGTTTACATTCCATCCATTTTCCAGATGTATTCCGTCAAAGTCCCATCCAGACCATTGGTTATAATTGACGTTTATTTTGTTGAATATGGAAAAAGGCTCCCATATGCGATATCCTACCCACAGGATTGCCAGAAGCTGGTCCGTATTCTGAACATAACCGATATCATTGAGTTCAAGTCCGGGAGATTTCCATGTCAGAAAACCAATGTATTGCCAGTGGCCTCCGCCCACTTTTCCGATCTGGATAGTCCCGGCGGATCCTGTCAGGGAAGTTCGTGAAGAATCGAGTCTTAGGTGTTTCGTATCAGGACGCTGAAAATAATGGGTAGAAGAACGCTGGGTCTGTATCATGGCCGTAGTATCCCCGAAAACGGAACTAAATATAACTTTTCCGCTGACGTTGTATTTCCGGTTTTTCCAGCTGTGAGAGAAGTCCAGGCCTCCTGTATATGCTGATTTGCGAAGATAGTTGAGAGAGGTGCCATCCAGTTTCCTGTTCACGGAGGTAAAGATCCCTCCAATAGAAGTTTTTCCCTGACCGTAATCCTTTTGCAGGCGGGTGACGGTATAGTTGGTCAGTGGTTCTATGGTCTCGTAACTGCGTGATCCTTCGTGATCGATCTCCGCCTTTTCTGCGGCAGTCACGCTTTCAAGGATGCCAATGGATAATCCGTTTTTTGTTTTCCCTGAGATCTTGGCCGCTCCGAGTATGGTGGTGGCATCCGGAATCCTGGCATAATCACCGCTACCCATATCGGGATAACCCTGTGGACGCCTGCCGATGCGCCGGGAGTAAAAAAGATTTTCCGAAGCCAGGTCTCCGTCCCCCATCATCAATTGATAATTAAAGATATTTTTCCCTTCCACGAAAAAAGGACGTTTTTCTTCATAGAAGGTTTCATAGGCAGACAGGTTTAATTGGGAAGGGTCGGCTTCTACCTGCCCGAAGTCGGGGTTTACCGTAAAATCCATGGTGATATTGTTGGTGAGGCCTACTTTCCCGTCCAGTCCGGCGTTAAGGTTATGACCTTTCCCAGTGCGGAAAGGATTCCCTGTCTCAGGTTCGTAGTGTTCATAACTGGCCACTCCATAGGGTGCCAGTTCCAGTTGTTTTTTTGGTTTGATTCCTTCAATACCGTGCATCTCGCCAAAGAGATGTACCACTCCGGGTGCATCATTTGGGATAAGTTGCCACAGAGAGAGTTCCTGCTTGCGGTAAATGTAACGTATGGCTTCCAGGCCCCATACCTGCTTGTCGGACTTGCTGAAACGTAACTGGCTCAAAGGTATTCTAATCTCTGCATTCCATCCGTCAGTCACATTGTGTGTTTTTACATACCAGATCGGATCCCACGTTGCGTCCTCATTCTGGCCATCATCAGACATCACGTAGTCGGTTTTTACACCACCGGCGCTTACCATGAAAACAAAAGCCGTACGATGGTCAAAGTAGCTGTCAAACATTACACCGACCATGTCCCCTGCCATGTCCATGTCATCCTTGGGAGTAAGCCTTTTTTCAATGCTGTCGGGGGCAGAGTCAAATGCTTTTATGGCTATATAAATATTGTTATTGTCATATAATATTTTAAAATTGGTCTTTTGGGAAGGCTTTCTTCCCTGATAAGGCTGCAGTTGAATAAAAGCATCATCCCATTCTCCGGCAAGCCAGGCGGGATCATCCAGTTTCCCGTCAATGGCCGGAGGTTTGCCTGTCAGTTTGACGGCATTGTATATGCGTTTCTCAATTTTCTTTTCAGTGCGTTTTGCAAAACCTGTAATGGATATCAATAAGGCAAAAAACAAAATCAGCAACTTTCTTTTCATCGTTTTCGTCTCTTAGGTTTCTTTATTGTAAAATTCTGTTTCCGGGAAGAACTAAAAATTGTATAAAAGACGATCCATCCGCTGATTTGTTGCAGTAAGTTAGAAATATTTTTTATTTCTCTTCCTTTTTCATTTTGTCTATGTATTTTACACCGTTCCGGATCCAGGACTTGGCAGGTTTTCCCAGCAGGTAATGGTCAAAAAACTCGTTGATACGCCTGGTATAATCAAGCATGTTTTCTTTTTTACGTACGGCATGATTTTCACCGGCATATACCAGCATGATCATGGGTTTCTCCATACGCCTCATGGTGATATACATTTCAATGCCCTGGTGCCAGTCAACGGCTCCGTCTTTATCACCAAAGGTCACCAACAGCGGGGTGTTTATTTTGGCTGCCTGGAACATGGGAGAGTTTTCCATATACTCTTTCAGCTCCATCCACCAGGGTTGTGTAAAGCGCCCCTGGCTGACTTCAAATATCTGCTGATCAGGTGTGCCGGAGTTCCAATAGATTGAGTTGTACATACTGATCATGTCTGTCAGCGGCGCACCGGCAACGGCTGCTGAAAACAAATGGGTCTGGGTAATGATAAAGGAAGTCTGATAAGCTCCCCAGCTATGTCCCATGATTCCGATCCTGTCTTTGTCAATCATACCGGTGGCGATAATTTTCTCCACCGCCGGCACCACACAGTTAACTGCGGACTCTCCGGGATGGTTGACTTTATATACAATGTCAGGTTGGAAGACAAAATAGCCCTGCTGCACGTAATGGGTGATATTGTAAAAACTTTTCGGCGACGGAACCACATAATAGTGGAGATAAGTAGAACGGATTTCATAGATATATACCAGCATCGGGTATTTTTTTCCGGATTCATAATGGGCCGGATAATGAAGTACCCCCTGAAGCTTTTTACCGTCCCTGTTTGTGAAAGATACCAACGTTGCCTTGCCCCACGCATATTTTGCTTGCTGGGGGTTGGTGTGGGTAATTTTACGCAGATGATGGAAATCGGCTGAGGTATAGAAAATATCGGGTGATTCCTCATAGGTCTGTTTAACAAATATGAATTTGTCATTTTTCAGAGCCTTTTTCAGGCGGCTGTTTCCTTTGGCCTCATAAAGCAGGGTTGCGACCGTTTTCTTCTTTTTCGGCCAAAGGACGGCAAAACCGGAATTTTTCGTGGTATCTCCGAACATGCTGAAATATACCGGTTGTTTGGTGTCTATATATTCTTTTTCGTTATCGGTACGGAGATAGCGGTAGATAATCTTCCGCTCCCTGCCACGGGTCAGTTTAATGGCTTTGCTGCCATCAGGCCTCACTGCCCAGACGTCATATTCGTCGTACAGTAAAACTTCCCTGTCATCGTTGGTCCATCCTGCCTTACCAAAAGGCGGTTTGATCACGGCGGGATGGTCATCCCGTACATTCCAGAATGGAACATTCAGGGATTCCGTCAGATTAGTCTTCCCTCCGGTGGTTATATTATAGGTCCACCAGTTGTTGTCTTTGAAATAGAGAAGATATTTGCCTCCGGGTGAAGCTGTAATATTACGGATATGGTGTTTCAGGATTTCTTTCCTTTGTCCGGTTTTCGGATCGACAATGTAAAAATCAGCATATACCAGTTTGAATTGGGGTTTATAGGGCTTCATGGTCCAAAGCAATACATGTCCTCCGTCTCCGGTAAGAGCGTTGTTTCGTACCTCTTCATCGGCCAGACGATGAAATGCGTTATGAATAGGGTCCCAGGAACACAGGTAAGAGAAGTTTTTATCCATGCCATATTTTTTCTTCTGTTCAGGTTGGATAGGATCGTCTTTCCAGTGCCAGATATCCACCTCCGGTTGTTTCTCTTTCTTTTTCTTCTTTTTCTTGTCTTTTTTCTTTTTCGGAGTCCATTTCTCAATGCCGAAATAAATCAGGGACAGATCCTTTGACCACTGGGGAGCATACGTCTCCTTGATGCGCATGGAATCCGGGAAATTGCTGATCTTATCAGGGACTATCTCAAAAGAATTCTCCGGATGAGAGATTTCTCTGACAGCAAGTACATGGTGGGTAGGTTGTGTAAATGAAGTATCGTAAACCGCACGCAGGAAAGCCAGGGCATGACCCTCCTTTTCCCAGGAAAGTTTCCGGAATGTGTTCGTATCGCTGGCCAGCACCGTGATCTTGTTTTCCGCAAGATTTATCAGGTTGACACTGTTTCCACTTTTGTTTTCAGCATCTACAATATAAGCCAGCCTGTCGCCCGGTTTGTTGAAACTCCATTCGGTGATATTCCCAAAGTTTTGGGTAGTGCCGGTTTTAAGGGTCCGCAGGATCAGGTCGCTGCCTTTGGCCTTGCTCTTCTCTGGTTTGTAAGCCTGCATGGCCAGCCATCCGGAGGTGTGGGAAAAGTCATAGGACCGAATGTCCCTGAACAGTTGTTTCTTTCCATCCGTCAAGTGAAGCAACATCATCTTATATCTTATCTCCTGGTGCTTTTCCTTTTTTTGTTCCATTTCTTTTTCCGGATACCCGATCCGGAAGGCAGCCCATTCCGAATTTCGGGAAAATTTCACTCCTGATCCGAATGCAAATGCATAGGTTGTGTCTGCCGCTGCATGTGCGGATGCAATAAACAGTGTGTCGTTTCCTTCCACCCTTGTGATACGGTAAACGACCCATTGGCCATCAGGAGAAATATCCGTCCGGGAAAGGATTTGCCATTGATCATAGTCTTTTTTTGTCAGTACGGGCAAGGTGTCCTGAGAAAAAATAAACGATCCTGGAAATAAAAGAATCATCAAAAAGAAAAATACCTGCAAATATTGATTTGATTTTTTCATGACGAACATGAATTATAAATGAATAATTAGACTCAAAGCAACATATAAAAATATACAACTTTTATGATAAATGTTCATTTATCCAAAAATCCGCAATGAAAAACATATTTGTTTTTCATTGCGGATCGGTTCATTAATCAGGTTAAAGGTAGGATTTTATCATGATTTTTATTATCTTGCCTATAAAAAGTAGAAAGTAGAAAATGAGTAGCCATTCAATGAGTAGCCATTATGTTTAGAAAAGAAACAAGGTGGTTGGACTTATTTTGAATGAGTTCTTTGTTGTGAGTGCCTGAACATCAGACAAACCAACCTTTGTTTTATCAAGGAATATCATACTTTGATCAAAACCTTGTGGAAATACGAATCCTTTTAAATATCTATGCGTAAATTTAAAGTTACTTAAATTTCTTATTATGAAATATTTAAACCTAAATTCTATGAAAAAATTATTTTTCCTTTTTTTTATGGGTATGGGGTTGCTTTTACACGCCCAGGTGCCGCAGGGTATAAATTATCAAGCGGTAGCCAGAGATCAGTCAGGAAATCTTTTAAAAAATAAGGATTTGACAGTCCGGGTGACTATATTACAGGGAGGCGTTAATGGCTCTGTTATATGGCAGGAAGATCATGCGGTAGTGACCAATGGTTTCGGTTTGTTCACGCTGGTTATCGGTGATCCCGACGCTTCTGTTACAGGAGGTACGGCAAAGACTTTCAATGAAATAGACTGGACTCTTAATGATTATTATTTACAAATAAGTATTAACGACGGAGCCGGGTTTCAGAGTTTTGACCCTGTACCATTTTTGGCTGTACCCTATGCAAAGGTGGCCGGCAATGTCGCCAACGGATGGCGCATGGAAGGAGATACCCTGGTATATATGGCGGGGAGTGTTGCGATCGGGACCCCTTCTCCCAACGGGTCTAAATTGTCTGTGCAGGGAGATGATGTCTCCAGTGATAAACCTTTGTTCGAGGTGAAAAGAAAAGACGGGCAGACGGTTTTTGCCGTATATAACGATTCCATCAGAATGTATGTAAATGCCTCTCCGAACAAGGGTCCCCGTGGTGGTTTTGCCATAGGCGGGTTTGATGCCTCCAAGGGACCGGCACAGGATTATATGCGGATAACTCCCGATAGTGTGAGAATTTATATTGATCAGTCCAGAGCCAAAGGTCCCCGCGGCGGTTTTGCCATTGGAGGTTTCGGCGTCGAAAAAGGCGGAACAGCCCAAATGATGCATCTGGATAAGGATAATTATTTTATCGGACATCAGAGTGGCTCCAAGGTTACAACGGGTTTGTATAACCAGTTTTTCGGTTATCAGGCCGGCATGAACAATACAGAGGGAGGAAATAATATTTTTATGGGTTATCAGGCCGGTTATTCCAACGAGAGTGGTTATGAGAATATTTTTCTGGGAAAAGAGAGCGGATATAAAACCATCCGGGGATATGGCAATGTGTATGTGGGAAACCAGGCCGGCCATGACAATCTGGCCGGTAACTATAATTCCTTTCTGGGTTATCAGGCCGGTTATTATAACCTTGCCGACTATAATTCTTTTTTCGGATTTATGAGCGGATATCAAAATACGACAGGGACTTACAACGTGCTGATGGGATATGCTTCAGGATTCAATAACACGGAAGGGAGTAATAACATTTTTATGGGAAACTGGGCCGGCTATTATAACCAGACAGGCTCAAGCAATGTGATGATCGGCTATCAGGTAGGTGTAAGTAATAATGCCGATCAGAATGTTTTTATGGGATACAGGAGTGGCTGGTATAATACTTCCGGGACACAAAATGTGTTTATTGGTTATAATGCCGGATCGGCCGTTACCCCTTCCGGGGCAGACGCCACCGGATCCAATAATGTGTTTTTAGGCACAGAAAGCGGACGCAGCAATACAACCGGCCATCACAATGCCTTTATTGGATTCAACAGCGGCTACTCAAATACAGAAGGCTATAACAATGTATTCATCGGAAGTGAAAGCGGTTACAGTAATACCACCGGATATTTCAATACTTTTATAGGGACCCGATCCGGATATGCGAACACCGATGGGATCTACAATGTGTTTCTCGGCTATCTTGCCGGTGAAAACAATATGCACGGAACCTATAATACTTTTATGGGCTATCGGGCCGGCAGATTAAACACCGACGGAGACTGGAATGTTTTTGTAGGTTTCCAGGCAGGTTATTACAATACTACAGGCAATTATAATTCCTTTTTCGGACCCAACAGTGGTTTTCATAATACCACAGGTTCCTTTAATTCCTATCTGGGGTATTGGAGCGGTTTTAACAATAAGACCGGAAATAACAATACTTACCTGGGTTACCAGGCAGGATATTCTTCAGAAAATGCCAACGGGTCCAACAATGTTTTCATCGGGCTACAAGCAGGATATTCGGATAATGCAGGTCATGATAATATCGCTATCGGAAATCTGGCCGGCCAATCCAATAAAGATGGAAATTACAACGTCTTTATCGGCACAGAGGCCGGGAAAACAGTGGAAGCCAATTACAATACATTTACCGGTTACAAAGCTGGTACCTCTACAACTACCGGGGGATTCAATGCCTTTTACGGCTATAATGCCGGACGATTGAATACTACGGGGGCGGAATGTGCATATTTCGGTTATTCAGCAGGTTCCAATAATACCGGATCCGACAATACTTTTTTGGGCGGGGAAGCCGGATATTATTCAGGCTCCGGTACCGGAAACGTTTATGTGGGCCTGGGTGCCGGGAGAGGAGCTACCGGAGACGGAAATGTGTTTATTGGCAAGTATGCCGGTTATAGTGAAGCAGGGAGTCATAAATTGGTAATTGAAAGCGGTTATCTTGATGCCGACAATGCCAATAATGCCCTGATATATGGGGATTTT
>JAGGWN010000114.1 GCA_021157415.1 Bacteroidales bacterium | reverse complement strand
GTATTGTATTGATTAAACTTTTTCAAATCGTTATTACTCCTTCCCGGTACTCCTTACTGTGATTAAAACCCATTCCAGGATTTTGCACGGGCTCTTAACGATAATAAATGCGGGGTTATTATGTCAAGAGCACCTTTGTTTCGAAGAAGACTCTTTAAGGCCACAGGTCCGTTTCGTGAACACGATCAACCTGCCGTTCTCCGAATCCGGTCCCGGACGCGATCTGTTAGAACATCATAAATCTAAAAACCCTTTTTGTGAATTCCAAATGTTTGCTTGATTTTTTTTTAAAGACTTCTACCCCCCCTCCCCCCGTTTGGATCTCTGTATATCATTATTATTCTGTTCGTTATAGCCTATTTAGAATCGATTTAAATTTTATCAGCCGGCATTTTTGTTTGTGGTTTGTGGTTTGTGGTTTGCTTGTCGACAAATACGACCCTCCCTTCTCTGCTCATGATGTTTTCTCCCAGCAAATAGCAGCAGATCAATTTATTCCTGCAATATGCTCGTGGCCGAAGGGATACTGCTGAAAGATGATCCGGATACAAAAAATGCTGCATAACCGAATATGGAATATAACATTATCATACAAATATTTAACATATGGTACCACATAACAAATATCTTATCTTGAATGATTTATGAACAAGTGCGAAACTTAAGTACATAATTTATTTATTTATCTTCGAGCTCGCAATGCAAAGTTAAAGTAGCGACCTTGATTTTTATTCGCTTGTGTGTAATAAAATTTTATATAAGTTTTGGGAGTACCATACCCGGCCGGTAAAAAAAAAAATTTGTAATAACACTAAGCTGGATTAATTCCCGGGAAAAATAAAGACCATGCGTATTCTCACAGGGAATCAGATGGGGAAGCTCCTCGTTAGAAGATAGTTTTGCAGGGTTTTACATATTTTTTCTCCTGATTTTCTAGTTGTTAGGTGAGCGGCGGACAAGGTCTGCCTATATCCGGTAAAGTTTCTTTCGTATTGCGTACGTTGGCAAAGATGGACTTCGTCTATGAAAAGAAAATCGTAGATAAGGTCTGCCACATGGGCGGGAAATGATAAAATATTTCTATTTTTAGCCTTCATAAAATCATTTGATAGGAAAATGTACAGTATGAGTGATATTTTATTTTCTCTGAGAAAGAAGAATTTTCCAGGTCGGAGTTTGTTAATATTTGTTGGTTTAATGCTGACAGGAGGGTCGTTGCTACAGGCCCGCAAACCGCCTGACACCCCCGCACATTCCCTGGAATTGCTGAAGGTGAAGAAGATCTGGGATTGGTCGAATTATAATTCTTTCACCGACCTGGCCTGGTTCAAAGGGTATTTCTATTGCACATTCCGTGAGGGCAGGCATCATGCCGGTGGTGACCAGGGCAGAGTGAGGGTGATTCGCAGCCGTAACGGGGAAAAATGGGAGCCTGTGGCTTTCTTCGAGATACCCGTGAAAGAGAATACGGTGGTTTTTGATATGCGTGATCCCAAGATCAGCGTGGCCAATGGCGACAGTCTTATGCTCAATATAGGGGTGGCTTTATACATTGGAGATAAGGCAGTAGGCATGGCTCCACGGGTGACTTATTCTAAAGACGGTTTGCATTGGGGCAAGCCCGAACCCATTATTATACACGACCGCTGGCCCTGGCGTCCCGTATGGCATAACAAAATGGAGTGGGTGGTGTCGTATTGGGGAAACCCCGGTCATCTCCTGCTGGAGAACAGTGAGGATGGCTTTGTCTTTCTCCCGGTGGATACCCTGCATGTTCCCTACAACTCACCCAACGAAGTGACCATACGTTTTGATAAATACAACCATATGATTGCGCTGATCCGTACCGGAGGCGGTGACCGGTCAGCTTTTATAGGCAAAGCCTCCCCTCCTTATACACGGTGGACTTATCATGCCACAGGCCAATATATCGGAGGCCCTGACTTTCTGGTGCTTGCACCGGGAAAGTATGTTTGTTCCGGCCGCATGTATATCGATAAAGAACCGAAGACCTGTGTGGCTTTTCTGGATGACAAAGGCTCCCTGTCCGATCCTTTGGTCCTACCCAGCGGCGGTGATAACAGTTATCCGGGAATGGTGATACGAAAAGGGATATTATGGGTGAGTTATTATTCGTCACATGAAGGAAAACCCAATATCTATCTGGCTAAAATAAAACTTAAATAGTTGCTGCATTTTGGCATTTGTCAATCCTGCAACCAGTAACCGAAACAATATGCGAAAAAATCTTTATCTCTACACTGCTACAGCTGCCCTGGGCGGCTTGTTATTTGGTTTTGATACGGCCGTGATCAATGGCGCGATGCCTTTTTTTACAAAATATTTTGCCCTGGGAGGTACCGGTCAGGGATGGGCCGTCAGCTCCGCGCTGGTGGGCTGTGTCTTTGGGGCCCTCCTGGTCGGCAGACCGGGCGACCGCTACGGTCGAAGGTTTATGTTGATGATATTGGCCCTGTTGTTCCTGGCGTCAGCTTTCGGATCAGGTCTGGCTCACCGTTTTAATACTTTTGTGATCTTTCGTTTTATCGGCGGGCTGGCCGTGGGAGGATCCTCGGTGCTGGCACCGATGTATATCTCCGAAATATCGCCACCCAAAAAGCGTGGCAGACTGACCCTTTCGTTCCAACTGGCGGTCGTTCTCGGGGTGTTGGTGGCTTTCTTTTCCGATTATCTGCTGTTGAATACCGGCAAAAACAACTGGCGCTGGATGTTCATGGCCGAAGCTGTGCCTGCTCTGTTCTTTTTCGGAATGCTCCTTTTTGTGAAACGTAGTCCACGCTGGCTGATGAAGCAGGGAAAAACAGAGGAAGCCAGGGAGGTGATTAAAATCGTGGACCCCGAAGAAGATACGGAAAGAGTCTTGCAGGATATACGGGATTCCCTCAATGAAGAGGTGATCTCGAAAAATGTCTATCTGCTTAAAAAACCTTATCTGAAACTGGTGCTGATAGGTATCTCTATCGGATTCTTTAATCAGTTTACCGGGATTAACACCATCATGTATTATACCACAGATATCTTCCGGTCGGCTGGTTTCTCCACCGATTCAGCCCTGGGACAGGTGGTGATGATCGGCCTCGTAAACCTGATTTTTACGTTGGTGGCCATGCGTATCATTGACCGCATAGGCCGGAAAAAAATGTTGCTGATAGGATCTTTGGGGATGTCTTTCTTCCTGGCACTCTTTGCCTGGGCTTTTCTCGGTCAGCATTTTGAAGGCAAGCTGCTGATGTTTCTGCTGCTTGGTTTCATAGCGTTTTTTGCCTCCTCACAAGGTGCAGTTATATGGGTGTTGCTGGCCGAAATGTTTCCCAACAATATCCGGGCACGTGGTACTTCCATCGGCTCTTTCTCCCATTGGTTTTTCAATGTGCTGACATCTTTTCTTTTCCCCGTGATCGCTATGCATTACCAGGATGGCCGGGGCATAGGAATAGCCTTTGTTGTCTATGCTTTGGTGACCTTTATCAGTTATTTCTA
Source organism: Bacteroidales bacterium (assembly GCA_021157415.1). GTDB lineage: Bacteria > Bacteroidota > Bacteroidia > Bacteroidales > VadinHA17 > DRPN01. The sequence continues at coordinate 6,482 of JAGGWN010000114.1, read as the reverse complement.
TTTTAAGAAATACCTGAAGGAAACCAAGGGAAAATCATTGGAGGAGTTGGAGAAAGTAATGGTAAAAAGGTGACCGCTTTAGATTCCAATGAACTACCCAGGCACCCCCTTTCTTCGCCGGAATGTCTACGAAAGGCACAGTAGGTGCCCATAGCAGACCGCCATGGCGGATTAAAATATTGAAACGATTCCCTGATCGCATCCCGTATCCGTATAAAGAAGCACTCTAAGATAATGATCATTTTTATGATACAGTCGTTATAAAAATCTGTTCTAATACCAACCCGTCACACATTTTTGAAAGATCCGGGATCCCTTCAGCTTGTCATCACACTGTTTTTTGCATAAAGACATAAGCATACACTCGTGCCTGGTTTTGCAGACACGATTCACTTTCTTATGTATATTTCCTGTTGCATAATTCTTCACCTTTTCATAGCTTTAACCATAATTTTTATCCGCAATGGTTTATGTTATGAAAAAACACGTCATCAAATCCCTGTTTATTTTTGTTTTGTTTCTGATGGCCGGTTGCTTTGTCTCTTGTCAATCCGGGCCACAATCATCTGCAAAAAATAAGCCCAACATCATTCTTCTGCTGGCTGATGACCAGGGGTACGGAGATCTTGGGTTTACCGGTAATCCGGTCATTGAAACGCCCAACATTGACGCGATGGCCCGGGAAAGTGCCATCATGACAAACTTTTATGTGAGTCCGGTATGTGCTCCCACGCGTGCCAGCCTTATGACCGGTCGCTACAACTACCGCACGGGGGTAACCGACACTTATATCGGCCGGGCCATGATGCATACCGAAGAAGTGACCGTCGCCGAGGTATTGCGGGATGCAGGATATGCCACAGGCATTTTCGGCAAATGGCACCTGGGTGATAACTACCCCATGCGCCCGCAGGATCAGGGTTTTGACGAGGTGTTGATGCTACGCGGCGGAGGGTTGTGCCAGCCTTCCGACCCTTTTGAAAACAACCGGAGATACACCAATCCCATCCTTTTCCACAATGGCCAACAAATCCAGACCCATGGTTTTTGTACCGACGTGTATTACGACTATGCCATCCGCTTTATCAAAAAAAATGTTGCGAACGGAAAACCTTTCTTTGCCTATATCCCCACCAATGCTCCGCACGGACCTTTCCACGATGTACCGAATGATCTGAAAGAATATTATCTGAAAAAACCCAATCTTACTTCCATTTCATTGGAAAAACAACCCAACCCGGACAGGCTGGCTGCTATCTGCGCCATGATCACCAATATTGATCAGAATGTAGGCAGACTTTTCCAGACGCTGAAAGCACTGGGCATTGAAAAGAATACTCTTGTTATATACACCAGCGACAACGGGCCCAACAGCCGGAGATATGTCGGAAATATGCGTGGCAAGAAAGGGGAAGTTCATGACGGAGGCATTCGTAACATGTTTTTCCTGCACTGGCCTGCCCTATTCAAAGGCGGAGAATCGAGTGACATGCGCGTCGCCCATTACGATGTGATGCCTACCCTGCTGGACGCTGCCGGGGTGCCTGTTCCACAGGGCCTGAAACTGGATGGAAGAAGTTTTCTGCCTCTGTTAAAAGGAAAGCAAACCGGATGGCCAGAGCGGGATCTTTTCCTGCAATGGCACCGCGGCGATATCCCGCAGCCCTGTAAACGCTTTGCAACCGTGCAACAGGAATGGAAACTACTCAGTATGGACAGCGCTTGTTTTGAGTTATATAACCTCTCTAAAGATCCAGGCGAGCAAAATAACCTGGAAGGAAAATATCCGGAAATAGAAAAAAAGCTGAAAAACGATTATCTCGCGTGGTACATAGACGTCTCTTCTACCCGTCCTCACAACTATGTCACCCCCCGCATCATCATCGGCAATGATGCTGATCCGGTTACCGTTCTCACCCGTCAGGACTGGAAAAGAGATGCAGGCAAAGGCTGGGGCACCAAAGGACACTGGCTGTTGTCTGTCGAACGCCAGGCGGTTTTCGATATCACCGTAAAAACTGCGGAACCCAAACCCGGCTGGAAGGTTTCCCTCAAAGTGGGCAATATTGAAAAAGAAGGAAGCATGAGCGAAACGAATACCCTGACCTTTCCGGATATACGTCTTGAACCAGGAGACCTCACCCTGACGGCTTCCGTGAGCAACGGCGATATGATCTTTCCGGAAATACATGTGTTTGTAAAAAAATCCACTCCGGATCGATAAACGCTGTAACCATGACAAAAAAAGAAGTAACGGAATACTTAAAAGAAGCACAAAGCCATCTGGTCAACGAACTGCTTCCTTTCTGGACGAGTCGGATGATTGACCGGAAACACGGGGGATACATTACCCATTTTGACAAGCATGGACGGGATACCGGTGAAGATGAGAAATCGCTCATCGCCCAGACGCGCTCGGTATATACTCTCTCCTCAGCTCACCGCGCCGGTTACGGGGAGGGAAAACTGGCAACGATGGCAGGCCATGGCGTGGACTATCTGCTTGAAAAAATGTGGGACAACACCTTCGGAGGCTTCTGCTGGATGACCAACCGGGCAGGTCAGGTCACCAACAATCAGAAAATATTATACGGCCATAGTTTCGCCGTATATGCCCTGAGTGAATACACCCTGGCCACCGGCGATCCCCGCGGATTAGAATATGCGGAAAAGGTCTTTGACCTGATTCAGACCTTCGGCGCCGACACTTACTATGGCGGGTATTACGAGATGTTCGGGCGTGACTGGACACTGGCAGGCCCCGGCAGCCGGGGCGGCGATCGCAAGACCCTGGATGTGCATATGCACCTGATGGAAGCTTTTACTACCCTCTGCGAAGCTTCAGGCAAAGAGGTGCACCTGCGCAAACTGCAGGAAGACATCAATATCCTGCTCAACCGCATGCTGCATCCCGAATACAAAACAGGCATCCCCCAGTTCCACCCCGACTGGCGAATAGCTCCCCAGATAAAATTTGACATTGTCTGGGGCTGGGATCGCTTCTCAGAAGAAGGGACCAAAACCAACCCGATCGACAATACCTGCTACGGCCACAACGCCGAACTGGGCTGGCTGCTGATCCATGCCCTGCAGATCATGGGCCGGGAAACAAACCCATACAAACCCCTGCTGAAAAAAATCTTTGATCATACTCTCGAAAACGGCATCGACCGGGAATATGGCGGCGTATTCGTCGAAGGTCCCCATGCCGGGGGTGTCTATGACCGCGAAAAAGAGTTCTGGCAACAGGCAGAGGTGATGACCGCTATGCTGGATGCGTATCTCCTGTTCGGAAAAGAAAAATACTGGGAGGCCTATAAAAACGTGCACCGGTTCGTTTTCGACAAAGTTATCAACCACCAAACAGGCGAATGGTACCCCCTGCTAACACGTGAGGGCACTCCCATCTGGACACATATGGGACATTCCTGGAAAATTAACTACCATACCGTAAGAGCAATGATTCAAGGGATAAAGAAAATGAAACTTATAAAACATCCTTCCTTACCCTGAAAACTTCCGCAAACAAAAGATGAAACAGACCCCGGCCTGCCCCGCAACAGAATACTGCAGACATCCACCCGGCGGATCGAACCATTTCTTCTCGTCCGCACGCTGTCGCTGTAACTGGCGCCTTGCTTCGCCGAAGCGGTTTCGCGAAGGCAAAGCAGGCACCCATAGCGGAACGCGAAGGCGGATTAAAAAAAATATGTAGCTTTGATGTTTTGTTTTGAAATGATAAGATTTTGAACATCTCGCTCCGGGCAGCGGACTGGATCCTCGGGTTGATTGTCCTTGTGGGCAGTCTGGCGGTAGGGTTATACATGGCACACCGTGCCAAAGCCGGCCGCAATTCTTCCAATTTTTTCCTGGGCGGGAGAAAGATTCTATGGCCCATGGTAGGGGCTTCTCTTTTCGCCACCAATATCGGCGCCGAGCACCTGGTCGGTCTGTCGGGCGATGCATACCGCTATGGCCTCTCTGCCGGATCGGTTGAGCTGACCACCTTCATCACCCTGGGGATCGCCAGCGCCATCCTCTTCCCCTATTATCTGAAAAACAGGATCTACACCATCCCCGAATTTCTGGAGCTCCGGTACAGCCGGGGTGCCCGTATTTTCTTCTCAGGCCTCATGCTGGTGATAAGCATCATGACCAAACTGGCTTTCACGCTCTTTGCCGGGGCGCTGGTGTTGAACGGTCTGTTGGGATGGAATGTGATGGTCACGGTGATCGTCATCGGGTTGGTGGTCGCTCTCTTTACCATGTTGGGAGGGTTTACGGCAGTAGCCTGGACCGACAGCATACAGGCTTTCATCATGATCCTGGGTATGAGCATTGTCCTGTTTATCGGTCTGGACAAAGCAGGGGGCTGGAGCGGTTTGATGGAAAGAGTGCCGGACGCCCTTCATATAGGCACCCCCGTAGATGATCCGGCTTATCCTTTCTGGGGCATCCTGGCCACGGCTTTCTATGCCGGAGTCTTTTACTGGGGGATGGACCAGGTGAATGTGCAGCGCGTGCTGGCCGCCCCCGATCTGAGGCAGGCCCGCTGGGGTGCTATGTTCGCCACCCTGCTTAAGCTCCTGCCCATTTTTATCTTCGCCCTGCCCGGCGTTATCGCGTATGCTCTCTATCCCGGCCTTCCGGCACAAGCATCAAAACAGACATTTATCCTGCTCATAAACAACTTGTTGCCTCCGGGATTGCGGGGTTTGGTGCTGGCATCGCTCCTGGCGGCTCTGATCACCTCCCTTATCGCCGTTCTGAACTCCGTATCTACATTGGTGGTACGGGATTTTGTGGTGGAATACCGCCCGGAGGTATCCGAGAAAAAACAGGTTCTCATCGGCCGGCTCACCATCCTGGCTGTCACTTTCCTGGGCTTCGGCGCCGCCTGGTTGGTTTATAACAACGAAGAAGGGCTTTACAAATACCTGCAAACGATCTCTGCCTACCTCGTGCTCCCGGTGTTCCCGGCAATTCTTTTCGGGATTGTCAGTAAAAAAGTGACGCTAAAAGGAGCTACCGCCTCGGTATTCGCCGGAATCTTTTTCGCCACCCTCTTTGTGATCGACCAATTTACCGGACCCGATACCGCACAAAAGATTTTCCCTTTCCTACACTACAAGATGACCCTGAACTTCGGCTTCCGGGGATTGTGGGCGGTCCTGCTCACCACAGGAGCGTTGTTTGCCGTATCGGCTGTTACACCCAAAACCGACCCGTCACGCCTGGAAAAAACCACAATCAATTATGCCAAAAGATGGGAACGGTACGCCGGTATAAAAGACTGGCGCCTGCAATGGCTCATCCTGGCTTGTATCACGCTGGGCATCTACTTTTGGTTGTTCTGATAACAAAGATAGGATTGCTAATGGGGACCGATGAACAAAATTTATTATTGCACCGATGAAACGCATGCTTAAAATCGTTTTGAAAGGGTTTCTGTATCTTCTGGTGGCAGGCCTGGTGTTTGTGTCCTGGTTCCGACTGAAATATGAGATCATCGTCCACACCCGGCCTCTCCCCGAAAACCGTTGGGCTTCGCCGGGTTATCCTCTGATCCGTACGGTGGATCCTTTCATCGGCACAGGCGGGTATCCCTGGACCTGTGCCCACAATTTCCCCGGCGCCACGCTTCCATTCAGCATGGTACGTCTCGGCCCTGAAACAGCTTCGATCCTCACCCACAAACGGGCACTGAACACTTCGGGATACTTTTACGGAGATAACAAAATATGTGGGTTCAGCCACACCCGTCTTATCGGCACAGGGGCCACCGACGGAGGTCACTTTCTGGTCACACCGGCGATAGGTCATATCTCCCATAACAGACTCCGTAAAGGATTTTACATCCCTTTCTCTCACCGTGATGAAACGGCTTTTCCGGGATATTACTCCGTTTATCTGCGAAAGAAGAAAATCCTGGCCGAGATGACCGTCACCCCGCACACAGGCATCCACCGGTACACTTTCAAAGGCTGGAGAGAACCCCATCTGGTCATCAACGCAGGAAACACCCTGGGGGATTACACGGCAGATAACGGCCATGTGGCAGTCCTTCCCGAAAAGCAGGAGGTGGAAGGAAGCATCCGGACCTTCGGCACTTTTGCACAACGGTACGGAGGTGTCACAGTCTATTTCGTAGCACGGTTCAACAAGCCTTTTCAGTCCTTCACCACATGGAATGAACAAGGTCTTTTCTCCGGCCGGGATACGATCTCCGGCCACCACCCCGGCGTGATTCTCGATTTTGCAGAAACGATCCCGGACAACCGTATAGTCCTGAAAATGGGGATTTCTTATGTTAGCGTGGACAATGCCCGTCAAAACCTGAATACGGAAGCCGGAGACAAAAGCTTTGATGAGATCCTGGAAACAGCCCGTCAGGCCTGGATGAAAAAACTCTCCCTGATAGACATCGAAGGAGCGACGGATACACAACGCACAATCTTTTACACAGCTCTTTACCGGGCATT
>JAGGWN010000104.1 GCA_021157415.1 Bacteroidales bacterium | reverse complement strand
TCAGGGATTTCCGGTTTCAGCAGCTCCGGTTACCCCTGACATATAATTTCCATTTTCTAAAAAACAGTGTTAACGACCCGGCACTCATTCTAAAAGTGGGATTATCTGTCGGATACACATTGAAAACCAATGTAACTGAAACCGGCACACTACCTCAATATACGTTCAATGATTGGAACTATGGACCGACACTGGGTATTACATTTTACCCGCTACAACACAAAGGAAAGAAAAGGATTGGCTTTTATCTTGATTTGTACCGCGGGAGCCGGATCTATGACGATATCTATCATAAACATGAAGGAATGGGAGGACAAAGTATGCTGAAGGCCGGAGTTTCGTACCAATTTTAAGACCCATCTTGCATTTACAGATTATGAATCCACAATACATATAGAATGAAAATCATTTTTCTTGTCATAATATTCATTCACGGCATCATCCATATGGTTGGATTTGCCGGAGCTTTTAACCTGTTCAGGCCGGATCTGGTTGCTGAAGTATCCAAAATCCATGGAATTCTCTGGTTAGGTACCACTCTCCTGTTCCTGCTGACAGGTCTGACATTTCTTTTCCGACCATCATGGATGTACTTTCCGGCGATCATAGCGGTAATTGTTTCCACTTTCCTCATTATCTCGGTTTGGAAAGAAGCGAAGTTCGGAATGATACCAAATACAATTATACTCCTGGCTGGTTTGTCCTCGCTTTCATCACATATTTTTATCAATAAGATCACAAATGAAATATCGGCAATTACAAGGAATGCTGTCCCGGGGAATCAGTCCTCCGTAAAAACACAGACGATTGCCCTGCCTGATCCTGTAACAAGATGGCTGAGTGCATCGGGGATTTCCGGTAACGGGCAGATCAATACTGTCTGGTTAAAGCAAAGGATCAGGATGAAAATGAAACCCGGACAGAAAAAATGGAACGAAGCCGTTGCCAGCCAGGTCTTTACAGTTGAGAACCCGGCGTTTATATGGAGTGTCAGGATGAAAATACTACCGTTCATCAGCATAACCGGAAGAGATAAATTCTCTGAAGGGAAAGGTGAAATGCTGATAAAAATATTTTCACTGTTCAACCTTGTAAATGAAAAAGGCCGCAAAATCGACGAAGCCACTCTCCAACGCTATCTTGCTGAAATCGTTTGGTTTCCATCAGCAGCATTGAGCCCTTATATTATCTGGGAACCCGTCGATTCCCTGACAGCTAAAGCCACAATGAGTTATAAGGGAACACACGGTTCAGGCACTTTTTATTTTAACAGGCAGGGGGATTTTGTAAAGTTCAGTACACTCAGATACAAGAACAATAAACCTGATGCCCGGAGATATGAATGGATCATCACAGCAAAGGAACACAAAGTTATAAACGGCATCAGAATTCCTTTCCGGTCGGAAGTAAGCTGGGTAACCGAAAGCGGTAGCTGGACATGGTTGAACCTTGAAATAACTCATATATACTATAATCCGGAAGACATAAATACTATGCAAATTCCAAAAAGCATAATGAACTACCCCGGGGCAGAACCCTAGGGTATCACAAGGAATTATTTGTTTCCGACCCAGAGGGTCGGGGAATGAAACCATTTCTTCTCGTCCGCCATAGCGGAACGCGAAGGCGGATTCAATAATCAGTAGCTAAAAAGAATCATCAAATAACAAGGAGGTAAGAAAATGAACTATTTCAAAATTTTAGGTCTGTTATTCGGTTTCGCAGCCATGCTGAAACCCGTTTATATGCATCTTCTTCCCTGGGATGAGATCAAAGCACTAACCGGAACTTACACAAAAAAACGTCCGAAATGGATAATTCCGGTTGCAATCGTCGGTATCTTACTGGTAACATTCACCTGGTATAAGGAACTGGCGACTGATGTACCCTATTCTATTATTATCACCCTGATCTTTTCACTAACGATCATAAAAGCATTCCTGTTTCTGTTTGATTATGAAAAATTCCGGCGGTGGATAAGCGGAATGGTATCCGAAAAAAACGGCTGGAAGAAGGTTGTTCTGGTAAATATTCTTACAGGTATTTTCGGTCTGATTGTCGTAGTTACATCCCTCCTTATCTATTGACAACCCTGCATTCGGCAAGACTTCCATATTGCATCTGATAATCAAACGATTGAAAAAAATGAGAACCTCACGCAAAACCAAAATATTATTGACTCCGTTCATTTTACTGACAGGTATAATTATTTTTTTACTGGCAGACAATCTTTTCCTGGCAACCAGGTATATAAATCCGTGCACGGATGAGCAACTTCCAGAGGAGGATATCCGGGAAGCAGCATACATTTTTGACCTGAAAGAAACAGCAGGTATATGGCCCGGTTTTAATACTACCCAAATCCCATTGATCTTGTTTAATGATAAATATGAATTTATACTCTTACAAAATGATCATGGGAAAGACACCGGCCCCGGTGGAAACAGGAGCAAAGCAGCCGAAATGAGTATAACCAGACGTCTTTCCTCAGGTCCAAAGGCATTTGCGGTCAGACTTAATACCAGATGGGCGGGGAGTATTGGCACAAAAAAACAAATGAACAGAGAAATGTACCTGGGGATCAGGAATGAAATGCCCGCAGTAGTCGGTCATATTTTCCCATTTTTCATGATCAGGATATCAGAAGATATTCATATCTCAGGTACTATTCATGAAATGTTTCATGCTTATCAGGCTGTTCAGAATGAAGAGAAGTTTCTGTTATCGGAACGGTCTTACTCTTTACTGAAAGACTATCCATACCGGGACAGTATTTTCAATGAATACTGGGACCGGGAAGGGAAACTCCTTTACCGGGCACTTGAAACCAAAACCCGGCGTGAACTGTATATGCTGGCGGACAGCTTCCTGACAGTAAGGGACAAACGCCGGATGTTTTCCGGATTATCTCCGGAACACGAATTAACTGAGAAACGTCTAGAATGGCTGGAAGGTCTGGCAAAATATGCCGAAGCCAGAAGTTATATTCTCGCTGCTCAAAAAAATAACAGCGGCGTGAAATTTAAAAAGAAAAACCCCTACTGGAAAAGGGAGCAGAAACAAATGCTCTCCCGTTTAGGAAAAACAGATTATGACAACCGATTCTACCACAGCGGGTCTGCCATGGCATTTCTTCTGGACATCCTATATCCCGAATGGAAGAATGAGATAATGAAAGATTCTGTATATCCGGAAGATCTGATCAGAAGATCATTGCAATATTATAGCAACAATTGATTAATAAGATGGAACACAACCTTAAAAAAGCCGGAATATTTACCGGGATTACCTTTCTCCTCTCCTGGATAATCATCTTGTTGTTTTTTTCTTTCGGAGGGAAATGGGGCACACCTGTTTCCACAGGCATTATAATATTGTATATGCTGGTGCCGATGATTACAGCCATCATCGTTCAGAAAATCATCTTTGAAGAGAATGTTAAAACTCCTTTGGGAATATCTTTCAGGATGAACCGCTGGTTTCTTGTAGCCTGGCTGTTGCCTCCCGCTATTGCTTTTCTTACCCTCGGAATAAGCTTATCATTAACAGGTGTTGAGTATTCGCCGGATATGGAAGGCATGTTTGAAAGATTCAGGTCCGTATTCACACAAGAGCAGGTGAAGCAAATGAAAACCCAGATTTCCTCTTTCCCGGTTCATCCTGCCTGGCTGGCGCTCGTACAGGGTCTTATAGCAGGAACCACCATAAATGCGGTTTTTGGTTTCGGTGAAGAACTGGGCTGGCGCGGACTATTACTGCGTGAACTACAAAGCATGGGGTTCTGGAAATCATCTGTAATCATAGGTTCTGTATGGGGAATATGGCATATCCCGGTCATTTTGCAGGGTCACAACTATCCGGAGCATCCGGTGGCAGGTGTGTTTATGATGATCCTCTGGTGTATTCTGTTTACCCCTGTTATTTCTTATGTGCGCATCAGGGCAGGATCCGTTGTTGCGGCTGCCATTATGCACGGGACGCTGAATGCCACCGCCGGCATTGCCATTATGCTGGTAAAAGGGGGGAATGACCTGACTGTCGGAGTAACAGGTCTGTCCGGATTTATATCTCTAATAACTGTAAATGCTGCATTTTACCTCTTCGACCGATATATCACCAGAGATAAAATCATGAGTGATGTGGCCCGACACATTATCTGACAAATCAAATAACAATGAATAACACTAAAACCAAGAAATCATGAAAAGAATATTGATCATCCTTTTAATAGCCATACATGCAATCAGTCTGAGCGCTCAAAGTCCTGACAAGGACAATATTGACAGTCTGTTCAAAAGAATTGAACAATACGAAAAAGGTATGGGAAGTATCTCCATTTTCAGGAATGGGAAAGAAATCTACCACTACTCCTTTGGCTGGGCAGATGTTAAAAATCATATAAGAGCTGAAGAAAACACAAAATACAGAATCGGATCCGTTTCCAAGTCCTTTACAGCAACAATCATCATGCAGATGATTGAGGAAGATCATTTAAGACTCAACACAAAACTGTCTGAATTCTTCCCTGAAATACCAAATGCAGAAAAAATCACTATTGAACAGCTCTTACGGCACAAAAGCGGCCTGTACAACTTTACAAATTCGAAGGATTATCTACATTGGATGGAACAATCACATACAAAAAAAGAACTTCTGCAGATTTTTACTGAAAACGGAACCATTTTCGAACCGGGGAAGAAAAGTGTTTATTCAAATACCAACTATGTATTACTTTCATGGATCGCTGAAAAAATTGACGAAAAGCCCTTCTGTGAGATTCTGAAATCCCGCATAATTATTCCCTGTCATCTTAAAAACACTTACTACGGAGGAAAAATCAATCCTGCAGAACACGAAGCGTTATCTTATAATAAATATACCACATGGGTGGAGGCAACAGAAACTGACATGAGTATACCGGCCGGCGCCGGAGGTATTGTTTCAAATCCCACTGATCTGAACATCTTTTACAACCATCTTTTCTATGGCAAATTGGTATCCACGGCATCTTTGCAAAAAATGACGGAAACCGGAGAGGGATTCGGAATCGGAATATTCAGACTGTTTGATTCGAAAGCATACGGGCATACGGGAGGGATTGACGGATTCCAGGCTACAGTGGCATTTTTTCCCGAAGACAGCATTTTTCTGACATACCTGACAAATGGTGTCGTTTTGCCAAAAGCAGATATAATAAGAAGTGTGTTGAAAATCCTGAATAATGAAACATTCGAATTGCCGGAATTTAAAACCGGCGTCAAACTGACATCAAAGGATATTAATCCCTATCTGGGAGTATACGGATCCACCACAAATCCATTAAAAATCACTGTTTTTCTTTGTAACAACACCCTGACAGCTCAGGTAACCGGACAAGAGGCAATCCCCTTTGAAGCAATGGGAAAACACAGGTTTATTTTTGAACCTGCCCGAATTGAACTGGAATTTATCCCGAGTGAAAACAAAATGATCTTAAAACAGGGGACACAAAAATTTGAATTGCTTAAAGAAGAATAATATGACTGTAAATACTTTCATTAATTGTATACTTCTTTTGTCCATTTCTATATCTCAGCAGGAAATATTCTGTCCTGACAGAATATTTCACCACGCAAAGCCGGCGTTATTTGGTCTGTCTGCCGGAATAGGGATAACAAGCCTGACAGGTTTTGCCAACCGTGAACCTCTGTTTATGTCAGGGATGTGGTTCCTTTCAAGCAGGACAGACTATTCAGGATTTACATCGGATATCATTTTAACTAAACCCTTCATCCGGAAATAAACAGGAATTGAAATGAAAACATTAGTAATTCTTTCGGAGAATTTCAAAAAATCGGTCATTGCAATAAAAAAGATTCTTATCATCATCATGGCAGTCCTGCTGGCCGTTAAAACCGCAAATGCCTGTACAACTTTTGTGATAAAGGATTCCGTGAACCTGGTTTTCGGCAGAAATTATGATTTTGACCTGAATTCCGGTTTTATAGTCCTGAATAAAAGAGGGCTTGAGAAACAGGCGATAGTACCTCCCCCCTACATCCCTGCAAGGTGGATTTCAAAATATGGTAGCATAACCTTTAACCAGACAGGGATTGATGCTCCTATGGGAGGAATGAATGAAAAAGGATTGGTTATCGCACAAATGGCACTTCCCGAAAGTTATTATCCGGAGGACAAAAACAAAATGGTAGTAAATCAGTTAGAGTGGATCCAGTATCAACTTGACAATGCATCATCCCTGGAAGAGCTGATTGAACAATGCAACCGTTTCCGGATCGTGCCGGTAGCCATTCCGGTTCATTACCTGGTTTGTGACAGCTCGGGGAAGATCGGGGTAATTGAATTTCTCAACGGAAAAACAACGATCTACACAGGAAACGATATTACCGTTCCCGTTTGCAGCAATATAAACTACAAACAATCAATATCAGCACTAAAGGATTATAAAGGATACGGAGGGGATAAGGATATTCCTGAAACATGGCAAAGCATTGAAGACATTATTGCCATAGCAGATTCAAGAATAAACAAATTCAGGATATTGAAAGGAAAAGATCCTGTTGGCTATGGCTTTGAAATACTATCTGCCGTAGGGACCCCGACACGGACACAATGGAGTGTCATATATGATCTGAAAAAAAGAAAAATCCATTTTACTACACGTAAGAATAAAATCATCCGGACAATTGCATTCAACAAGATGGATTTTACCTGTAGCAATGAGATATACATAAAAGAGCTCAGCAATAATAACCCATTACCGGACCAATCAGGTCAATTCATGGTTATTACCAGGGAATACTATTCCCGTTATAAAAAGGAGCTGTTAAACTGGTATAAAAACCATGTTACCGGATTTCCCGAGATCCCCGATGAGATGATCAGACTGGAAACGGAATATGTCTTTAACCGACGTTGCGTAAGGGATCACCAAGGGAGAACCATAACCAGATAATAAATCCGTCATTGAAATCAGACGAAAATGCGCTTATCAATATCCCCTTCCCTCCTTTTCGGTTTGTTAATATTTATCGTTCCAATTCACGGGGCAGCTGAACGGAGCGGCCGGGCAGCCACCAACAACCCGCTGGTAGGAACCATCATCTGGGCATCCTTCGCCATTGCCACGCTTTATATTGCAGGGATGATGCCCATTCAAAAGATCATGCCCAACTATACTGTTGACGACTACTATCGCTGGTGGGTTATCCATCTGTGGGGAGAATTGACTTTTGAGATGTTCGCGGTCGGAGTCATTGCTTTTTTTACGGTTTCTCTGGGATTGATTTCTCATAAAACCGCCGTACGTACAATGGTTTTCGAATTATTTCTGATCATGCTGAGCGGTACGCTGGGGGTAGGTCATCACTACTGGTTCCAGGGGCTGGATGAATACTGGATCGCCATCGGCGGTATCTTCTCGGCCCTCGAGCCCCTGCCGCTGGCTCTGATGATTGTCGAGGCCATGAAGAACCAGCGTGAGCAACGCCTCGAAGGGAAACCCAACGAGTTCAGCACGGTCTTTATGTGGGTGACCGGATCGGCTATTCTCAACTGGATCGGGGCCGGTTTCTTCGGCATGGTCATCAATACCCCGACCATCGATTATTATGCCCACGGGACCTATCTGGTCATGCCTCACGGACATATTGCTCTGCTGGGAGCTTTCGGATATATCTCCATCGCCTTCCTGTATATGACCGCACGGGCTCAGTCGCTGGCCAAAGGATTAAAATGGGATCCCAAACTAAGTAAATGGGCATTCTGGTTCCTGACCCTGGGTGTGCTTATCTTTGCTATTCCTACCTACATTGTTGGAATCGACCAGGCACAGACTGCTTTTGAAAAAGGATATTATTTTGCCCGCCTCCGCGAAACGATCGAGCCCATGAAAAACTGGCTGTGGTTCAGACTGTTACCTGATACCATGATGATCATTGGCGGATTGCTTATCTTCTATGATCTCTGGGTAAAAATGTTTACCAAAAAGAAAGCCATTACCGCTTAATCAGTTGGATAGCATACTAAAAGTGCAAAAACCCGCTCCGAAAGCGGGGTTTTTGCTTTCATCATTGTTTGTCTTTTTGTTTTTTGATAAATTTGATGAATCATAATCAAAACATCGACGGCTCTTCACCGGATGCAGAGCAGGATGACAAGATCCTCAAGCAGTGTTCTCGCCTTTTTCAGGTTGTTTTTTCTTTTTCAGCCGGCCGTTTTTCTTCAGGGCCTGGTCAATGATCCACTCTATCTGTCCGTTGATGCTCCGGAACTCGTCAGCTGCCCATTTCTCGAGGGCTTCCATTTTTTCAGGATCAATCCGCAGAACAAAACTCTTTTTCTTCATGTACTATTGATGTAATGTACCGGCATTTACGATGGGTGCAGCATCTTTATCGCTACACAGCACCACCATCAGATTGCTCACCATAGCCGCTTTTTTCTCCTCATCCATTTCAATGATATCCTTTTCTTTCAATTGTTCGAGAGCCATTTGTACCATGCTCACAGCTCCTTCCACGATCTTGAAACGGGCAGCCACAATGGCTGTGGCTTGCTGCCTCTTCAGCATAGCCTGTGCAATCTCAGCCGCATAAGCAATATAATTAATGCGGGCTTCAATCACATAAATACCAGCTATGGAAAGACGTTCACGAATTTCTTTCTCCAGTTCATGGTTTACTTCTTCTCCGCCCGACCGCAAGGTCATAACGGCATCATGATCTTCAAAATTATCATAGGGATACAAACCGGCCAATTTTCGCAGGGCTGCTTCGCTCTGCACCACCACAAAATGCTCATACTCATCAACCTCAAAAGCAGCCTTGTAAGTATCTTCCACTTTCCATACCAATACCAACCCGATCATAATCGGATTGCCGATCTTGTCGTTCACCTTAATCGTTTCGCTGTTAAAATTATTGGCACGCAACGAAATCCTCTTTCGAACAAAAAAAGGATTCACCCAGAAAAATCCATTTTTCTTTATGGAGCCCTTGTAGGCACCAAACAAAACCAGAACCCTGGACTCATTCGGATTTACAACGGTAAACCCGATTATCCAAAGAAACGATAACGCGGAAGTAACTATAATCAGCCATGTAATTCCGGCCATAGCACTCAGAACAATTCCGGCAATCATCACCAGCATGATTAATAACGCCAGATATCCTGACATCGGATTGTAACTTTTTTCCGTTTTCATGATAGAAATATTTATGATATTATTACAATATTACAATAATATTAAAATTTTATCATTTATTCAAATATATTTTTTTGGTTTTTAACATTTTGTTAAAATGATTGTCATTTATTATTAACCCAATGCAGCCTTCGGCTTATGCGCAATAGAGCCATTTATAATAACTCTATTGCGCATTTGGGATTAATATTTGCCTGTTTTAAGCAGATTTTTTAGCTTGCAAAACTAGTTTCAAACCGACCTTCAAAGATGAAAACATCCGGGTTTCTTCCTGTAATTCTGCTTTTGACCAGGACAATAACTGGTATAGCCCAACCGGCAGACTCTTCCGGTTTTGTACAAAAAATTGATTTTATCGGCACGGTTTTCAGTCATTTCAGAACATCATTGAACGCTGACGAAACCGCTTTTGACGTTACCCGGGCCTATCTCGGGTTCGACTCCCATATTTCCAGGTATTTTTCCGTCGTTTTAATACTGGATATAGGAAGTCCTGAGGATCTTTCTGAATCCTCCGGAATAAAGAGATATGCCTTTTTTAAGAATGCTGCACTGAAATATAAAAAAGATCAACTGGCTATTAACTTCGGGATCATTGACATGCTTCAGTTCAAGGTGCAGGAAAAATTCTGGGCACACAGATATATCTACAAATCTTTTCTGGACGAATATCGTTTCGGATCTTCAGCCGACATAGGAGCTCAGGCCATTTACCGGTTTAATGACCGGATAACAGGCGATCTGACTTTTTCCAATGGCGAGGGATCCTCCAAACTGCAAATTGACAACTTTTACAAAACAGGTATCGGAATTTCCCTGACCCCGTCAAAAAAAATTATTTTCAGAACCTATTACAGCTTCATCGGTACAAAAGATGTCTTTCAAAACACCATCTCCCTGTTTGCCGGCTGCACGTTCCAGAATCTACAGGCAGGAGGGGAATTCAATTATCAATTCAATACAGATCATAAGAAAGACAGGGACAAATGGGGTTATTCTGCTTACGCCTTATATAATTTTTCAAAAAAATGGCAAGTATTCGGACGATGGGACTGGCTCACTTCTTCGAAGCTTAATGGCAACATCTATGGCTGGAACTATACCCACGACGGCAGTTCGCTGATCCTGGGCATTCAATTCAGTCCGGTCACGAAGGTAAACATAGCATTGGATTACAGAGACTGGTATCCTTATCCGCAAAATCCTAAAAACAATTCCTTTGTTTTTTTAAACCTCGAGTATAAAATATAAACATAGGATAAGAAGAAAATACATATGAGAACAGATCATCATTTCTCTTTTCCAACCAGCTCTACCCTCGTCGCGCTGAGACCGAATATTCCCAAACCATTATGAATATTATTGTATACGGCTACAGGTTCAACAAAAAAACCAATTTCCTGAGCATCCTGGGCTTTGGTGAGAGATCGCGCATAGAGGTAATAATCTTTTGTAATCGCCTTGACCTCTATAAACATTTTACCCTGAAATGTTTCCTCATCAGAATACAGGCACAACCTGACCCTCACAGGAAAATCCTCTCCGTTGAAGGTTTTATCCTGTAAAAGCAACGAACCGTCAAAAGACATTTCATAAACAGGGCCTACCGGTTGGATCTCGTATCCATAAGCTTGCTGATCCATCTCCACATATATATCTATCTGGTAATAATTTACCTCACCTGCCGGATCACGGATTGTAAAACTCACCAACCCATATTGATCCCCACTCATATCAATGCCCGCTTTTTCTCTATAGACTGGATGTAAAATATCCGGCTTTTCCGGCATAGTCTGAACGGCTGTGGCCTTACCAAAACGCGGATCGGATACTTCGAGGGTAAAACGGTGTCCGTTTCCGGCAAAAGCAGAATCCATTTTCAGTTTATAATTTACCATTTCCTCATTAAAAGAAGGGGTAACAGTATCCAACGTACAGACTATATTACCCTGATCATCTTTTATCACTACCATGGCATCATACAACAAAAGATCTTTTTTGTTTTTGATGTTTTCCAACGAACCTATATTTTTGCTCACACTGGCCCGGAGCGTGGTATCACTGTCATCGATATACATGTTTACCACAATGCTATGCTTATAGGCAGGAGGATTGACTGTTACATTTGTCCGGAAGAAATCCTCACAGGAACCCAATGCTATCAACAAAAATACCCAGGCAAAATATTTTGCATGCTTCATTTCGTCAGAATTTAAGACTCAGATTAAAATAGGGAATGATCGGGAATAAACTATATTGTACCAGCTTTCTTTTCACTTCCGGTTCTCCGGTTGAAGAATAATAAGAATAATTTTTTTCAATATTCATATAAAACGGATTTTTCCTTGCATATACATTATAGGCTCCAACGGAAAATTTCCGGGTCCAGTGTTTTCTTTTCCGGATAAAATCCACACCCAGATCCAGACGGTGATAAGGTTTCATCCGGTAATTATTTTTTTGTTCATAATAATTCACTTCCGTAAGTAAATCATTATCTGCATTTGTGGGGAAAAAACCGTAATAAGTTGAGTTAGCCAGGGTATAAGCATTTCCGGTTCCATAAACCCAGGTACCGGAAAGATGGATGTGATCATTGATCTCATAAACAGAAACGATAGATATATCATGACGTCTGTCATATTTATAATGGAATCTCTTTCCAAAATTCAGATCTGCAAACCGTCGCCATGACCAGGCCAGCGTATATCCAATCCAGCCGGTCCAATTACCTTTCTTTTTGTTAATAAACATCTCAACACCGTAAGCTTGCCCCCACCCCTGGGTCACCCGTTCCTGCCAGTCGTCAAACTGCATCATCCCGGCACCTTCTTTGTAAGAGATCACATTGTTCATCTCTTTATAATATCCCTCCAAACTTATTTCCAATAAATTATTAATTGTTTTAGCGGCACCGACGGCTACCTGCCACGAGTCCTGTGGTTTTACTTTTGCTGTTGTAGGCAACCACAGATCCGTCGGAAGACCGATGCTACTGAATGCCAATAACTGTATATACTGCCGCATGGTAGCATAACTTGCTTTCAGCGCCATTCCACCGGGCAACAGGTAACGTATACTGACCCTCGGCTGCAGAGAATAATACTGTTTCTTCCCGATCAGAAAAGAGGAAAAATGAAGTCCTATGTTTGCTTTCAGATTTTCCGTGATCTTCCAATCATCTTCTCCGAACAGGGTCAACTCGGCAGTCTGTAACTTTTTCTGGCCAATAGCAGTATCGACTTTGGTTTGTCCCTCTTCCTGAAGAAAAGCAATGTTGAAAATCCCCGGATTAAAATGATGCAGAATGCCGCTGGTTCCAAAACGGATATAATGATCCGGATTAGGAATAAAATCAAAATCAATATTCAGAGCCAAATCGTCTATTCCTGAAGCATAAGAGAGCTGGGTATCTTCCATCAATGAGTCTTTACTTATGTCTCTTGATTTGTAAGCCATGAGTGTCTGCAACTTATAATTACTATAAGTTAAGGCCGTGTTGGAGAACAGTTTTCCGGACCACAGGTGATTCCAGCGAACTGCAGCGATACTATTTCCCCAACCCAGACCACTCTTTGTTTCTTCCTTAAAATCCGTTTTGTAGCGGCTGTTATAATAAAACTTGTCATTCCCGTTATAGGCACTCAGGAACAAGCGGTCTTTCTGACCAAAGGTATGGGTAATCTTGGCATTGATATCATAGAAATAATAACCGACTTCCCCTTCCTCTCCGTTTTCCTTAAATCCTTTTTTCAGAAAAGGGCGGGCAATAAAATCAGCATAGGTACGACGTCCGGAAACGACAAAAGAGGTTTTATCTTTTATGACAGGTTCTTCGATCATTCCTTTGGCAGAGATCAGGCCTAACGAGAGATCCCCGTGATATTCACTCTGATTACCATCTTTCATCCGGATATCCAATACCGAGGAAAGACGTCCTCCATACCGTGCAGGGAAACCTCCTTTGGTCAGTTTGACGTCACTAATGACATCCGTGTTAAAAACTGAAAAAAAACCAAACAGGTGAGAAACGTTATAAATCGGAACCCCGTCCAGGAGGGTCAAGTTCTGGTCCGGGCTACCTCCCCGCACATAAAACCCACTTTGCCCTTCGTTACCGGATTGCACACCCGGTAATAACTGTACCGTTTTCAGCAAATCTGTCTCTCCGAGCAAGGAAGGCAAAGCCTGTATCTGTTTGATGGGAATATCCGTCATGCTCATCTGCGTTTCATGTTCAATGCGGTGAGTTTCTTTGGCTGTTACCGTCACCGCTTTAATCTCCGTCGACTGAACCATACCCACATTCAGCATCCCGTTTAAGAACAAACTTATGCTCCTGACGGCCGTAACCCACGTAAGAAAACAACAGGTCAACTTCTCCTGCCGAAAGGGTGATGCTGTAAAAACCATATACATTGGAAACCGTACCGGAAGTCCCTTTCATATCCAGAACATTGGCACCGATCAGTTTTTCCCCCGAAGCGAAATCACTGATATAACCGCTTATGGTATATTTTCCCTGACCGATAGCAAACACCGCCGGAAAGAAGATCAGGAAAGAAAAAATTATTTTTTTCATAAAATATCTTTTCTATGCTTAATTCTCTTCTTATTGGGACACCCCTTTTAGAACAACCTATTCCCTGTTCTTATAAAAACTTCTTTGACAAAATCTATACCATTATGATGAGTAGTCTGAACAATTTTTAAACAAATATCTCCGCAATTTCGTGTACACGGTCTGCTAAATTAAAGCAAACTTCTGTCTATCCTCCAGGCAAAGGATGCAATTTCCCTTCAACTTTCACCACCATAACTTGTTAACTCTTTTTCAAAAATATTTTACTTTTTTATCAAATAATACAATATGTTTAAGTATTACCCTACAATTCTCTGCATGAAACCTTCATCTTTAAGAGAGAATAAAAACAAAATAGGAACAAAAACAAAAGGAGATGAATATGAAAAAAACTATATTGAATTCGAGCAAGTCGTAGAACGCGGCTGTGGAATGGATGTTCACAAAGCGATAGTAGTAACAACCATTCGAGGTAAAGATATAAAAACAATAACAAAAAGTTTTAGTTCTTATACAAGTTCTTTGAAAAAAATGAAAGAGTGGCTTCAGAAACACAGGATTACCCATATTGCTATGGAAAGTACCGGGGTTTATTGGAAGCCTATTTTTAATGTATTAGGGGATGAATTTCAAATATTATTGGTCAATGCCAGGCATGTTAAAAATGTGCCGGGTCACAAAACTGACAAAAGGGATAGTAGATGGTTGGCAAAATTGTTATTATGTGGGCTTTTAAGAGGCAGTTTTATCCCTACCAGAAAGATAAAGGAGTTACGGGATTTAACCAGATATAAGAGAAAATTGATCAATCAGGTATCATCAGAAAAAAATAGATTTCAAAAGATATTGGAGGGTGCCAATATTAAAATATCTGTTGTATTAAGTGATGTTTTTGGAGTAATCGGCCAAAAGATTATTTCAGAGATGCTCACGGGGGATTATCAGCCGGAAAGGCTTTTGTATATGGTCGAGTAAAAGCCAGCAGGGAAGAAATAACATAGAGCCTTCCTCGCAGAAAGTTCTGTTTTACATATTTTACAACACTCTCTATCTTCCCTTTGCTTTGCGGATCTGATCCCCGACAAAATACCGGCCTGAAGCTCTGTCCTTTGCAAAAATCAGAAAATGCCTTACTCAATAAATAATCCCCGAGATTCTCATCATGGATGAACACCCGATCCTGATCGTATATGATCTCTCTCGGCACTCCCTGAAAATATTCAAATGCCTGGTAGTGACTTTGAACGGCTCTCTCTGAGGTATAGGGCTTATCACTGAATACCACATATTTGTACCGTGAACGTGATAAGGAAATCACAAAAAAGTAGACCTTTCTCCTTTTTTCCTCCCTATCAAGTAACCACGATTCCCCAAAATCTACCTGAGCTTCTTTTCCCCATGCAGGTTCAGGTAGTTTCTCAATGTTCCGCATATTATCCTTCCCTGGCTTTTTAATACCATATTCTTTCCGGATGTTCTGTACAAAATTATATACGGTCTTACTATGTACTGAAGGCAAATCTTTTTTATACCGTTCCTTTAACCGGTCTTCTACCTGTGCCGCTGATAAATAGGGCTTGCTCATAAGTGCCTTCTTTATAAACTCCCGGTACCGTGCTAACCTCTTTGGCAGGTTCCTTGGGTTGATGATCCATCGGTGGAAAACTTCTTCTTCCATCTGCTGATACCTGCGCACTGTCGCTCGATCCAAACCGGTCTCCCGGCTTTTCTGGCTCTTGTTCAGCCCCTCTCGCGTTAATTCTTGTACTTTGTACCACATAAGCATTTTAATTTTTCGTTTGTAAATCATTGTCTTTCGATATTAAATTTTACTTGCTGTAAAATTTAATATCTTACCTTAATAATTAGTGATTTACTTTTGCCAATTCTTGATGATTTACTTTTGCGAAAATTTGATGATTGCAAGTTACTGCTTACACCCAATCGGTAATGCTCACAGAAATAGGAAGGAGCTTGGAGACGCATGTTTCGTTGAAAAAAATAGAAGAACGGTTTTGCCGACAGTTAAAGAAAGAAGACATATGAGAAAATATTCATAAGCAAGTACTCACTGATTCATCCGCTTACATTAATGACAACACATTGCTGATCCTGGATTTAAGTGATATACACAAGAAATATGCAGAAGAAATGGAATATCTGGCCAAAGTGCGTGATGGCAGTGATGGGAGTGCGATAGTGAACGGCTATTGGACCACCCAGGTTATCGGAGCACAATTGGGCAAGAACGAAATATTACCCCTGTACCAAGAGTTATATTCCCAAAATGCACCAGATTTTAAAAGTGAGAACACACAGATCATCAAAGCCATTGATATGGTAACAGGATATTTGCAAAACAAGGGGGATCTGGATAATAGACAGGGGAAGAGACAGAGAGGTGTTATACAATCACTTACTGAAAAACAACAAAAAAAAGATTTATAATACGATTGGTAAGCAACCGCAACCTTGTATATGAAAACAAGGAAAAAACAGCCTTGGAGTTGGCCGATCTCTGCAAAACACCATACAGCGAAACCATTATTAGGGAAGAAAACGGGCAGGAAAAAGAGTACCACATCAATTTTGGATATCTGAGGGTAAAACTGCCCGGACGGGATGATCAACTTTATATACTGGTGGTGAATGGTTTTGGAAACAAGCCAATGATGTTACTCACAACAGAACCACTTGGAAGAAATAAAAGAATACTTTATCGCCTGTTAGGTTATTACCTCAAACGTTGGAGTATTGAAGAAACGATCAGATTTCTCAAACAAACCTACGATTTAGAAAACATCAGGGTATTGAAGTACTCTCGGTTAAGGAACATGATGGGATTATTACTGGCTGTGTTTTATTTTTTAACTGTGGAGTTGGATATGTCCCAAAAGCTGAAAATAATGACTGTCCATATATTAAAACAGGCAAAGCGGGTATTTGGAGTACCCGATTTTAAGTTCTATGCTATTGAGGATGGCCTCAGTAATGTATTTAGACGTTCCCCAGGTAAAATAATCCCTTATTTTAACCATAATAAGGATACTGCGCAATTAAGCTTTGGCTTTACTTAAAAATGGGGTAACTTCAACAATGTTTTTCCCCTTGATAATTTTTCCTTTTTTATATAATTTTACTTGTCCTTAACCCGAAAAATAATATACCTATGAAACGATCGGTTTTTATCATTCTTTTTATCCCTATTCTTTTCCCTGTTACCATAAAGGCACAGTACCAGGGAGAAGCTGTCACCGACACCACCGCCCGGATAAAACTCTGGTCTATCTATCCGGGATATGTCATTACCCGGGCTCACGACACAATCACCGGATACCTTCTCTTAAAAAACCTGGTAAATAACCAGGACAAAGTATTTTTCTATAAAAATCCTGATGATACAAAGTACACAGCAAAATACAAACCGAAAAACCTAATTGCATATAAGGTAGGCCCGCGTTATTACGAATCACAAAAATTCAAACCTCCGGTTACAGCTTCCGCCAATGATGCACGCACATGGCATTTTGTTCTCAAGGTTATCAATGGTCCTTTCAGTCTTTACCGCTGGTACTATGAAACCCTGGAACAATCGAAGGAGCGTTTGAAGATAGATAAAGACCAGCCGCTGGAAGTAAAAATAGATCTCTCTTTCTCGGAAAAAAACCTATCCACGGAAAACTATGGTCTGACACCTGACGGAGAATTTATTGACCTGGGATCCCTTAAAATGCTAACAAACTTCAAAAAGAATATGAGCAAACTGGTAGAGGATGATGCCGACCTGGCACGGAAAATCCGGAACAAAGAAAAAGGTTACGGCTATTATGATATCCCGAAGATCCTCCGTGAATATAATGAATGGTATTTGAAAAACCATCTTTCCCGGGGATGGTAACAACTGTTGAATTTTTTTCCATTTGGAAAAGCCCGGTTTAGGTTTTGATCTTTATCCCTCAGAAAATTCCGGTAAGTAAAAAAGTTATAAATCTATTCCTTAAGTTTATAGCCTACTCCTTTTACAGTCAGGATCACATCATTGCCCAGTTTTTCACGAAGCTTACGTATATGAACATCCAGAGTACGGTCACCCACGATCACATCATCTCCCCATATCCGGAGAAAGATCTCCTCGCGCGTAAAAAGCCTCCCCGGCCGGGAGGCAAGAAGATATAACAACTCAAACTCTTTCCTGGGTAACAGAAGGGGCTTCTCCCCAAAGGTAACCGTATATCGTTCTTTATCAATATGTAACCCTGCTGCTTCCAATACCTGCATTGACATCGGAGAATTATCCCGGTCTACCCGTTTCAGCAAGGCTGCCACCCTTTTTAACAAAACTTTCAATTTCACTGGCTTAACAAGATAATCATCTGCACCGGCATCAAAACCCGCCAACTGGGAGTATTCCTCCCCACGTGCCGTAAGGAAAACAATTACAGCCTGTTTCATCTCAGGAATCTTCCGCATCCGTTCACATGTTTCCATCCCGTCCATTCCGGGCATCATCACATCCAGCAGCACCAGATGGGGATTTTTCTTCCCTGCCAGGTAAAGGGCATCCTTCCCGTTATCCGCCGTAAAAACCTGGTAACCCTCTTTCCGCAGATTATATGAGAGAAATTCCAGAATATCTGCTTCATCATCTACCAGCAATATTCGGTATGATTCATTTCTCATAGATGCTATTTTTTTCAATGTACAAAATTAAACTGAATCATGCAAGATTGAGAAAATATCATCTTAACTTAAGGTTAATTTTTAATTATTTTTACCTAAAACCGGCTATCATTTCCTCTCATCATTTAACTTTTTATTAATGACAGGTAAAACTTCAGGTTAACTGTATCCTATTCCTTTGCAATGAACCAAAAACTAAAAAACATGAAAACAATCTTGAAGAATGCAACTTTATTATTTTTTATGACAAGTATCTTTCTTTTCCAGAGATGTAAGAAAGAGAATGTTTCTACGATTAAAGACCCGGATGCAACGGAATATATCGTGGAAGATAACCGGGTAACAGTAAGGGATCATGGTCTGGGGACAGGTACCATCACATGGACCAGCGATAAAATATGGATTTTGGACCATCTGGTATTTGTCAACGAAGGACAGACCCTGACGATTGAGACCGGTACGGTAATTAAAGGTAAGTCGGGACAAGAAAACGACGCCAGTGCGTTGGTGGTGGCACGGGGCGGACGGTTGATTGCTGTGGGAACTCGGGAGAACCCCATAATTTTCACGGCTGAGGCTGATGATCTGAACGGGAATATTCCTCTCAACCAGCGTGGCTTGTGGGGTGGGGTGATCCTTCTGGGTAAGGCAAAGCTAAACTCATCGCCGGGGGAAACTGCCATCGAAGGAATCCCTACTACCGAACCAAGGGGATTGTACGGAGGAAACGATGATAATGACAACTCCGGCATTCTAAAATACGTCTCTATTCGCCATGGAGGCACCGATATCGGCGAGGGCAATGAGATCAACGGCCTCACCCTCGGAGGCGTAGGCAGCAAAACAATCATCGAATATATTGAAATAATTGCCAACAAAGACGACGGAGTAGAAATCTTCGGCGGCAGACCCGGACTGAAACATATTCTGGTATCGTTCTGCGGCGACGATGGCCTCGACTATGATGAAGGATGCCGCGCCAGGATTCAGTTTTATACGGTCATTCAGGATCCGGACGCCGGTGACCGGCTGGGAGAACATGACGGAGGAACCGATCCCGAAACCGGTGAGCCTTATGCCATACCATATATTTATAATGCTACTTTCATCGGCCGTGGCACCGGTGCCGGCAAAAGGGTGATCACCTTTCGTGACAACGCCGGCGGACACTACTACAACTCCCTTTTTGCCAACCAGGTCAAAGGAATTGATGTAGAACTACTTGCAGCCAATTATGACAGCTATAAACAACTATCCGACAACAATCTCTCTGTAGAACACTGTCTTTTTCAAAACATTGCAGACGGAACCGCTGCAGGGATCTTTCGCATCTCTGCCGGTAGCGGGGTCTTCCCTACCGACAGCGCCGCCGCCGCAAAAATATGGGCGGAAAAATTCAATGTCTGGAAGAATACAATCACCGACAAAGTCCTGGTCTCCAGAAACAATCCCATACCTCCGGCAGGAACGGCACAAAACGGTATAGAGCCCACAGACCCCTGGTTCGACAAAGTCACCTGGCAAGGGGCTTTTAAGCCGGGAGGAGAGAACTGGGCAGCCGGCTGGACTCTGTTTTTCAGACATTGATCAAAATATCTTCATAAAAGTACCCTGAGAAATGCTGGTTCTCTCTTTTCATTCTTAATTCAAAATAAATTTAAAACTGAAAAATGAAAAACCTGAAAACAATTTGTCTGCTTGTATTCCTTTTACTTGTCTCCTGGCCGTCACAAGGACAAAAAGGAATATTAAAAGGCCGCATAATTGATGCCGAAACAGGCAAAGAGCTGATCGGAGCCACCATTGTAGTCGAAGGGACTATCCTGGGCACCAATTCCGATCTGAACGGTAACTATTCGCTAAAGTTGGATCCCGGCAGTTATGACATGCGTTTCTCTTATGTTTCCTATCAAACCCAACTACTTGAAAATGTATTGATTGAGCCGGGAAAAGTCAAGGTACTCAACCTGGCTTTACAGGAAATAAAAATAGATATCCGTGAAGTAAAAGTAATGGGGCGTCTCAACCGGAAGTCCGAAGCAGCCCTTCAGGTAATGCAAAAAAAATCGGCCTCAGTTTTTGACGGAATATCTGCCAGCGAGATGGCCCGTATGAATATTTCCAATGCAGCGGATGCTCTGAAAAGGGTCTCCGGCATCTCTGTGGAAGGAGGGAAATATATATATGTTAGAGGACTGAGCGATCGTTACAGTATAACCACTCTCAACGGCGCAGTGATCCCCGGAGCCGATCCCGAACGCAATACGGTGCAGATGGATCTTTTTCCCTCCAACATCATCAAGGCACTGGCGGTTTATAAAACTTTCTCCCCCGAATTGCCGGGCAATTTTACCGGCGGCTATATAAACATTATCACCCGTGATTTTCCCGATAAATTTAATTTGCAGTTCTCTGCTTCGGCGGGGTATAATCCCAAAAGCAATCTCAACGCATCTTTTCTAAACTATCCGGGAGGCCGGCTTGATGCACTGGGGCTAGACGACGGCACACGGGCAATTCCGGAAACTGCCTGCGGACAGATACCCTCCCGTTTTCAGGACGATGCCCGGCTGACAAATATCACCCGTTCTTTCAATAAAATCATGGAACCACGGCCAGAACAGTCCTCCCTTAACCAGTCATATTCATTAGGCCTCGGCAATTCCACACGCATCAGAAAGATACCGTTCGGTTACAATATCGGCATTTCCTGGGGGAAAAAATATGAGTATTATGATGACGGTATCACCGGGCGTTATAAACTCATTGACGGAAATGACCGGGAACTTACCGCACAACTGCTTTTGGATACCGATGAAAAAGGATCTGAACATGCAAGATGGTCGGTACTGGGCAGCGGCAATTTCAAAATCTCCAACCATCATACGATGGGGATATTGCTGCTGCACAATCAGTACGGCACTTCTATAGCCCGTTATCAGGAAGGCATCAAACATTCCGACGACAATGAGATGCACTACCAGACCCGTACTCTCCAATATCTGCAGCGTGGCTTCACCTCCGTACAACTTAAAGGAGAACACTATTTCAAGCAACTGGGGAACATGAACATTTCCTGGTTCACTTCCACCACCTACTCTTCCCAGTATGAGCCGGATTTGCGCTTTTTCACAAATCATTATACAATCGCTCCTGACGGTAGCAGAAAATATGAGATTACACAGTCACTCTATCCTGTACCCACCCGATATTACCGCAACATGAACGGGATCAGCTTCGACAACAACCTGAAAATCAAACTGCCTCTGAAAATCATCGGGGAAGAATCCTATATAAAAGCCGGATTTGATTATATCAGGAAGAAAAGGTCATTCCGGGAACATAAATTCATGTTCAACGAAAACAGCAATACCTATGCAGGCGATATCTCCTGCTATCTGGACGACAATAATATGGATGCGGCTTCTGGAGGAATCTATGTAACCAACTCCATCAACTCCGACCATCAGAACAGTTATGACGGCAGACAATACATCTTTTCGGCTTTTTTCCTCGGGGATATAAGTCCCATAAGTGATCTTCGCCTGGTCGGCGGCATACGAATGGAAAAAAGTCATATCGTGACAAAGAGTCTTATTCCTGCACTGGCGGAAGGATATCTGGATAATACGGATTTGCTGCCCTCCTTAAATATCATCTGGCACATTACCTGCGGGATGAATCTTCGACTGGCCGGCAGTCGTACGCTGGCTCTGCCAACCTTCCGGGAACTGGCCCCTTATAGTTCCTTCAACTTTGTCGGAGATTACGTATTTGTGGGAAATGCTACACTAAAACGCACCCTTTGTGACAATACCGATTTGCGTTGGGAATATTTCTTCAAACCAGGAGAAATGATTACTGTAAGCACTTTCTACAAATTGTTCCATAATCCCATCGAAAGAACCTTCAACACCGAAGCCGCCAACCCGGAGCTGACACTCCGTAACGTGGAGCTGGCAAAAGTCGCAGGTATCGAATTGGAGTTCCGGAAAAAACTCGATTTTTCTGCTCTTCTGAAAGATTTTCTTGCAGGGGGAAATATCAGTCTGATACGCTCTTCAGTAAGTATAGATCATAAAGAACTGCTGTTGAAAAGAGAATTCGACCCCGACTTCCCCAACACCCGTTCCATGACAGGGCAGGCACCATGGCTTATCAATGCCTTTCTTGGCTATCGGAATAAAAAGATCGGTTTTGAAGCCAATATCAGCTACCACGTAACCGGAAAAAGACTTTTCCTGGTTAATGCAGCCGGTATCCCGGACATTCACATTCATCGCCACAATCTGCTTGATGCAAATATCTCCAAATCCCTGGGAAAAAAATTCAGGTTACGTCTTGCAGCAGAAAACCTTCTCAACGATCCTGCACTAATCGTCTATCCTTATAAGGGAAACAGTTATATTTATCAGCGATACACATTAAACCGCACCTGGACCCTGGGATTAAAATATAAAATAGATTAATTATCCACTCATCCTGTTTTCTGTTTTCCTTTTTTTCCCTGCCGGCAAAAAATTATTTTGCCGGCCGCTTTTTCGCCAGTGTAAAAAGGAATTCCACTCCTCCGCCCGGGCGATTACGGACGGTGATCTCCCCTTGATGGAAAAACACCGCATTTTTTACAATCGAAAGGCCCAACCCGGTACCTCCCTCTTTTCTCGAACGACCTTTATCCACACGGTAAAAACGCTCAAAGATACGGGCATGGTATTCCGCAGGAATACCGGGACCTGTATCACTGTACGAAAAATAATAAAAGTTCTCATCTTCCAGATACCTGCTGATATCCACCTCCACTCTTTCTCCTCCGTACAGGATGGTGTTTTCCATAAGGTTCTGAAAGATGGAATAAACCAGTTCCCTGCTACCAGTGATCACCGTATCTTTGCCTACATGTATCTTTACCCGGATCTGTTTTTCATCCAGCCTCACCTGCAGGTTCTCGGTAACTTCCCGGATCACTTTCCGTACTTTCACACTTTTAATACGAAAAAAAGCCTCTGCCTCACCAATACGATTCAGCACAGAGATATCGTTAATCAAGGCTGTCAGACGCCGGGTTTGTTTATACGCCCGTTGGATAAAATGGCGACGTGTGTTCTCGTCAATCTCTCCACTACCTATTAGTGTCTCGAGATACCCCATCACCGAAGTAACCGGTGTTTTCAGCTCATGTGCCAGATTGGAGATCATTTGCTGTTTGATCAAGCGATTCTTCTCTTGCCGGGTAATGTCGTTGATCAGTACCTCAAAACTACCATCCGGGAAAAAGATACACTGTACAGCAAAAAATCTCCCTGAGGCCTGTAGGGTCAGCTGTTTTTCCCGTCTGTGAGGATTCTTCAAATGTTCTTCCACCATTCCGGTCAACTTTTCGGCCTCTTTCAGTTCTAAAAAAGTTTCGGGTGCTACCACCGTTTTTTCTGCAATAAGATTGACATATTGCATGAAGCGGCTATTGGAAAGAATAGTCTTCTTCTCTGCCGAAAAAAGGGCTACTCCCTCATCAATTACCTGCAAATGACGATAAAGTTTTTCCCGCTCGGCATAAAGCTCATCCCGGGTGCTGCGTAGGTTCTCATACATCTGGATAATTTGACGGCTTATAATACCAAATTCATTACGGGGAAAGGTCACAGCAGTATCAATAGGCTGGTCATTGCCGGCGCGAACGGCAAAATCTTTCAGGCGTGAGATGGTAGTACCCAGGCGTCCCGTCATGTAGATCAGGACACCTACTGTAGCCAGAAACATCATCAGGGTGAAATAGATGAAAAGATGGTCGGTGCGCAGAAAACGTACCAGAGTAACATCATAAAGCTCTGCTGTCCGGATAAAATAGTCGCCATAGTCCTTCACAAAATAAAAGAACTCCTGGCCCGTTGTAGCCGATCTGCGTATATCTGAACCCTCTCTCTCACGCATAGCTACTTGCACCTCCGGCCGCTGTAAATGGTTCTCCATCTTTTCATAATCTTTGACAAAGTTGTCGTACAAAACCAACCCGTCCCGGGCAATTACCGTGATGCGGATGTTCTTTTGCGGTAATAGTATACTAAGCGAGTCCAGCAGACGGTAACGACCGTTCTCACGGATATGTTTTACACGGATATAACGTTCAGTAATATCGCCAACCGTTCTGAGAGTGCTTTCCACAAGAGATCTTCTATATTCTTTCTCACGATGATACTGAAAAAAAGTAATCACTACGATGGCCACAATAAAAACTGAAAGGATATTGAAAAAAAGACGGATCTTATATGATCTGTGAAACGGCATCTTCCGGAGTTAATTTCTCAAACTTACATGAAATTTTATTACACACAAGCGAATAAAAATCAAGGTCGCTGCTTTCACTTTGCATTGCGAGCTCGAAGCTCAATAAATATATAAATTATGTATAATTTAAAAAGCAAATATTATGAAAGTCAGCGGCCTTGATGTACACAAAGATAGTGTATTTTGTTCAATTTACGACGGGAAACAATATGGAAAAACACAAGAGTTTAACACATTTACTGAAGGAATACGCCAAATGGGATATCATCTGAAGCTGAATAAAGTAAAGAAGGTAGCCATGGAGAGCACAGGGATTTACTGGATACCGGTATGGAATATATTAGAAGATATGGGATTTGAGTTGATGCTGGTGAATCCTTACCTGATAAAGCAAATGCCGGGGCGCAAGAGTGACATAAAAGATGCACAATGGATAGCCAGGTTATTACATAACGGATTATTGAAAGGGAGTTTGGTGCCGGGAAGGTTTATTCGAGAGCTACGTACATACAGCAGGAAACAAGTTAAGATGCAAGGTAAGATAACCGGGGTTCTACAGGAGATGGAGCGGACATTGGAGATGTGTAATATTCGGATAACCTCTCTGGTAAGCAGCATCAATAGTGTAAGTGTAATAAAAGTAATAGAGAAAATTATTGCGGGAGAAGATACTGTAGAGGAATTAGCCACATGCATTCATAGCAGGATACTAAATTCAAAAGGAGAATTGGTGAAACTTTCACTGGAAGGCCATATAGAGGAACAACATCGTTTCACACTCATGCTTGCCTATGAACGGTACAAACTTTACACTCAACAGTTGGAAATGCTGGAAAAAAAGATGGAAGAAATATGCGAGAAACATTTTACAAAACAGATGGAGTTACTCACCAGTATAGAGGGTATCAAAAAATTATCGGCCATGCAGATTATTGCAGAAACCGGCGGAGACATGAGTGCTTTTGAAAAAAGTGGTAAACTTACCGGATGGACAGGATTACGTCCGAGAAATGATGAAAGTGCCGGTAAGTACAAAAGCACGGCCACAACCAAAGGAAATAAATATTTACGAAGGATCATGGTTCAATGTGCATGGGCGGCATCCAGGACAAAAGGTTCGTTTTACAAAAGTAAGTTTGAACAATTGTGCATGCGAAAGTCAAGAAAAAAGGCACTCATCGCCATAGCCAGAAAACTATTAACGGTAGTGTGGCATGTATTGAGAGAAGAGGAACCTTTTAATCCAAAAATGTTGCCCATCTATAATCCGGAAAAGATGATCCGGAAGGTGAAGTATCATCAGAGAGAACTTGAAAAATTGGAAAAATTGGGATTTTTATCAGCGTAAAGGCCGGTTATTTTTGTGATGGCAATGTCCTTTTTGTTTATAGGACAACCTCGTTTTCAAACAGGCCCATTTATTTTTAGCACAAAAGAATAAGTTAATACATGTATATATGTCAAACTTGAAGAGGAAATTCGTTATCCAAAACGTTAATCTGGAATTTAT
>JAGGWN010000076.1 GCA_021157415.1 Bacteroidales bacterium | reverse complement strand
GCAGACTAATTCATAGTGCATATTAAAAACAATTAACCATGAAGAAACTCATCAGAGGTATCGCGTGGATCTTTGGAATTCTGATCCTTTTGTTTGTTTTATTTCTCGTTGTTGCAACATTAACCGATTATAAACCTCCCGTACAGGTCGAACTGTATGTTTCCGATCATCCTGATACACTGGATGTATATGATACACTGAATCTCATGACCTGGAATATAGGTTATTGCGGGCTGGGAAAGGATATGGATTTTTTTTACGACGGAGGCAAACAAGTGCGTACCAGCAAAAAGCATACGATAAATAACCTGAAAGCGATTCGTAATTTTCTGATCCATAATGATACGATGGATGCTTTTTTCCTCCAGGAGGTGGACGTTTCCTCCAAAAGGACTTATCATATTCATGAAGTGGATACACTGAGAAAATACCTTCCGCAGTATAAGGTGTTTTTAGCACTGAACTATAAGGTTTTTTATGTGCCGGTGCCGGTGCTCCATCCTATGGGTGGTGTGAAATCCGGGGTTGTCCTGATTTCCAGAAACGAGCCCCTGAGGGTTGACCGCATGGATTATCCAGGACAATACAACTGGCCTACTCGTTTGTTTATGTTGGATCGTTGCTTTCTGGTGGCCCGGTATCCGCTAAAAGACGGAACTCAATGGTTGCTCATAGACACCCATAATTCTGCCTTTGATAACGGAGAACTGAAAAAGGAAGAGATGGCTTTCCTGAAGGATTTTATTATGAGAGAACAGCAGAAAGGAAATAAAGTAGTGGTTGGGGGTGACTGGAATCAGAATCCTCCGGGTTTTCAGGACAAGACTTTTAATAATATGTCGGGATATAAAAGGTTTGTGCTGAATCAGATCCCGGAAGATTATCTGCCTGTTGGCTGGACATGGGCCTACGATAGATCCCATATGACCAACCGGTCAAACCTGACCCCTTTTGATCCGGAAAAAACACCTACTACCCTGATTGATTTTTTCCTGCTCTCTCCCGGAGTGAAGGGCCTATCCATACAAGGGATAGACCTTGGGTTTGAACATAGCGATCATAATCCTGTCAGGACTCGTCTTTGTTTCGAACCTACAATAAGTCAATAAATCTTCTGAGTTTGTTTCTTTGAATCTTTGTGCTTTTCGTTATACAGGGTCTTTCATAAGATACTTTTTTATTTGGTAACAGATTTGTTTTATGAGTTGAGTCTATAAAGGCAGATTTTCGTTAGAATCGAGACGGAGAGAATTGTATAACCACAGTTAACTTGTTGTAAATAAAGATTGAAAAATTCTTGACGACGAAGAGTATGGCAACAAAGACCTTTATTAGAGCAGACTCATTTTATTTTATCTACAATAAAACGGGGGACAATCATTTATTTTGTGTTCTATTCATTATCTTAGGGCGGTTAAACCTGCGGTTTTATGAGTGAAGAGATTCTTAGAGCCCTGATGCAGTTGTTTGCCCTTATTGTCAAGCAGGATGAGGGGGTGCAGGATCAAGAATATCTGTTTGTCCGGGATTTTCTAATACGACAGTTAGGAGAAGATTCTGCCCGGGAATATATTAAATTATTCGAAGAGTTTGCTGAGATTGACCATGTCAGGAAACGCAATATAACTGTGCGTAAACCTTCGGTAAAGGATTCGGTACGGATTTTCAGTATCTGTAAAAAAATCAACAGAACACTTAACCGTGAGCAGAAGGTTGTAGTGCTGATGCGTTTATTTGAGTTATTAAACAGCGCGGGCGGTTTCTCACCCCAACGTATGAATATCGTCAACACGGTGGCAGAGGTGTTCAAAATTTCCCAGGAAGTTAATGAGGATATTGAACAGTTTGTCCGGCAAAACAATCCCGACCGGCTCGATATGGAAAGGGTTTTTATGATTGGGGGAGTTAAAAAAGCCTTCCTGAAAGCCCGGTATCTTTACGTGAAAGGCCTGAAAGGCTTTCTTTTCTTTTTGTATGTACAGGATGTTGAACTAATCTTTCTGAAGCATACCTGTACCGATGATGTTTTCTTAAACGGGTTATTGGAAAAACCGGGACAGGCTTTTCTTTTTGTGCCGGGGAGCAGCCTGCATCTATCCCATGGCAAACCGGTGTATTATAGTGATGTGGTTGCCCGGTTCAAATATGACAAAACCATTATCCCCATGTCTTTCGAGGCCAGACACGTAACCCAGCGTTTTTCAAACGGGAACTATGGAATACGGGATATTTCATTTTCTGAAACGCACGGCAAGTTGGTCGGTATTATGGGTGCCAGTGGCTCCGGAAAGACTACACTGATGAATGTGCTAAGCGGTACCGAAAAGCCGACAGAAGGGGAAGTGATCATAAACGGGTATAACCTGTTTGAAAACAGGAATCAACTGGAGGGGGTTATTGGGTATGTCCCCCAGGATGATGTGCTGATCGAAGAACTTACGGTTTATCAAAACTTATATTACAATGCCCTTTTATGCTTTAGGGAACTCTCCGATACAGAAGTTGCCGGCATGGTGGATAAAATGCTGAAAGACCTGGATCTCTTTACTATTCGGAATCTTAAGGTCGGATCACCCAAAAAAAACATTATTAGTGGAGGACAGCGGAAGCGCCTGAATATTGCCCTCGAAATGATCAGACAGCCTTCCATCCTTTGTCTTGACGAACCTACTTCCGGCCTTTCTTCAAGAGACTCGGAGAATGTTATGGATCTGCTCAAAGGACTTGCACTGAAAGGTAAACTGATTTTTGTGGTGATTCATCAACCGTCTTCTGATATTTATAAAATGTTTGATAACGTCCTGGTGCTGGATGTAGGAGGGTATCTGGTGTATTACGGTAATCCGGTTGAGGCGATTACCTATTTCAAAAAGATGGATGCCCAGATCAACAGTGATATCGGCGAATGTCCCGTATGTGGAAATGTTAACCCGGAAACAATATTTAATATTCTGGATGCCCGGGTGGTGGATGAATATGGACGATATACGGAAAAAAGAAGGGTGAAACCTCAGAAATGGGCTCAGTTTTTCAGAGAACGGATTCCCTTCCCGGAGATAAAAAATACGCATAACCTTCCTTCTTCATCCCTTGATCAGCCTGATAAATTCAAACAATTTGTTATCTACCTGAAAAGGAACGTGTTGAGCAAGGTTGCCAATGGGCAGTATGTTACCTTAAACCTGCTGGTATCTCCTTTGCTGGCTTTTGTCCTGGCATACCTTATTAAATATGTTGCAGATCCGCAGTCGGATGTATATATCTACAGGGAGAATGAAAACATTCCCGTATATATTTTTATGTCACTGATTGTCTCTCTTTTCCTCGGTTTGATCATCAGCGCCGAGGAAATATATAAAGATCGAAAGATCTTGAAAAGAGAACGATTTTTGCATCTTGGGAAAGGGAGTTACCTGTTGTCAAAGATAGCAGTCTTGTTTTTTATCTCTGCCGTCCAGTCGGCTATGTTTGTAGCTATTGGGAATACGATTCTGGAGATAAGGGGTATGTTTTTCCCATACTGGCTGGCTATGTTTACCACAGCTGCCTGTGCCAATCTTTTAGGACTGATCATTTCCGCTTCTTTTAATTCGGCCATCACGATTTATATTGTGGTGCCGATCCTGATCATTCCGATGATGGTGCTCAGCGGGGCTATGTTTAGTTTCGACAAACTCAATCGCAAAATCAGTAGTATTGATAAAGTTCCGGTGGTAGCAGACCTGATGCCGACAAAATGGACCTATGAGGCACTCATGGTGCATCAGTTCAAGAACAACAAATACGAAAAATATTTTTATCCGTATGAAAAAGCAGAGAGTGAGGCTGACTATCAGGAGGTATATCGTATTCCCAAACTCAGGGATGCCCTGAATGCTACAGTGATATTACTTAACGAGGGAAAACTGTCCCCGGTTGTCCTCGGTAAACTCCCCTTGTTGAAAAATGAAATTGAAAAAGAGAACAGAGTTAATACGCAGGTGCATTTTGACAAGGTGGATGAATTGGTTCCGGAGAAGTTTAATACCATTACCGTGTTTGAGCTGAAAAATTATTTTGACCGGCTTGAAAAATATTATAACGAGAAAATGTTGGCTGCTAACGGGAAAAGACAAAAAATTATCGAATACATGTTGGAAACCAATCCTGATCTTTATAAGAAACTCAAAGATAAATATTACAACGAGAGTCTGGCGGATATTGTACAGAAAGTATATGAAAGGAACCGTATTCTGGAATACAGGAATCACCTGATCCAGAAATATCATCCGGTCTATAAGGATCCGGATGCAAGCCATTGGCTGGGGATCCGTTCACATTTTTTTGCCCCGGAAAAATATTTTGCCGGGCATTATTACGAAACATTCTGGTTTAATATTCTGGTTGTATGGGTTATGATCTTCTTGCTGTATCTGATCTTATACCTTGATCTACTGAAATATACCATTGAGTTCTTCGGAGAGTTTCCCCGTCCCCGGAAGAAAAGGCAATCATTAAATAAGTGAATTATTTTTAACTTATTTTTACCTCTTCTCCCTTGCTGATTAGGAGACATGGGGAGAGGATCATAAGACCAAAAAGGTTTCAGTTTTTTTGGCGTTAATTCCTCCTCAAATAATTTGTTTTATTAATTTTATTGACTACATTTATTTGCTCAAATCTCAACAAACTAAACAATCAGGAAAATGAGGTCTCTATTAAGCGTTTTGATCAGCGTTTTTATCGTGATGACAGCCTGCCACAGCAGTGGTTCGGGAAATAAAAAAAAGGGAAGTTTTAACATTCCTGACTCTGTTCTGAATGATGAAAAACCGGCCATGCTGGAAG
The DNA here is from genome assembly GCA_021157415.1 of Bacteroidales bacterium. Classification (GTDB taxonomy): domain Bacteria; phylum Bacteroidota; class Bacteroidia; order Bacteroidales; family VadinHA17; genus DRPN01. The sequence goes on along the minus strand of JAGGWN010000076.1, from coordinate 4,039 downwards.
AGGAAGTCACAGCGGATATTATCGACAATCTGGCTTCACCGGTGGAAATTGCCGGCATGCTCAATCAGCTGGATATTCCTTATTCCAACCAGTATCTTTATCCTGCCAGGAATATATCCGGTTTTAATACGGATATTCAGAAAGCTTTTGCACTGGGGGTGTACGGGGCGGACCTGGGGTACCAGGCTATGTATGGTCAGAATACAGCTATTCTGGACTATATTTCAAATATCAAAAAATTATCGGAAGATCTGAAGATCGGGCAGTTTTTTGATTTCAATACGTTGAAAAGTCTTTCTTCCAATAAGAATAATCTCGATTCCCTGATGTACCTTGCTGTACGGAGTTTTAACGATATCGACAAATATCTCCGGGGCAAACAGCGGGGAGAGGTCAGTTCCATGATCATCTCGGGACTGTGGCTGGAAGGGATGTATCTCGCCACACAAGTGCAAAAAGATTATCCGCACCCTGAGCTCAAAGAACGCATCGGAGAACAGAAAATTATCATGGAAGATCTGTTTACCCTGCTGGGACATTATAAGAATAACCGGGAAGTTCAAAAACTGATCGCCCAACTAACCCCTCTGAAAAATTTGTTTCAACAGGTTTCTATTACCTTCATTCCCGGAGAACCTGAGACGGTTGAAAAGGACGGAAGACTGGTAGTCATACAACACGAAGAAAGTAAAATCGAATATTCTGAAGAGTTGTTGCAGAAAATTATACTGTCAATAAAGGATCTGAGAAACAAGATCGTTCATAAATAAAATTCCGGTAATGATCAAAATTATTTGATTGAAAATGAGTTAAAATGAATGTTTTTTTTATTTTTGCCTTGCTAAATGTTTCAAAATACAAAGCGATGAAATTTGGCGTACTGTTTTTTTCGATCGTTTTTATCTTCTTTTCGACAGGGGAAAAAACACTGGGCCAATCCTCCCCGGATAAATTGGTAAACTTGTGTGTACAGGAGAGCGGGAGTGATGCCACCTATCTGAAAGATTATGTGGTAAAGTTGCCCAAGGCTACCAGACCTGATAATCCTCCGGTGGCCAGACATACGTTGGCCTTGCACAAAAATATCCATTACCGGTTTACCATATGTAACTCTGAAAAATATCCGGGAAAAGGGATTATCCGCATCTATGACACCAAGGGCATGATCGCTACAAACTTTAGTAAAAAAAGCAACAAAATCTACAATTCCGTAGATTTCTTTTGTAAGAAATCCGGACCTTATACCGTTTATATCTCATTCAAAGACGGTAAACCCGGCATGGCGGTGAGTATTCTTTCTTATGTGAAAAAATAGGGATCCTTATTTTTTGAATGATAACTAAAAACAGATCAGACAGTCTGTTTTTCGGATTTAAATCAAAAAACCTTCACTATCAAAATAATGAGAAGGCTTGCTAAATACAGGTCAAACAGGATACGTTTCATTAGAGAAACCTTGTCCGTCAGGAAATAGAAAGATACGATCACGGAGAAAAACAAAGAAAAGAGCGGAATGAAAGAAAACCACATGGAAGAAAAGAGGATGACCATTACAACCGAAACCACAATGATCCAGAAAAGAACTCCGTAAAATTTGCGGGTCTTGATCTTTAAACCGGGGATAGTAAACAACAGCTGAACCGAACTGATAAGAAGTAAAACCCCAAGAAAAGACAGGAAAATCTTCCTGATATTATCCGGATGGGTTGTTCTGAAGATATTCATGAAATCATTTGCGATGCTTGTTTCCAACGAAAAGATCTCGTCTGAAAGCAGAAAGTGTATCCCAAACAGAAATAACCAGGGGGTAATAAACCCGGCCAGCGAAGCAAACCATTCACGGAAATAAAAGGGACGTATGGTTACCAGGGCAATCCAGAGGATAATTAGAAATGCAGAAGCCTTGACACAGATCAGAGAGGCCAACCCTACCCACAAAGCTGCAGAAAAGTAAGAAAAGTCCACCTTGTTGTTACGGTAAGTCCCGAAGACCAGGTGCAGGGCGATCAATAAAATGGGGAAAGTCAGATTCAGGTTATTGAGTTCAAAAAATCCCAATACCGGCGTTGAGAGGGTCAGGATGAAAAAAAGAGGCAATAGCGTTCTGGTTTTCAGGAAGAGATGTTTTGTATTCATAAAGACCTGAAGGTAACCTGTTAAAAACCAGAAGATAAACGATACTACAGCAGCTGTGAAACCCGACAGCCGGGCTATTGGCCCCAAAACAGGCAAAGCAGGAGAGGGGTACAGGACAATGGGTGCAGAGAATTTTAACGGGAAAAGAAATGCCGGAAGCCAGAAAAAAATGCCCAGCAGTGTTATATTAATGACCTGTTTGGGTTGAAAACCCTGGAATGCTTTTAACATGGGTTCAGGTTAAATCAAAACCGATATCTTTTCTGAAATATTTTTTTTCAAAGTTTATTTTTTCAGCCAACTCGTACGAGCGGCTTAGTGCTTCCCTGTGGTCTTTCCCCACTGAGCTGACAGCCAATACACGTCCACCGCTGGTGACAACATCCCCGTTCTCTTTTTTGGTGCCGGCATGAAAAATAACGGAAGTCTCGGGTATTTTGTCCGGGAAAGTGATCTTTTTTCCCTTTTCATAAATTTCCGGATATCCTCCGGATACCAGCATGACCGTTGCGACCGTATCAGGGATGATCTGCATGTTCTGTTGGGAAAGGTTCTTGGTGGCGACCGCCTGAAAGAGAGGAACAAGATCGGAATAGAGCCTGGGGATGACCACCTCTGCCTCCGGATCTCCCATACGTACATTGTATTCCACAACAAAAGGATCTCCGTGGACATTCATAAGTCCGAAATAAATAAAGCCCCGGTAGATGATGTTACGATCCTGCAGCCCGCTGATGGTGGGCTCGATGATTCTTTCTTCCACCTTTTCCATGAAGGTGTCGTCGGCAAAGGGTACCGGAGATACGGCACCCATACCGCCGGTGTTCAGACCGGTGTCCCCCTCGCCAACCCGTTTGTAGTCTTTGGCTTCGGGTAACAATATATAGGATTCTCCATCGGTAAGGACAAAAACAGAGCATTCTATGCCGCTTAAAAATTCTTCTATGACCACGGTTTTCCCCGCCTCTCCGAATTTACCATGAAACATCTCTTTCAGTGTATTTACGGCTTCTTCGTAATCATTAAGGATCAATACTCCTTTTCCTGCAGCCAGACCATCGGCTTTCAGGACATAAGGAGGGTTCAGGTCATGAAGAAAATCTTTGGCTATGTTAAGCTCTTTGGCGGTGAAACTCTGATAACGGGCAGTAGGGATATCATTATCCTGCATGAAATCTTTGGCGAAGGCTTTGCTTCCCTCCAGCATCGCCCCCTCCCGCGAAGGTCCTATGACAAAAAGATTTGAAAACCGGTACTGGCTTCTGAAATAATCATAAATACCTTTAACCAAAGGACCTTCGGGGCCTACCACCAGCATCTGGATATCATGGGAGAGGATAAATGATTCAACAGCCGGAAAATCTTCCGGCTTAACGGGGACATTCTCTCCCAGCTGTGCTGTTCCTGCATTGCCAGGGGCTATATACAGATTGTCAGTAAGCGGACTTTGTGCTATTTTCCATGCCAGGGCATGCTCCCGGCCTCCTGATCCTAATACAAGAATATTCATTTTTTATCCCTTTTGATTCTACCGGGATAAACTTAATGAATATTACGCAAATGTCCATCCTGTAGAAAGGGAAAAATACCCATTTGTGTCCATTCGTGTTCCAAGGCTACCAAAAAAATTAAAACGTAAAAAGGCCTTGTTTTGGGGTATCTACTTTTATTTTTTTATTATGAAATTCGGCAGTTTGTAAATAAAGATGATTTCATGTGATCCGCTGGTCTGGGTCCGGAGATCGGACATAGCGATGTCATAGGCATAGCCGAACAGAATACTTTTGTTCTGATATCCCACCTGGATGCTGAGGGCATCCTGTGTCCGGTATGAGAGTCCGAAATTGACGGTTTTAAAGAGTACGGAATGCAGATTGATATCCGCCTGGAAAACCCCTGCCTC
>JAGGWN010000098.1 GCA_021157415.1 Bacteroidales bacterium | reverse complement strand
CGTTGAGAGAGAGACACCTGCTCATCCCTGCTGATTTATAGTTTTTATACCAAAAGCTGACTTTCCCGTTTTTGTGTTCAATGATCCTGTGATTTGAGATAGCGACCCTGTGGATGTAGTTACCCAGGTATTGAATCAGGCTGTTCTTTCCGGAAAAGGGTTTATGGCAATACACCACCCATTTTTTTTTGTAACTATGTTGCCTATGGGTTATTGAAAAATGCATACATCCCTGAAGGAATTTTGGTTCTTATATTACAAAATTCACCGGGTGCATAAGTGTAAATGCCTCTATAGATAAAACCACAATCAGAAATCCAGCAATTTATTTTCCCAATCCTGGCTATCTTATTTTTTAGCCTTCTCTTCTTCCTTCTTCTTCGGCACCAACCACACCGCCAGGGTCAGAACAAGTATTACCAGGGCCACAGCCCAGGCCCACAGATTGGCTTCACGTGCGGCAGCAAACATGTCCAGATCGTCTCCCAGATACCGTGCCGGACGCACCTGCCATGAGCAAAGGTCTTTTTCCACCGTGTCGGCATTTGAATCATAGAGCCTGCCCGGGAGCTGTACTCTGTTTTCATATTCTGCAAAAAAAACAGAGGAAAAAATATTCTGCAGTTCAACATACCTTTTAAAATAGGCAGGATAACGATCCATAAGAGAATCGGGCACAACCCCATAACAATCTGAAAAATATTGTGAAAACACTTTATCGCTTTTCATATTGACAATCATACCGGTATATTTTGCCTTCAGGGAATCTTTTCCGGAGGTCAGGTTTTTTACGGTAAAAGCACCGGCAGGATGGGTTTGGGCTGTTTTTGTCAGTCCGGCCAACAGCTCGTCAAACATACAGGCAGCGAGCCATTGCATATATTTTTTGTTTACCCGGTCTTCATATTTCTCCCGGGCCATAGAGTCCAATCCCGTCACCATTTCTTTTTTCTTTGGATCTCCTGCTTTCACATACCCGATTTCTTCATCTGTCAGGAACTCCGACAGGGGATGCTGATCAAAGACTTTCGAAACAGTTTCCTGATAATAATAAAAGGTATAGAACCACATGAACTTCCGTTCAAAGGAAATCTCCCTTTTTACACCAGAAAGAGCATTGGGTTTTATTTTATAATCATTATTCAGCCACTGCACCCCGCCAAAGGTTTTTTCTGCCCGCACCAGGAATTGAGCAGTATCCGCAGTGTCTTTCCGCACGGTGAGGGTCCAGGATGAATCTACCGGTACTGCCAGATGATCCGTATCGAACTTTTTTCGGTTTGTTTTAAAGGTCACTCTCCGTGTGACAGTACCGTCGGGATGGAAATAAGTGGTGACTTTTTCGTCGGTAATACATCCCGAAAGGAACAGAAGAATGAGAATAAATATGTGCTTTGGTTTCATGACGGCCTTAAGCTGTCGGTTAGTCTTTCCCCCCGGCTACAATCGGTGTCTTTCGTTTCCTGAGGATTACGATTAACAGGATAATACCTGTGAGGATGAAAGGAATACTCAGCAGTTGTCCCATATCGAGGGGCAGGTGATTTTCAAAAGGTTCCTGAACCTCCTTGATGAATTCGATAAAAAAACGTGCTGTAAAAGTCATAATCAGGAAAAGGCTGAAAAGGTATCCTTCCAGCACTTTCCCCTGCTTCTTCAGATAGATCCAATAAAGCACCACGAAAATGATCAGATAAGAGAGCGCTTCATAGATCTGTGTGGGGTGTTTCGGGACGGTCTCGCCGTTGCGGACAAAGATAAAACCCCAGGGCAGGTGGGTGGGAATACCGTATATTTCAGAGTTCATCAGGTTTCCCATGCGGATAAAGAAGCCGGAGAGGGCTACGACCACGACAATGCGGTCTATGACCCACAGGAAATGTCGTTTGGTATTTCTTGCAAAGAGCCACAATGCCAGAAGAATACCGATGGCAGCACCGTGGCTGGCCAGTCCGCCGTGCCAGATCTTTAAAATCTCATCCGGATGTTGGCAAAAATAAGTAGGCTCATAGAAACACACATGCCCCAGACGGGCACCGATGATCGTTCCCAGGGCCATATAAAGGGTCAATTTATCCAGCAGCGGCTCGGGAACACCTTCTTTCTTAAACATCTTGCCCACAATGATATAACCCAACAGAAAAGCCAGTGCGAAAAACAGACCATACCAGCGTACTGCAAAGTTGCCTAAACGAAAGATCTCCGGGTTAACATTCCAGTGAATATATTCCAGCATCATATTTCTAATTTTTGACCAAAGCTATAAAAAAAAATCAAGGCCAAAAAGCTTAAAAGACCAATGGTCTAAAAGGCTAATGGTTAAATAGCGTATTCCCGTTCATCTACGGGGTAGCTTATATCTTTACTTACATAAAAAAAATTATGTAGGTTTGTATGTTTTCCGTTTATCTGAGTGATACCGTGAAGAAAGAGTATATCATCATCGCAGGAATTGTGGCCGCTGCATTATTTGCAGGAGCCTGTGCCCGCGTGGGTTCTCCTCCCGGCGGACCCAAAGATACGACACCTCCGAAAGTCCTTGCGTCCACGCCGGACAACCATTCTGTCAACTTTACGGGAAATACGATCGAGATACGTTTTGATGAATTTGTTGAGCTGGAAAACGTCCAGAAGAAACTGATCGTTTCACCGCCCCTGCCCAAACGGCCGGACATCCGCATGAAGGGAAAGACACTGGTCATAAAGCTGAACAACCCTCTTCTGGACAACACTACCTATACCCTGAACTTCGGAGACGCCATCCGGGATTTCAACGAGGGGAATATTCTGGAAAACTATACCTTTGTTTTCTCTACCGGTTCTGCGCTCGACTCCCTGCTAATCCACGGACAACTGGAAGACGCTTTCACCCTGCATCCTCCCGAAGAAGCTTTTGTTCTACTGTATGATCACCTGGGTGATTCCGTACCGCTTCTGGAAAAACCCCTTTATGTGAGCAAAGCAGATCAGGACGGGAATTTTTCCTTGCAGAATCTGAAAGCCGATACGTTTCGCCTCGTAGCCTTGGTGGACGGGAACCTGAATTATAAGTACGACCCGGGACAGGACATGGTAGGTTTTTCGGACAGTCTTATTCATGTGGAGCCTACCCCTTCTTTCTCTCCTTCCCATGACACTACAACGACCGATAGTCTGCGGGTACTTCCGGGGCCCCGTTTCCTGCTGCGTCTGTTCACCGAAGAGATGGAACAGCAATATCTGAAAAATTCATCCCGTCCCCGCAAGGAGATGGTCATTCTGATCTTCAACCTGCCCGCCCTGCATCCCGTGTTAACCCCTTTGCTAACGGATGTCCCGACCTCCTGGTATATCCCTGAAAAATCGGTTACGGGAGACACATTGGGGTTATGGCTGACAGATACCTCTCTGATCCATCTGGAACGTTTTGACCTGGCCGTAAACTACCTGGCCTCTGACTCGCTGGGCAACCCTTCCCGGATCACAGATACGGTAACCCTGCGGCTCAAAACACCAAATAAAGGGAAAAAATCTTCCAGAAAAACAGAAAAGTCTCAAACCCTGCTGCAGATTGCCTCCAGCGCTTCGCAGGGCAGACAGGAACTAAACCAACCATTACTCCTGGAATCCTCAGCACCCGCCGGGGAAACGGATACTGCCAGAATCCTTTTCTTCCGCCTTGAAGACACCGTTTACGTACGGCAACCTTATCTTTTCCGGCAGGATTCCTTTTTCCTCAGAAGGTATATTATTACCTGCCCATGGAAAGAGAATACCAAATACAAGCTGGTCCTTTTGCCGGGCGCTTTCACAGATATTTACAAAAACACCATAGACACAACGGAGATCAGTTTCCAAACACGCAGATTGGAAGATTACGGCAATTTCCAACTCAACCTGCTAAATATCCACGGGCAAACTCTTGTTCAATTATGGGATGTCTCCGAACAAAACCGTATCAGACAAAATATTGTCCTTTCCGATACTTCTGTTTACTTCGGATACCTAAATCCCGGAAAATATATTATTAAGGCAGTGGCTGATACAAATCAAAACAAAAAATGGGATCCCGGGGTGTTCCTGAAGAAAATACAACCCGAACCGGTGGCATACTTCG
>JAGGWN010000095.1 GCA_021157415.1 Bacteroidales bacterium | reverse complement strand
CCTGGAGATTTCCGCTTGCGTATTTCTTCCATTGAACCGGAAGGCTTCGGGGAAAAGCTGTTTGATCTCTTTGCACATCCTAAACTTACCCCCCACTTGCATCTTTGCCTGCAATCAGGATCAGACAATATTCTGAAAAAGATGCACCGGAAATATGATGTGAAAACATTTATGGGGATGATGGAAAACATACGAAAGCGTTATCCCGATTTCAATTTCACGACCGATATCATTGTCGGTTTTCCCGGAGAAACGGAAGAAGATTTCTTACAATCTGCTGAGATAGCGCGTCAGGCCCGCTTCAGTCATATCCATACATTCAAGTTCTCAAAAAGGGACGGAACCCTTGCTGCCCGTATGGAAAATCAGGTTTCCGACACTGTCAAGACCGAACGTAGCAGGATCATCAGGCAAATCTCACAGGAAAATAAGCTACAATACTACCGGTCCATGCTGGGCAAACAACAAAAGGTGCTTATTGAAAAAGAAGGGAAAAACTTCTCCATGGGGTATGGACAACATTATGTGCCTGTAACCATCCGGGAACGTGCTAGTAACAATAGTACGGTAAACGTTCTGCTGACAGACATTCAAGAGGGGAAAAAAGAACCGGTGTTGGCGGGAAGAATAAATTAATTCCTATCTTTACTTACAGGTAATAATTACTGCTTTGTGCCATGAAAATACTAATTGCACCTGACTCGTTCAAGGGAAGCATGTCTTCGGTTAAAGTATCTAAGATCATGGCCAAAGGCGTTCATGAGGTATTTCCCGAAAGCACAACGATACAGGTTCCGTTATCCGATGGTGGCGAAGGGCTCACTGAGGCAATTCTGCATGCCGTGGGAGGCCGCAAAATAAAAGTACGTGTCCATGATCCCCTGATGCGACCCATCACTTCATTTTTTGGTTTAACAGAGGAGGGACATACAGCTGTAATAGAGATGTCTGCAGCCTCAGGAATAGAACATTTGCAAAAAGACGAGCTGAATCCTCTGATGACATCTACCTATGGTACGGGCGAATTGATCAAAGCGGCGCTGAATCAACGTTGCCGGAAGATTATTATCGGAGCGGGAGGAAGCGCAACGGTAGATGGTGGTCTGGGTGCAGTACAGGCTTTGGGGGGACGTTTTCTGGATGAAAAAGGGTATGAATTATTGCCGGGCGGAGGCCAGTTGAACCGTCTGGCCCGGATTGATCTGAAGTGGCTGGACAAGAGACTTGGCAAAGTAAAGATAATGGTGGCCTGCGATGTAACCAATCCCTTAACCGGGGAGGAAGGAGCAGCTCTTGTTTATGCTCCCCAAAAGGGAGCCTCTGCTGAAATGACAGCTATTCTGGAAAACAATCTTCAACATCTGGCACATATGATCAGTAAGCAGTTCCATGTTGAAGTGTCTGACATGACTTACGGGGGCGCTGCCGGCGGACTGGTTACAGGCCTGGTCACATTCCTGGGCGCCAAGGCAATGGGAGGATTCGACCTGGTCAAAAAGATCACGGGACTGGAGACAAAGATGAAGCTTGCAGACCTGGCACTGACCGGCGAAGGAAAGACCGACCGGCAAACCCTTTTTGGAAAAGCTCCCTGGTCCCTTGCCCGACTGGCAACCCGGTATCATGTACCTGTGATTGATTTTACAGGATGGTATGATCTTTCTGGGAAAAAAGCATTGGAAAAAGCATTCACGGCCATCATTCCCATACCTCCTCATCCCCTGACACTGGATGAGGCTATCCGCCAAACCGAAGATCACCTCCTGACATCCGTTACCTCCGTGATGAAACTAATAAAAACGGGGGCATTTATGTCTCTTAAGAAAAGCTGACTGCTGCCTGACAGCTTCTTTTCCAACATCTGCCATTTTAGGGTTTCTTCCTGTCAATTTTACATTATCTTTGTGCCACTTTTCAAGAATACGCGTTTGGCATAAAATATGATAAAAACCAAAACAAAACTTAAATCATAAAAGATTGAATATGGATACCATGCTAAAAGAGGTACATGTAAAATCATACAAGGACTTGGTGGAGAAAATTACAGAAGAAGAAAAAGCCTATGTACTACTTTACAAAGAAGGATCTGAATTGAGCGACTGTGCACGCAAGAATATAAAAACCGCAGCCGATGATAAGAATGACATCATCCTGCACATGGTAAATGTTGCGCACGTGCGAGATGTTCATCCTGTTTATGGGATCACCTCTGTCCCCACCTTGCTTACCTTTGAAAAAGGAGAATTCAAAAATACGTTCAAGGGATGCAACGATGCCAAATACTATAAAACCCTTTTTGAGAATCTAATCTATACGACTCCTGCTGCAGGAGAAGAAGGGAAACCCCAAAAGCGGGTTGTAGTATATTCTACACCAACGTGTCCCTGGTGTAATACCCTGAAGAATTATCTTCGCTCCCACCATATCCCCTTTCGCGATGTGGATGTCTCCCGCGACCAGCATGCCGCAGAAGAGCTGGTGAGGAAAACCGGTCAACAAGGTGTCCCTCAGACGGAGATCAACGGACAATGGATTGTGGGATTCGACCAGAAAAAAATTGATCAATTATTAGACATACAAAATTAAACAACTTTAAAATCCTGAAACAAATGAAAGAGTTATTACCAGTTAATCAGAACGTTATTCTGGAGATCCAGGAAACAGAATCAGAACAAAAGACGGCCAGCGGAATCATCATTCCCGATTCGGCAAAAGAGAAACCGAAATTTGCCAAGGTGGTAGCAATCAGCAATATTGAGAACATCGAGATCGCTGTTGGCGACACGGTTTACTACAAGGAATTTTCCGGAACAGAAACTGAGTTTGAAGGAAAAAAATACCTGGTAATCCCTTATGCCGATATATTGGCAAAAGTTGTGGAAACAGAAGAAATTTAAATCTGTTCCTGAAAAAAGAAAAAACAGGCTTTGCCTGTTTTTTTTTGTCCGCTTCCGGACAAAAAAAAGGCCCGAAGGCCTTATGAGCACTATTCTTCGTAACTGATATTTCTAGATACTTGCCAGACGATACTTGAAAGGAGAGATATTATTGATCACCTTCCCTTCATTTTTCAGTTCCAAAAGGTTATTAAGTCCTTCCGTATAGGATAGTGACAGGTTCATGACAATCTCACCCAGAGAAGAGTTTTCATGGCTTCTCAGGTAATTCAGGATCGCTTCTTTGGTAGTTACCTTTCTTTTGTTCTTTTTGCTCGCAAATAAGATCTTCATGATATATGGTTTTTTATTGTTGTCCGGTTACTTTCTTCATCCTCTATGACACTTTAAAAAAGTTAACATAGTTATTTAATTGATAGATGTTTAAAAAGATAAAAAGGTTGCTCCGGAAAGCAGATATTTCATGCAAAACCGGGAAACTATTGATAAATGGCAAAAATCCTTTGATAAAAGGATTCTTTTGCCTGATAGGGATCAGGTATTATTGATCAATCCCTCTCCTTTGGCAACAATCGAGGCCACGGTCGAATCTCCGGTTACATTCACCGCCGTACGGAGCATATCCAGAGGCCGGTCGACTCCCAGGATCAAGGCAATCCCTTCGGGTGGGAGTCCTACCGAAGTAAGCACAATAATCAGCATGACAATACTTCCGCCGGGCACTCCCGGTGAACCAATAGAAGCAAGCAATGCCGTCAGCAGGATAATAAGCATCTGACCCAGGGTAAGATCAATTCCAAATACTTCTGCAATAAAAATGGCTGCTATGGCCTGATAACAACTGGTACCATCCATATTGATCGTCACGCCGATAGGAAGGACAAAATTTGAGATTTCCGAATGGACATGCAGCTCATTTTCTACCTGTTTTTTTGTAACTGGAAGGGTGGCTGCACTCGAACTGGTAGAAAAAGCAACCAATTGTGCCGGCAACAGCGCTTTTAAAAATTTTCCAGGTTTAATCCCAACAAAGATCCTTATCAGCATGGGATAAAAAAAGAGAATTAGGAAAAACAGCCCGATTACTACTGTAAGGAAATACAGGCCTAATGCTTTGAACAGGGCAATATCTGCACTGAAATCCACGATCAATGCTGCCAACAGGGCAAATACACCATAGGGAGCAAATCCCATAAAGATATCTATAATCTTTAGGATGATATCATTCAAACCATCTATAAAACGTTTTACCGTAGAGACTTTTTCATCAGGTAACAAAACCATAGCTATACCAAAGACAATGGCAAAAAAGATCACTTGCAGCATTTTGGAGTTATCCGAAGAAGCTTTTACGACATTTTCCGGTACCATATCCACAAGAAAATGTAACAGCGATTGTTGTTTTTTTTGTTCGGCAACAGATTTCTTGTTTGCCAATGATTCGGAAAATTTCTGCTGGTATTCGATTTTTTTTTCTTCAGGGAAAGTATTTCCGGGCTTTACAATATTGACCAGAGCCAGACCTACCGTTATGGCAAAAACAGTAGTAAGAACATAAATAACAAGAGTCTTGACACCAATTTTAGAGAGTTTGGAAATATCGGTCAGGCTGGCAATACCGCTGATCAGTGAAACAAAGATCAGCGGCACTGCGATCAGTTTCAGCATATTCAAAAATATCACTCCCCAGGGTTTGATCCAATCGGTAGTAAACTTATCCCATCCTAGGGCATGAGCTAAAACGCCCCATACCATTCCTAAAAACATTCCTATAAGGATTTTCCAAATGAGAGGTAGTTTTTTCCACATAGTGGTTCGTTTTTAAGATATACCCAACCCGCAAAGGTTACCAAAAAAATAAAAAAACCTGTTTTTGTGCCAAATATGCTCAAAAACAGGCTTATTTTCTCGTCATCCGCAAGATTGGTTCATTTATTCATGATCATGTACATGTCCGTGTTCGATTTCATCCGGAGTGGCATCCCTGACCTCTACAACTTCTCCTTTAAAATAAAGGTTCATACCTGCCAGTGGGTGGTTAAAGTCCATCACCACCTGGTCGTCCTGCACAGAGGTGATTACTCCGGTAAGCTTATTGCCCTGTTCGTCCATCATCGGAATACTGTTTCCTTCATAAAGCATCTCTTCCTGAAGCTTCCCATCCACGACAAAGGTTTCTTTCGGTACTGTAATCACTGCATTATCGTTATATTCGCCATATGCCTGTTCCGAAGTAAGTGTAAAATTAAAATTCTCCCCGACGTCCAATCCACTGAGGTTTTCTTCGAAGGCGGGAAGCAGGTTTCCTATGCCAAAGATTACCGACAAAGGATTTTCCTGGGTAACGGTTTCGAGAACTTCTCCCTCCCCATTATTCTGCCTAAGCTCATAGGTGATAGAAACAACTTTTTTCTGTTCTACTTTCATACGTTAATTTGTTTTTCACGAAAACTTTGTAATTAAAATTTCCATGTTTGTTTTATAAGATATAATTTGTTAAAAATAAGAGTGTAAAGAAAATAAAAAAAAAGCCCTCTGCCAATTAATTTTAAAAAAATCAGACTGGATCCTTAAAACGAACCTGGTTTTTTCAGAATCCGAATTCCACCCTGATAACAGGATTGGAATAAGGCGTAAATTCCCTATTTCCCAGATAAAACAAAAAAAGCATATTTATCGCACTTTTTCTGCCTATGGGTTGGTGGTATCCACCTCCCAAAAACCAGGAATTCATCCAGAAACGACCTTCATTTTCCTGTCCCGGAACCCCAAAATAGCGGTGATCCATATTCAGAGCTTCATATTCAGCCTGGGCAAATAACCCTCCATTGAATTTAACCGGCAGGAAATTGGAAAAACTTTTCAGGAAAAGGTATCTGGTAAAAAGATTGGGACCATACATATGAGTACTATATTTAAAATACGGGGTATTTTCCTGATAATATTCATACTTAAAGCCTCCACCAATCATCAATCTGGGGGTGAGTCGGTACCCGGCCAGAGGCGCCAGCAACACATCCGTAACCGTACCAAACTGCAAACCAAAATAGCCGCCCAGATAGACCTTGTCTGAAAGTTTTTTTCTGGACTTCTCTTTGCCTTCTGCATAAACATTCGACTGAAAAAAAATTCCAAGAAGCATCATAAGAACGGAAACCCGTAAAATGTTTTTTAATCCTTTTGTATTCTGTATCAACATAATTCGAAATTTTTATTATTTCTTTCATTCATTCATCATTTGTCAACCTAAGAATTTTGATGAACTACCTTGCAGCAGGCCCGTTTGTAAAGTGGCAGCCGGGCAGGCCCGTCTGTACGGTGGCAGCCGGGCAGGCCCGTCTATTTGGTGGCAGCCGGGCAGGGAAGCCTCTGAGGTACAAAAAAAAGTAACTCATTTCCCGAAGCAGAGCTACGGGGAATTGAGCCATTTTAAGATTAATATCACAACTTAACTTACGAAAATAAAATAAAATTCTATTTTTATTGTTGTTTTTCTAAAATAATTACATGAACGTGATCATTACAGGCGCCAGTAAAGGCATTGGTTATCAGGTCGCAACATCCTTTATCCGGGCAGGAAACAGCAGGATTGGGATGATAGCCAGAAGGGGTACCATTCTGGAAGATCTGAAAAAAGAATTTACATCTTCCGGGTCGGAGATTTTTCCTTATGTATTTGATCTGGATACCATGATTGATCAACCTCATAAATTAACAGAACGTATAAAACGCGACTTTGATCACCTGGACATTCTTATCAACAATGCCGGATTTTTAGTGAATAAACCATTCACGGAGCTTCAGGCAGAAGATTACATAAAAAGTTACCGCATTAATTTTCTGGCACCTGCTTTGCTAATCAGAAACTTACTTCCTCTTTTTTCAGGCTCTTCGCTCAGGCACATAATCAACATCAGCAGTATGGGAGGCTATCAGGGCAGCGAAAAATTCCCCGGACTGACAGCCTACAGTGCTTCCAAGGCAGCATTGTCCAACCTTACAGAGAGCCTGGCGGTGGAACTGAAGGATCAAGGCATTCATGTCAATTGTCTGGCACCGGGTGCTGTTCAAACTGAAATGCTGGCACAGGCTTTCCCCGGTTTCAAAGCTCCCGTAACACCGGAAGATATGGGTAAATTTATTTACCACTTTGCCTTAGAGGCAGGGAAGGTAATGAACGGTAAAGTAATCCCCGTTTCCTTATCTATACCATGAAAGTGTATGAGTGAGTAATCCTGCCTTCTAAGCTCCACTCTCTGTTCTAAGCCTCCCTCCTTAGGGCTTAGGGCTTAGCGCACAGCGTCTAGGGCTTATCACTCTTTAAAATATTTACAAATACTTTTAGACTTTTCAACTTTTCAACCCTTCAACTCTTCAACTCTTCAACTCTTCAACTCTTCAACTCTTCAACTTTTCAACCCTTCAACTTTTTTGACTTTCTTCTGCCTTCTGCCTTATTACTGATATATTTTACATTCCTTTTCCCCTCTGAGCACCTGCAAAGCATTCATGGCCAGGGCTTTCATTTCGTCTTCTCCCGGGAAGATCACCACCCTGGCAATATGGGCTACCATCACCTTGATGTAATCAACAATCCTCTCGTTAAAAGCCAGTCCCCCGGTAATAAGGATTGCATCGACCTCCCCTTTGAGCACCACGCTTGCGGCACCTATCTCCTTGCTCACCTGATAGGCAAGAGCGTCCAGCAGAAAAGCTGCCTTTTTGTCTCCGCCTTCGGCCATCAGGTTAATCCTGTAAACATCATTGGTTCCCAGATAGGCCACCAGACCTCCTTTTCCGGTGATCATTTTCTTCACATGATCTAAGGAATATTTTCCGCTGAAGCACAGTCTTGCCAGGTCACCTACCGGCAGGGTACCGGATCTTTCGGGCGAAAAAGGGCCATCGCCATCCAGCCCCTGGTTTACGTCAACCACCCGGCCTTTTCTATGTGCCCCGACAGTGATCCCTCCTCCCAGATGCGCGACGATCAGGTTAAGGTCTTCATATTCCCTGCCTATTTGCCGGGCATAAATTCGCGATATGGCTTTATGGTTCAACGCATGAAAGATAGATTTTCTCTCGAACAGGGGGTGGCCCGCCACCCGGGCCAGATCCTGCAATTCATCCACGACTACAGGATCTGCAATAAAAGCACGTGCTCGAGGCAAGGAACGGGCAATATCATCGGCTATGAGTCCTCCCAGGTTACTGGCATGTTCGCCCATTACTCCCTTGATCAGGTCTTTTTTCATTGCCTCGTTCACCTCATACACCCCTGATTCCACCGGTTTAATCATCCCTCCGCGGCCAATCACGGCCGTAATCTCTTCAATCTTCTCGCGGGATTTCTCCAACTCATTCAGGATGATTTTTTTACGAAACTCATACTGTTCGGTAATATGATTAAACCGTGCCAGTTCTTCCGGTGCATGCCGGATCGTTTCCACCAGTCTGGGCTTTGTTTCGCGGTACACAGCAATCTTGGTTGACGTAGAACCCGGATTGATCACTAAAATTCTATGTACCTGCATTATTATAGCCTTTTTAATTTTTGGATGATAGTAAGGTGCCCAAAGCGATGGAGTACAGTTTTGTCTCGGTGCTATCGCCCCGTGAAGACAGGATCACAGGCACCCTGGCACCTGCGACAATAGCAGCCGTATTGCCGCCCATAAGTTTCGTATGACATTTATAAAATACATTTCCCGACTCAATATTTGGAAACAACAGACAATCCACATCACCAGACACAGGGGAGTCTATTTTCTTGATGGCAGCGCTCTTTTTATCCAGAGCCACGTCCAGTGCCAGGGGGCCATCAACCATGGCTCCTTTTATCTGTCCCCTCTCAGCCATTTTTGACAACAGAGCTGCATCCACACACGCCTCTATTCCCGGCAGTACCTGTTCAGTCGCAGCAATAAGGGCAACTTTAGGATTGTTATTCCCCAGCATATGGGCAGCAAGGATTAAATGTTCCAGGATAATCTTTTTTTCTTTCAGATCAGGTTTGGGAATAATAGCCACATCTCCTACGATCAACAACTTATGATAACTTACCGGCTCGAGCACTGCCACGTGTGTGAGCAACGAACCAGGTGCCAGAATTCCTTTTTCCTTATTCAGAATAGCCCGCATGTACTGATCCGTACTGACAGAACCTTTCATGATCAGATCCCCTTTTCCGTCCCGGACCATGGATACTGCCTGACGGGCAGAAGAAAAAGGGTCCGTTTCATGAAAGATCTCAAAAGAAGAAAGGGGCCATCCTTCTTTTTTACTTATTTGCTGTATCTCCTTTTTATCGCCTACGAGGATCGCATCGACAAGGCCTTTTTCCACAGCAAGAGACACAGCCCCAATAGTATGAGAATCCATGGCATGGGCTACCACCAACCTTTTTCGCGGCATTCCGGAAAGACTGCTCATCATATCTTCAAGGGTTTGGATCATAATATTACTGTTTTTTATTATTGATAATATCCATGGTATCCCAGGCAATGACCAGCTCCTCATTGGTAGGCATTACCAGTATCCTCACCGGTGACTCCGACACGCTTATGTCCCCGATCTTCCCAAGAATCGTTTTTTCATTGCTTTTTTGGTCCATGTGAATACCGATAAACTCCAGATCTTCACAGGATTTCTGTCGGATCAAAACATCATTCTCTCCTATTCCCCCTGTAAAAACCAGAATATCAAGGCCCCCCATGGCCGCAGCATAGGCTCCTATATATTTCCTGATACGGTAACTATACATATCCAACGCCAGACGGGCCCGTTCATTTCCTTCCTGAGCGGCTTTTTCAATATCCCGCATGTCGGAAGACACTCCTGTCACTCCCAGCATACCGCTAAATTTGTTGATCAGGGTGTTGGCAGCATGAAGGTTTAATTCTTCCTTTTGCATGATATATGTAAGCACACCCAGGTCCAGATCGCCCGTACGGGTACCCATGATCAATCCCTCCACCGGAGTAAGCCCCATGGAAGTATCTACCGATTTCCCGTTTTTGATGGCAGCCATCGAGGCTCCGTTTCCCAAATGGCAGGTAATGATCTTTTTATCCTCATATTGACATCCTAAAAACTGGCAGGCACGTTTGGACACATAGCGATGACTTGTTCCGTGAAAACCATACCGGCGAATACCATATTTTTTATACAGCGAGTAAGGAATTGCATAGGTATAGGCATAGGGTGGCATCGTCTGGTGAAAAGCCGTATCGAAAACGCCTACCTGCGGCACATGAGGCAACAGATCCTGCATGGCAAAAATCCCCTTCAGGTTGGCCGGGTTATGCAAAGGAGCCAAATCTGCCACTTCCTGCATCTTGGCAATAACTTCTTGGGTTATCAATACACTACTTTTAAACTTTTCACCCCCATGTACCACACGATGCCCGACAGCATTAATGTCATCAAAACTCTTCAAAGAGCCGTGTTTATCACTCGTTAAAACACCCAGAACATACTCAATACCTTGTTGGTGGTCATATATTTCTCCTTCCAGCATCACCTCGTCGCCATCATCCCGATGATTTTTCAGAAACGAACCATGGAGCCCGATCTTTTCCACAACCCCTTTAGCCAGGACCTCCTCACGCTCCATATCAATAAGCTGGTACTTAATAGATGAACTTCCGCAGTTCAGAACAATGATCTTCATACAAATATTTTTATAATTATATACAATTTCTGACTTTCTATTTTACACATACACCCCTTTATTGAGGTTTGGGTATGGCTATCTCAGCACAAGTAATGGTTTCTCCCACGATCCGGTTTTTCTCATAAACATAAAACCCCTGGTTATTACGTCTTCCGAAATATCCCAGACGATACAGTTTTTTTATGATGGGGCTGGGTTTGAATTTCCTGTCTCCAAACTCCTGATAAAGATTATTCATCCATTTGATCACCTTATCCAGTCCGATACGGTCGGCCATTTCCAATGGGCCTAATTGAAGCCCGAAGCCCAGTTTCATCGTTGTATCTATGTCGGTGGCGGAAGCCACCCCTTCCATCAGGGTTTCGCAGGCTTCATTGATCAGCACCACGATCAGCCGGGTACTAACGTTGCCCGGAGATTCCAGCAAGGGGATCACACGCATACCAATGGTACGGGCAAACTTTTCCACAAACTCTACTGACCGTTGGTTTGTGTACATCCCTCTTACTACTTCTACAATACTCCCGCTGGTAATAGAAGGCAGAAAATGCAAACCCACGGCTCTTTCCTGACGTTTCAGTACCGAGGCCAGTTCAGAGATCACCAACGTGGAAGTGTTGGACGCAATCACCGTCTCTTCCCTGACGACAGACTCTATTTTCCGGAATACCTCTTTTCTGAGATCAAGACTTGTTCCAGGCCTCCGATTGTTAATGGTTTCAATCACAATATCACAATCCGCTATTTCATTATAATCCGTAGAGCCATGAATACGGGACAGGATTGCCCTTTTCTCGCTTTCTGTCAACCCCCATTTATCAATGATATTGTCGAGTTTTTGATTAAGTTCAATGAATACTTCCGACACACGTACCTCTGACAAATCGATAAATACCACATTAAAGCCGTTGGCAGCTACCAGATGGGCAATATCCTGTCCCATGTTTCCACAGCCTATTAACCCGACTTTATGCAAACTCCCTTTCTTCTTTATCTGTGTATGTAACGCATACTTTTCAATAGGTTCAACATTCATTTTTCAATTATTTTTTCATTTAAATATTCATTCCGGCCGCCTGGTTAACGGTAATAGCACCCAGGTTTACAATATCCTCAACGCTGCATCCCCTGGAGAGATCGTTAATTGGTGCTGCCATGCCCTGAAGCACAGGGCCAATTGCTTCGGCATGGGCCAACCGTTGTACCAGTTTATAGCTGATATTTCCTGAATTCAGGTCTGGAAAAACCAACACATTGGCATGGCCTGCAATTGTACTCTCGGGAGCTTTTTTCCGGCCCACGGCAGGCACAATCGCTGCATCTGCCTGTAACTCTCCGTCAATATCCAGTGACGGATCAATTTCCCGGGCTTTCAGTAAGGCCTGCAATACTTTATCCACCTCTTCATGCTGTGCACTGCCTTTGGTTGAGAAACTCAGTATGGCAACGCGGGGGGTAAAGCCTCCAATAGCTCGGGCCGTACGTGCCGAAGTCACTGCTATTTCAGCCAGTTGGGTGGCATCAGGGGCAGGATTTACAGCACAATCTGCAAACACAAGAATTCCGTCTTCTCCATACTCCTTATCAGGCAGGATCATAAAAAAAGCTCCTGACACCACATTTATTCCGGGCATCGTACGCACAAACTGAAAAGCAGGCCGTAAAACGTTCCCGGTAGGATTATTGGCGCCGGCCACCTCTCCGTCAGCATCGCCGGCCTTAATCATCACCGGTCCCAGATATAAAGGATCCTCTATCAGACGGGTAGCTTCTTCTGCCGTAAGCCCCTTATGTGCACGGAGCTTCACCATCAGATCAATGTATTCCTGTTTTTTGGGATGATCTTTGGGATCCACAATCAGACATTCCTCAATATGTTGAAGTCCAATGGCGTCGGCATGTGTACGAATTTGTTCCGGATCACCGATCAAGATCACTTCGGCAAGCTTTTCTGCTGTCATACGATCTCCTGCACGCAAGGTGCGCTCTTCATAAGCTTCCGGCAATACAATTCTTTTATGCGCCTTTCTGGCCTTTTCTTTGATTGATTCTATAAATTCCATTGTTTATCAGTTAGTTATATTATTTTTTTGTTGGCTGTAAAAGTAGTTAAATTTCATACCTTTTTAAAGTTATTCAAATGACTAATATCATAAGGTTTTGCTGTTATACAACAAATCAAGGAAAATGCCGGTAAGGAAAGATAAAAACTGTTATGTTTGATATTTTTAATTTATTTTTACTCCCTCTCCCTCTAAGATCTGTTTCTCATGGATTCACTGTACGAAAAACTTTCCGAAAAAATAAAAGGTGACATTTACTGGGATGAGGTTACCAAGATGCTGTATGCCACAGATGCTTCCGAATACCGGGAAATGCCTTGGGCTGTTACCAGACCCAAAGACCAGGAAGATATTTGCCATATCCTGGCTTTTGCACGGGAAAATGACATTCCCGTAATCCCCCGTGCAGCCGGAACATCACTGGCCGGACAGGTTGTGGGAAAAGGGTTGGTGTTAGATGTTTCAAGATATTTTACCCAAATTCTGGAGCTGAATACCAAAGAACATTGGGTACGTGTTGAACCGGGGGTAATCCCGGACGAGCTGAACCAGTATTTGAAACCTTATGGTTTGTTTTTTGGTCCGGAAACATCCACATCCAACCGGTGTATGCTTGCCGGGATGCTGGGAAACAATTCATGCGGATCTCACTCAATTCTATACGGCAGCACCCGAGATCATACCCTTGAAGTAGAGACCCTCCTGAGTGATGGCAGCAAAGTAATCTTTGGTCCACTGGATAAGGATGCTTTTTTGTCCAAAACACAACAGGATGATTTGGAAGGGAAGATCTACAAGAAGATTCATGAGATCCTTTCTGACAAAGAAATACAAGAAGAGATACGCAGGGAGTTTCCACACCCTGCTATTCATCGTCGCAACAATGGTTATGCCCTTGATCTGCTGCTGGAAACCGATCCGTTTACGGGCAATGGCATTCCTTTTAACCTGGCCAAGCTTCTGGCAGGCTCGGAAGGAACCCTGGCCATTACCACTGCCATTAAATTCAATCTGGTCCCGTCACCTCCCCCTGAAAAAGGGCTTGTTTGTGTTCATCTTAAAGAGATACCTGATGCCTTCAAGGCCAATCTTATTGCCCTGAGACATCAACCCGGGGCCGTAGAGCTGATGGACAAAACCGTTTTGGAACTGACCAAAGACAACCTGGAACAAAAGAAAAACCGTTTTTTCATCGAAGGGGATCCGGGGGCTTTGTTGCTCGTGGAGTTTGCGCGGGATACGCATGAAGAGATTGCCAAAATCGCCAAACACCTGGAAGAAGACATGCAAAACGCCGGTTATGGCTATGCTTTTCCGGTGTTATATGGCCCTGATGTTGATAAAGTTTGGAATCTGAGAAAAGCAGGACTGGGGGTTCTTGCCAATATGAAAGGAGATGCCAAACCGGTTGCCCTGATGGAAGACACGGCTGTGCGTGTAAATGATTTGCCTGCGTACATGGCAGATGTTGACAAACTCTTGAAAAAATACGACAAATCCTGCGTTTACTATGCACACATCGGATCCGGGGAATTGCATTTGAGACCTATTCTTAACCTGCGTAATCCGGCAGATGTAGAGCTTTTTCACACCCTCGGAGAAGAAATGGCAAGACTGGTAAAGAAATACCGGGGATCTCTCAGCGGTGAACATGGTGACGGCCGGTTACGCGGCGAGTTCATCCCCCTGATGGTAGGGGAAAATATTTACCGGATTTTTAAGGAGATAAAGAACACTTTCGACCCCTATGGCATCCTGAATCCGGGAAAAATCACCGACACCCCTCCTATGAACAGGTTCCTGCGGATGGATCCGAAGATACCGGTGAAAGAGATTAAAACCTACTTTGATTTTTCGTCCACGGGAGGTTACCTGAGGGCTGCGGAAAAATGCAACGGCTCGGGAGACTGTCGTAAAACTGAAAAATCCGGAGGAGTCATGTGCCCAAGCTACATGGCTACCCATGATGAAGACAAAACGACCCGGGCCCGGGCTAATCTGTTGCGGGAAGTGATAACACAAGCAAAGAAAGAAGATCCGCTTGATGATCCGCGTCTGTACAACGTGCTGGATCTCTGTCTTTCCTGCAAGGGTTGTAAATCGGAATGCCCTTCCAGTGTGGATATCACCCGCTTGAAGGCCGAGTTTCTACAGCATTATTATGATGCCCACGGCATACCTTTACGTACCCGTCTTATCGCCTGGTACAATACCATCCAGAAGGCAGGCATGCTGTTCCCGACTGTTTACAACTTCTTTATGAAAAATCGTTTCTTTTCAGGCATCATCAAAAAAACCATCGGCTTTGCCCAGGAGAGGTCCATGCCTTTGCTGGCCCATCACAGCCTTCGCCATTGGGTCAGGAAACATCTGTCAGAACACCAGCCAGTCCATCCCCTGGGAACAGTTTTTCTTTTTATTGACGAGTTCACCAACTATCAGGATGTGGATACCGGAAAGAAAGCCATGTTGTTGTTAACCCGTTTGGGATACAGGGTGGAAACACCTCCTCATGCCGAAAGCGGACGGACTTTCCTTTCCAAGGGACTGATAAAAAAGGCCCGCAGAATTGCCATCCGGAACGTGGAGATATTCAAAGACATTGTTACGGAAGAGTCTCCGTTGATAGGTATAGAACCATCTGCCATTTTGAGTTTCCGGGACGAATATCCGGATCTGGTAGGGGACTCTCTGAAGCAGGATGCACAAAAGCTGGCCCGTAATACCCTGACGGCAGATGAATTCCTGGCCCGGGAATTTTCTTCGGGAAAAATCAAAAAAGAATGGTTTACCAAAGAGAAAAAACACATCAAACTTCATGGTCACTGTTATCAAAAAGCACTCAGCTCAACTCGTTATACCTTACAAATACTCTCTTTCCCTGAAAATTACACAGTTGAAGAAATTCCTTCCGGTTGCTGTGGAATGGCAGGTTCTTTCGGTTTCGAAAAAGAACATTATTCTTTATCCATGAAAATAGGGGAACTGGTACTTTTTCCTGCCGTACGCAAAACAGATCCGGAAGTACTCATTGCTGCTCCCGGCACCAGTTGCCGGCACCAGATCAAAGAAGGTACGGAGAGGGAAGCCATGCATCCTGTTAATATTCTGTATCATGCACTTGCAAAAGAAAGAAATTAACAACCGTTTAGTCAAAAAGGGTAAAATCATCAGCATCCAGGTGTACGGGAAATTTTTCACGGAATTGCTGCAGTTCATTGAGATCTACTGAACAGGTTAAAACTCCTTCTCTTCCCGTTTCAAGTGAAGCCAGTATGTTGCCCTTGGGCGAAATGACTGATGTATCTCCGGAATAAGCAATGTTTTTCCCATCTTTCCCGATCCTGTTCACCCCGGCCACATATACCTGATTTTCAATAGCACGGGCTTTCAGCAGGGTATTCCATACGTTTCTCCGGCTTGCCGGCCAGTTGGCCACGAAAATCAAAAGATCGGCATCGTTCCGGCTCCGGATCCATACCGGAAAACGCAAATCGTAACAAATAAAAGGTTTGATACGAAAATTCCGGAAAGGAATTACAACACGCTGATTTCCCGGTGTATAATGTAAATGCTCCTCTCCCATTCTGAAAAGATGCCGTTTATCATACATATATTCTTTTCCGTCGGGAAAAACATATAAGAGTCTGTTATAATAGTTGCCGTTTTCCCGGACAATATAGCTTCCAACTATGCAAGACCCTGTCTCACCAGCCATCGTATGCAGCCAGACATACACAGGCCCTTCCGGCTCCTCAAACCAGGTTTCCGGATCCATGGTAAATCCGGTGGAAAACATTTCGGGAAGGAGTATTAAATCGGTATGCCCGGCCAAAGGCTGAATAAGACGGTTCAAACGCCTGAGATTATCCGCGGGTCGATGCCATACGATATCATACTGTACCAGAGAAATCGTTAACTTACTCATGGGTGCCGCTTAAAAAATAAAAAGGCGTTTGACGAACAAACACCTTTTTACCGGATTTTCAAATATTATTATTTCATTCCCTTCCTTTCAGTATAATACTGATCCAGAATATGGGTCATCAAAGGTTGATAAAAATGCCAGTAGAAATAACTCTTTTTCTTCAGGAAAGGAACACCAATTTTCTGACAGAACTTTTCATAACCAGGGAAATAGGCCGTTCTCAGATAAATCGGATTATTGGAAAAATTTCCGGCAAAATAAAAATGCGGATATTCAGTGCTGCTCTCCAGTACAGCCGGAAATTGATTGGGAATAGAATTACTGGTAAGAATGGAATCCCCCAGATTATTCACATGGATCTTAAAGGATGAAACTACCTTGTTGTTACCGGGATCTACCACCTCAAACCAGGATGGAAAAACAACTTTATAAGGCAAACCGAATTTTTTCTGACCATAGTCAGTGGTATAAATATAAGGGACTCCAAAATCAAGATCCTTTTTATCTTCCAGAACAACAACCCGGTTGTTAAAACTTACAAAAACAATCCCCCCATGCTTAAAGGTCCATGGTTTATGGTATTGATCCCGATAGATATCCATGATCCATTTGGGAAGATCGGGATTTTTAATGGAATCCAGTGACGAAAAATATTTTCCCAGCCATTCGGTCCATTTAAGATCAAACAATTCTTCTGTTTTTGTTCTTTCCAGCAAATCGGTAGGATAAGCCAGGATATCATATTCCCCAATGAACAATTTCTTCCTGGCTTTCATTTCTTTTAGGAATAAATAGTCATTGTTATTGGTTCCACCGTATATTTTTCTGGATCTCCGTGTTCTGTTGTTTCCCTTATACCAGTCGTTAAAATAAACCCCATATGTATCTGTGTAATAGGCCATATCAAATGAGTCAGCCAGCTCAATAACCTTGGACAGCCGTATTCTCTTTATTTCATACTGTTTGCTACGCTGAGGTTTTAGCGGGAAAAAACCGAAATAGTCTTTGGTATAATTATATCTCTTTTTATCCGGTTTTACATATTTTTCATGTGTCAGAATCCAATTGAACGAACGGTGATTTTCTCTTAAAAAGGAAGGGACCGTTTTGTCCAGTATTAAGATGTTTAATTCTTTTTTAGGCTGAAATACCCATTTGAATAGGAGATATCCCGGTATAAGAGACAAAATTACCAGGATGATAAAGAAGGTCTTTATTGGTTTATTCATAAGAACCTGAACTTTTTAGGTTAACTAACAGATATCTTACCCACAAAAATACAAACATAAAAGTATTAAAATAATTTCAGATAAAAAATTTTACCTGAAATCTTTTTCTGTATTCACTATTACCCCTTATACTATACATTTATAAAATTGTTACCTGATGTATAAAAATTTTAATGAACTACACCGGGCGGGCCCGTCCGACCACCTGAACAAATTCATTCGGGCAGGCACGCTGTCGCTGAGGCCTCATCCAAAGGCTACAGCCGCCGGTGAAAGTTTTAGCACCTTGCTTCGCCTGAGAGTCTTCGAAAGACACAGTTGGCATCCATAGCGGCACGCGAAGGCGGATTAAAAACCGGTAGCAGTATCATCTCCTCGTGGGTCCGCACCTCCTTCTCTTTTGCCGTCAGGCCATACCCTGACAGCATCAACTCTACCGATAGAACTACGTAGTTTCAACGCATAACCCATTTGTTTCAATCTGTCTTTTGTCAAACGGTCCAGCGCACTCTTTTCATAGAAAATCATGTCTGGTTTCCATTGATGGTGGAACCTTCCGGCATTCACTGCTTCCTGCATAGTCATATGATGTTCCGTCACATTCAGTACTGTTTGGAAGACCGAAGTGATGATGGTCGAACCTCCCGGAGATCCTACCACCATAAACAACTGACCATCCTTTTCAAGTATGGTGGGAGTCATAGAGCTTAACATTCGTTTTGCCGGTTCAATGGCATTTGCTCTCCCTCCTATCAGACCGTAAGAGTTTGGGGTTCCCGGTTTTGCGCTAAAATCATCCATCTCATTATTCAGCAAAAATCCCGCGTCTTTCACCACTACTTTATTCCCGTAGCTACGATTTAAGGTAGTAGTAACGGCCACTGCATTGCCTTCTCCATCCACAACAGAATAATGGGTGGTCTCCCTGCTCTCGTATCCTATAGGTTTCCCATGAGATATACTGTCCGAAGGGATAACTCTTTTCAGCGAAAAGCCCCTCATCCTTTCCCTGCAATAATCTTTGTCAATCAACTTTGTTACAGGTATATCCACAAAATCCGGGTCACCTAGAAACCTGGCCCTGTCAGCATATACTCTTTTTTCAGCAGCTACCATCACATGCACCGACTCTGGGGTATTCCATCCCCACTTACCTATGGGCCACGGTTCAACCATATTCAATAACTGTATCAGGGCAACCCCTCCGCTTGAAGGAGGGGGCATGGAAATTACCTTGTAGTTTTTGTAAACGGCCATCAGGGGTTCCCGCCATATGGCGCGATACACATCCAGGTCTTGTTGGGTGATCCAGCCATTATCCTGCTTTATCTGATCCAGAAACGCCTTGGCAACGGGTCCTTTATAAAAACCATCCCTGCCATGATCCCTGATCATTTTCAAGGCATTCGCCAGATCTGTCTGCACCAGGGTATCCCCTTCTTTCCAGGGTACATCCTTTACAAAAGCAGGAACAAAACGGTTGGCGCGGAGAAATGCTTCCTTATACTGATTAAGTCGTTTGGCCTGTTTCAGGGTTACAGGGAATCCTTTTTCTGCCAGATCTATGGCCGGTTGTATTACTTGTTGCAAAGATAACAAGCCATATTTATCCAGAGCTTTAAGCAATCCGGCAACCGAACCGGGAACGCCGACCGCCAGATCACTGTCCAAACTTAATCCGGGTATAACATGGCCCGCCGCATCCTGGAACATTTCTTCATAAGCCCGGAGAGGGGCTTTTTCCCGGTAGTCAAGAGCGGCGGTATGACCCTCCCGGAAACGGATCACCATAAATCCCCCACCACCGATATTTCCTGCATCGGGATAACAAACAGCCAATGCAAAACCAGTAGCCACAGCAGCATCCACGGCATTCCCTCCCTCTTCCAGTATCATTTTTCCGATTCGGGAAGCCTCCGGATGAGCAGACACCACCACACCGTGATCCGCTATCAGGCCGGTTCTATGGTTCTTTGTAGCCGGTGATTGACAGGCAAATACAAACCCTAAAGAAAAGATAACTAAAACACTAACTTTTCGCATAAAATAAATATTCTGTAAGATCTATCCCAGTTCACTGAGTATTTTTACGATATCAAGACTCTTAATCTCAACTTTCCTGCCTTCCAGTTGAATGATCTTGTCATGCTTGAATTCATTAATAGTTCGTATAAAACTCTCTTTAGTGGTCCCGGCCAGTTCGGCCAGCTCATGACGGGTAAGCGGAAACTCAAATGCATAGGAATGAAAAATCTCCTCGGATAAATACAGCAAAACATCAGCAATTCTTCCCGGGAGTTGTTTATGGGTCTGACTATTCAGACGTTGGAAGATATACAGAGAATCCTTACTGAGCATCCTGATCAGGTCCAAAGCAAACCGGCCGTTGGATAATACCAGGTTGTTGAATGTTCCGAAGTCAATGATCAAGACTATGGTGTCCACAATCGCTGAGCCGGAATACTGGTATTCACTCTCTGCGTAAATGGTATCCAGGCCAACAAACTGATTGCCTGAAATAATCTTCAAGGTCACCGAATGGCCGGCTCCACTCTCTTTATAGACTTTTACAAGCCCTGAAACCACATACATCGCATGTGATGTACGCGTATGCTGCCTGAATAAGATATCTTTACTGTGGTATCGGACCAGACTGCTGTTTTCTGCCACAGCCACTTTGTCCTCTGCAGAAAAATCCTTAAATATCCAGGAATTATCAAGAACTTCCTGTATGCCATTTTTTGGATCCGAGACTTTCATCACTTTGTTTTCCCGGCTAAATATAATTATTTTTTTCGATAGATGATGTAAATTACTAGAAAAAGGTGATTTATATCACCCTGTTACATGAGAATGTCCCGGCAAAAAAGAGTATCTTGCTTAACATTTTGTCACTTATTAACAGTAGGAGTAAGAGCGTGTCAGATGTCAGATAAGAACATACTGGTAATTGATGATTCTTCCACCAATGTGGTATTGTTAAATGCCGTACTGGCACAACATGGGTATGAAGTGATTTCTGCATTAAATGCCCATGAAGCGTACAAATTGATTGACAAGCACAAACCTGATCTCATACTATTGGATCTGCTTATGCCGGAAATCAGCGGGTTTGATTTCCTTGAAAATATTAAAAAGGACCAGTCATTAAAAGATATCCCCGTTGTTATTGTATCGGCTGTCGGCACCAAAGAAAACATACGCCAAACCAAAAAAATGGGAGCGGTTCATTTTATATCCAAACCCGTTAATGTAAATGAATTGTTGAATACTGTCAGTCTTCTGCTTTCCTGATAAATTCCCCCTACGTCTAACAATCCCTCTCCTCTTATTTATCTGTTTCTCAAACAATTTTTCATTCAGGAATTTTTGTACGTAAAATTTATTAATGATAAATTAACGTTATCTTTTTTCCTTTTTATTTTTTTTTACATTTGTTTTGCAAAAAACAAAAAAGAAAGGCATGCATACATTATACCTTTTTATTGTCATTACACTTGTTATACTGGCTGTTTCCGACCTGATTGTAGGTGTCAGTAATGATGCCGTCAATTTTCTCAATTCAGCATTGGGGGCCAAAGCAGCCCCCTTTCGTATTATTTTACTGGTTGCAGCCCTGGGCGTATTGATTGGAGCTACTTTCTCCAGTGGGATGATGGAAGTGGCCCGGAAAGGGATTTTCCATCCCGAACATTTTTATTTTAATGAGATCATGCTTTTATTCCTGGCAGTGATGCTCACCGATGTCATCATGCTTGACTTTTTTAACACCTATGGTCTTCCGACATCAACTACCGTATCCATCGTATTTGAATTGCTGGGTGCTGCCGTTGCTATTTCAATCATCAAGATTGTAAGAAATCCAGATGCTCCGCAGGATCTGGGTACCTATATCAATTCAGGAAAAGCGCTGGCAATTATTTTCGGAATACTGATTTCTGTGGTCATTGCCTTCCTGGCAGGAGCCTTTATTCAATGGTTGGTGAGACTGGTCTTCACATTTAATTATGAACGTACTTTTAAATATTTTGGCGCCTTATGGGGCGGTTTTTCTTTTACCGCCATAACTTATTTTATCCTGATCAAAGGCGCCAAAGGGTCTTCCATCATCACTCCAGACTCATTGATGTGGATCAAAAGCCATACCATACTCATACTGGGTCTGAGCTTCATCGTGTGGTCCGCGGTACTGCAGGTGGTTCTTTCTCTATTTAAGGTGGACATCCTCAAGTTTATTGTTTTGGTAGGAACCTTCGGACTGGCGATGGCCTTTGCCGGAAACGACCTGGTAAACTTTATCGGGGTTCCTTTGGCGGGTGTGGCCTCTTTTCAGGAGTTTATTCATTCGGGAGCTACCGATCCTTCGGCTTTTGCCATGACTGCCCTGGCGGGACCCGTAAAAACACCGACACTCTATCTCCTGTTGGCAGGGCTGATCATGGTATTGACCATGGCTTTTTCAAAAAAAGCCCGCACCGTCACAGCCACTACCATTGATCTGAGTCGTCAGGAAGAGGGCCAGGAACGATTTGAATCTTCCGTGTTGGCACGCGCTATCGTAAGACAAACCGTCGGCCTCTCCAATTTTTTCAAATACATTGTTCCGGAAAGCGTACGTGTTTCTGTGAACAAACGTTTCGACCGTACCGAATATAACAGGCTGAAAAAGGAAAAAGGGGTGGCTTTTGATATGGTCCGGGCCTCTGTAAACCTGGTCGTGGCCAGTATCCTCATTGCCTTGGGTACTTCCCTGAAACTGCCCCTCTCCACAACCTATGTTACATTTATGGTAGCCATGGGGACATCCCTCGCTGACAGGGCTTGGGGACGGGAAAGTGCCGTGTACCGTGTTTCCGGGGTAATTATTGTGATCACAGGATGGTTTATGACCGCTTTGATTGCTTTTACGATCGCTTTTATCATTGCTTATATTATATTCTATGGTAAGATTTACGGGATTCTGGCAGTCTTATCCCTGGATGCCTATCTTATCATAAAAAACCGGTTTGTTCACTCCAAAAGAGAAGAGGAGAAACATAGAAAGGAAAAGATCATAAATGAGAGTAAGGAAGTAAAAGGATCGGATGTATTCAGCAAATGTAAATCGGAAACCTTGTCTGTCCTGGAACAGGCATCTGATATATTTTATAATACCCTGATCTATTTCAGTAAGGAAAACAGGAAAAAACTAAAAGCTATTCAAAAGAGAATCTCAGAATTGAATAAGAAAGTTAAGGATCTGAAAGACAATGTTTATTTTACCATACGAAACCTTGAGGAAAACTCCATTGAAACAGGCCATTACTATGTCCAGACCCTGGATTATCTGAGGGAAACAGCACACTGCCTGACTTACATCCATAACCCTATATTCAAGCATATTGATAACAATCATCCTCTCTTTCCCAAAGAACAGATGGATGCCTTATTGATCATCAACGATGAGATTGCCACTTTGTTCAAACACATTGAAGAAACAATCAGAAATGATGATTTTGAAAATGTAAGTCTGATACTGGATCTTCAGAAAGAAATATTGAACGATATCAAAGGTCTGCAGAAAAAACATGTTAAAATGATTAAGAAACACGGAGATATTAAAACACGACCCAGTGTTCTTTTATTCAATATTCTCGGCGAATCCAAGAACCTGGTATTATATCTTGTGAATATTCTTAAAGCACAGCGTGATTTTGTTATCTACCAAAAGGAAAATAACCTCCCTCACTCCAAGGATGAGTGATTCCGATCACAATAATGACATGCTGTTAGGCTTACATTTTTTATTTTATGTTATGTTATTGTGAATCGGGCAAACGTCTAAGGTGAAACATAATTTTCCATTTTCCGTAAAATGAAAAATTCTTTAGGTTCTCCAAAACCAATATGAACTATTATGCAACGATTTATCTTTTTCTTCATGGTTATCTTTTCCGTTACCGGTTTGTTTTCCTGCAAAAAACTGGACAAGCTCACACAATTTAATCTGAAATACAATACGGATGTAACCATTAAATCTACTGTGGGGATAAATGTGCCGATCGATCTATATACACCCAAAATAACAACTAACTCTGAAACAGAACTATCAGCCAACAATACCCATAAAAACCTGGTTGAAGTCATTAAACTGAAAGAACTTAAACTCAAGATCAAAACCCCTGCCGGTCAGGATTTTGACTTTTTGAATTCCATTGAAATCTATATTAAAACAGATAACCTCCCCGAAAAGAAAATAGCCTGGAACACCGATATCCCGGAAAATGGGTTAACTGAGGTTGTACTGGATACCTCCGATAATGACCTGAAAGATTATATTCTGGGAGACTCTTTTCAGCTACGCACCAAAACAACCACCGATCATTTGATCACACAGGATATTGATGTGGAAATCAATGCGGTTTTCTGGGTAGATGCCAAGATACTCGGTTTGTGAAGAAAAAAGGCCTCCCAATCCCAATGCTCACTCCCCCATTATAGTTACCACAATCCTGCGGGGTCCTCCGTGACGGCGGAATTCACACAGATAGATTCCCTGCCACGTCCCGAGGTTCAACCGGTGATTACTAATGGGGACAGAGACGGAAGCACCCAGGATGGCTGACTTCAGATGAGCAGGCATATCGTCACTTCCTTCCAGGGTATGCATGAACCGCGGATAGTCCTCAGGCACCAGGTCATTCATAAATGTTTCAAAATCACGACGCACCGTAGGATCCGCATTTTCATTCAAAGTAAGACCGGCTGAGGTATGTTGAATAAAGATATGCATGACCCCCTCGGCCGGCAATGTTCCGGCTTTTTCAAGAATCAGTAAAGTAATCAGATGATATCCTTTCGGAAAAGGAGGCAGGCTGAATTGTATTTGTCGAACCATAATATCTAATTTTGCATTAAAAATACCTGTTTTCGCAATGAAAACGAAAAAAAACAGTTTATTTTGAAAACCGGAAAAACAATTTACAATGCCTGCACACATAAGGTGGATATGGTTTTCTCTGCTCTGGCTGTTTCCGGTAACGGGATTCACCCAGGGCAAAACGGGTGTCGGCGGGATGGTGCAGAACCGGAAAGGAAATCCTATTCCAAGCGTACACGTTCATTTAAAAAATGATCGCGTGGGAACCATAACGGATATAAACGGCATATTCTTTCTTCCTACGCCTTCAGACGATACAGTGTATGTTGTTTTTTCCTCTGTTGGATTTAAACCAGTGATCCGTAAAATATACGTTCCTCCGGAAAAGATCCAACAAGTAACCATCGTACTAACCCCTTCCATCAATTCGATCCGGGAAGTACAGATACAAGGTACGCGACATGAAGAGGGGACTATGCGAAAAATTGATATAAAAGATCTGAATACCTTGCCAACCCCTACCGGCAGTATCGAGTCACTCATCAAAACTCTGCCGGGGGTAAGTTCACAGAATGAACTGAGTTCCCAATACTCGGTCAGGGGAGGAAATTTCGACGAGAACCTGGTCTATATCAATGATATTGAAATCTACCGGCCCTTCCTGGTCCGTTCAGGTCAACAGGAAGGGCTCAGTATTATCAATCCCGATCTGGTGGAAAACGTAAGCTTTTCTGCCGGCGGATTTGCCCCCCGTTATGGTGACAGGATGTCTTCAGTGCTGGACATTACCTACCGCACACCCGTATCATTCAAAGGCACTGTTTCGGCAGGCCTGCTGGGCGCCACAGCCCACGTGGAAGGGATCAGCAGGAACCGTAAATTTACGTACCTTGCAGGAGGCCGTTATAAATCTAACAGTTACCTGCTGAATACCCTGGAAACCGAAGGAGAATACAAACCCCGGTTCGGAGACATGCAGGTCCTGCTCACTTATAAGATCAACGAGAAAGTATCTTTGGAGGGCCTGGGTAATATTTCCCTGAACAGGTATCATTTTATCCCGTCCAGCAGGAAGACCTCGTTCGGAACCGTGCAAGACGCCATAGCCCTTTATGTCTATTACGAAGGTCAGGAAAAAGATGTTTTTGACACTTACCTGGGAGCCTTTACCGTAAATTATTATCCCTTCCCTAAGATGCGGATGAAATGGATCGCTGCTGCCTTTTCCACGCTGGAGGAAGAAAATTATGATATCCACGGATACTATTCCCTGAACGCCCTGGACAAACAACTGGGTTCGGAAACATTCGGAGACAGTATTATGAACATAGGTATCGGGAGTTTTCTGGACCATGCCCGCAACCGTCTGCATGGAAACCTCTATTCCCTGAAATACCTGGGTGCGTATAATCCCGGCCATCAATATCTGCAATGGGGCGTTACAGTGAAAGCAGAACAATTTAACGACCGGATCAGGGAATGGACGCTCCGGGATTCAGCAGGTTATTCCTTACCGTACGACGGGAAAACGGTGAATCTTTTTCATTCCACCATTGCGTCAAATCTGATGAACACCTGGCGTATAACGGGTTTTATAGAAAATCAGCGTACCTGGTATATTGACAGCGTTGTCTTACGGCTCCAGGGAGGAGTCAGGTTCAACTTCTGGAGTTTCAGCCGGCAGTTGGTAGTTTCTCCGCGACTGTTGTTTACCTATCGCCCAACACCCCGTTCCGTCTGGTCGTACCACCTGTCGGCAGGATCGTATGATCAGCCCCCGCTGTATAAGGAAGCCCGGCATCCGGACGGCAGTGTCAATCCCGGTATCAAAGCCCAGCGCTCCTGGCATATCGTTGCCGGCACCGATTACCGGTTCAGGGCATGGAACAGGCCTTTCCTGTGGACGGCGGAAGCTTATTACAAGGGTATGTACAATCTGATCCCCTACTTCATGGAAAATGTCAGGATCGACTATGTCGGCGAGAATATTGCACGGGGATCAGCCTATGGACTGGATCTCAAAATCAACGGTGAGTTCGTCAGGGGGGTGGACTCCTGGGCCAGTCTTTCCTTTATGCGTGCCTGCGAAGATGTTACCGGAGATTCCTATACTGATAAGGATGGACGGACCCGCTTTCCCGGATGTTATCCCCGGCCAACCGACCAGTTGATTAATTTCGGGCTCTCTTTTCAGGATTACTTCCCCAACAATCCTTCTTTTCGGATGCACCTGGCCCTGTTTTATTCCACCGGCTTACCCGTGCGGCCTCCCAACACGGAACGTTACGACCTGTTCTTCCGGATGCCAGCCTACCAACGTGTAGATCTCGGTTTTTCAAAAGACTTTGTCAAAACAAAAACGGGAGAGAATGAAAAACTCAGCAAGCACATCCGGTCAATGCGTATCGGGCTGGATATCTTCAACCTCTTCGGCAACAACAACGTCAGCTCATATATGTGGGTTAACACAGTTAATAACCTGTCCCATGAAACCGGATGGTATGCTGTCCCCAACTATCTGACAGGCAGAAGAATCAACATTAGATTGGTGATCGGATTTTAATTCCTGAAATATCTTTACCTACGTAGGCGCCTACGTAGATTTATTTTTAAATAAATCGGGTTGTCATTGCGATTTCATGTTTGGACGTATGGGCAGGCGGGTCCTTTGCTGTTGTTCGCACTTGCGCAGCGCTAAGGGCAGAACCTCAGCATTTACATAGTATCCCACCGCAGCCATAGCAACCGGTTCAAAACCTGCAGAAATCACCAACCTTTTGGCTGCCAGTTCTTTGGAATACCCTCCCATCTGATGTACGTACAATCCCATTTTCGCAGCCTGTACCAGAAGATTGCCCATGGCCATACCGGTTTCATAAGGAGCAAAGCCGTTTGGGCTGCCTTTGTGATCATAGAAAGTCTTGGCTACAATGAGAAGTAGCACCGGAACATGTTGAGCCCACTCCCGGTTGCCTTCCGCCAGGCAATGCTGCATATTACAACTTCACAGGTCCCACATAGACTGCAGGACACAAAGGATTCAATATGCAATCATGCAACCAGCATAACGCGAAGGCGGATGAAAAATAATCCTGTTCGTTTCATC
Source organism: Bacteroidales bacterium (assembly GCA_021157415.1). GTDB lineage: Bacteria > Bacteroidota > Bacteroidia > Bacteroidales > VadinHA17 > DRPN01. Next base: position 21,151 of record JAGGWN010000095.1, on the reverse strand, counting down.
AGAAAAAATATATTTATGCTACTTTTACAACTCATTACGGGATACAAACATTTCATTAAGTAAAATTATTTCTAACAGAAAACGAAAAGATCATGACAACACAGGATTACATCAATCTGGAAGACAAGTACGGAGCGCATAATTATCATCCTCTTCCGGTAGTACTGGACCGTGGTGAAGGCGTTTATGTATGGGATGTGGAAGGAAAACGATATTTTGATTTCCTCTCGGCTTATTCTGCCGTAAACCAGGGACATTGTCACCCGAAAATTGTCGGAGCTTTGGCCGAACAAGCACGGAAATTAACACTTACTTCCCGTGCTTTTTACAACAGCGCCCTCGGCGATTATGAAAAATACATTACGGAATATTTCGGATATGACAAAGTCCTGCCGATGAACAGTGGTGCCGAAGGGGATGAGACCGCCCTGAAACTTTGCCGTAAATGGGCCTATAAGGTAAAAGGGATTCCGGAGAACCAGGCAAAGATTATCGCCTGCGAAGGAAATTTCCACGGCCGCACCATTACCATCATTTCCATGTCTACCGATCCGGATGCACGGAAGGACTTTGGTCCTTATACTCCCGGCTTTACCATCATCCCGTATAACGATCTGGAGGCACTGGAAAAAGCGCTGACTTCCGACCCCAATATTGCGGGGTTCCTGGTGGAACCGATACAGGGGGAGGCAGGTGTATATGTACCGGATGAAGGTTATCTGAAACAAGCCTATGAGCTATGTAAGAAACACAATGTACTTTTTATTGCCGACGAGGTTCAGACCGGTCTTGCCCGTACAGGCAAACTGCTGGCTTCGGACCATGAAGGGGTTCGTCCCGACATCCTGATCCTGGGCAAAGCTCTCTCGGGCGGCGTTTATCCTATCTCTGCCGTTCTGGCCGATGATGAGATCATGCTGACCATCCTGCCCGGTGAACATGGCTCCACATTCGGAGGAAACCCCCTGGCTGCCAAGGTTGCCGTAGCGGCCCTTGAGGTGATAAAAAACGAAAACCTGGCAGAAAATGCTGCCCGGCTGGGAGAGATCTTCCGTAAAAAGATGAACAGTGTCAAGTCAGACATGATCGAACTGGTACGGGGAAAAGGTTTGCTGAATGCTGTGGTAGTGAGACCCAGGAATGGCAAGACCGCCTGGGATGTATGCCTCACGATGAAAGACAACGGCCTGATTGCCAAACCCACCCACGACCACATCATCCGCTTCGCCCCACCGCTGGTGATCACCGAGGAACAGTTGTATGAAGCCATAGAGATCATCAAAAAGTCTTTTGCAGAGTTTGAATGAATGGATTGGTTCATCGTTTCCGGTTACGGCAGGATGGATTTGATGTTCAGGTCGCAGGATCTTCGGGGTACGATTAGTATTGGAGATTTTGAGCGCGAAGCTTGATCATTCGTATCATTAATAACGTTTTATGATGATTAAACCACGTCATTTTATCCTTGCAGCCCTGTTGCTTCTCACCGCGGTACTTACCGGTAGCAGTCCGGCGAGGAAACCGGTTTCCAAAGAAGTTACTTCCGCTGCTTATGATAAGTTTGAATACAGGATTCCCATGCGTGACGGGGTACATTTATTCACTTCAGTCTATATCCCCAAAGACCACAGTCACAAGTATCCGGTCCTGCTGAACCGTACTCCCTATTCGGTAAGACCTTACGGAAAAGATAAAAAAAGACATCTCGGTCCTTCCGACCTTTTCATGCAGGAGAAGTATATCTTTGTATATCAGGATGTCCGGGGCCGCTTCATGTCGGAAGGCACGTATGTCAATATGCGGCCTATGCATAACCACACTAAGAACCCAAAGGGCGTGGATGAGAGTACAGACACGTGGGACACGGTAGACTGGCTGGTGAAAAATATCAGGGAAAGTAACGGTAAAGTAGGAATATGGGGCATCTCTTACCCCGGCTTTTATTCTTCCTGCGCTGCGGTGGACGCCCACCCGGCTGTCAAGGCCATCTCACCTCAGGCACCCATTGCCGACTGGTTCTGGGATGATTTTCATCACCACGGTGCGTTTTTTCTGCCGCATGCTTTTAATTTTCTGGCTGTTTTCGGACAACCTCGTCCCAAACCCACTACAAAATGGGGCAAACGCTTTAGCCATGGAACCCCGGACGGCTATAAATTTTTTATGGATCTGGAACCACTGTCTAATGTGAATAAGCAATATTACCACGGAAATATACATTTCTGGGATGAGATCGCGAATCATCCCGATTACGATCGTTTCTGGCAGGAACGAGACCTCTTGCCTCATCTTAAGAAAATAAGGCCTGCCATTCTGGTGGTGGGCGGATGGTACGATGCGGAAGACCTGTACGGGACCTTTGCCACCTACCAGACTATGGAAAATAACAGCCCCGGCGGGGATATTCGTATTGTCATCGGTCCATGGCGCCACGGTGGCTGGGCCCGCAGTAGCGGAGACCATCTGGGGTATGTGTGGTTCTCCACCGACCCGGCTCCTTCCGAATATTACCGGAATAACATTGAGTTCCCTTTCTTTCAGTATTATCTGAAAGGCCAAGGGAGACCCCATCTGGCGGAAGCCACCATGTACATTACCGGCAGCAACGAATGGAAAACGTTTGATACTTGGCCCCCTCAGCACACTGTCAGCAACACTTTGTTCTTCGCACCGGATCATCAGCTTTCTTTTTCCGAACCTACCACCAGAGGTTATGACGAATATGTCAGCGATCCGGCCAAGGCAGTGCCTTATACCGAGCTGATCACTACTGGCATGTCGGCACAGTATATGACCGACGATCAACGTTTTGCAGGACGCCGGCCGGATGTGCTGGTATATAAAACCTCTCCGCTGAAAAAAGACATGACGATAGCGGGCAAGACCCTGGTGGATCTTTATGTATCAACCACCGGCACGGCTGCTGACTGGATCGTCAAGCTGATTGATGTTTATCCGGATGACTTTCCTGATTTTCAAGGGAATCCTCCTACGATCCATATGGGTGGGTACCAGCAAATGGTCCGGAGCGAAGTGTTCCGCGGGCGCTATCGCAACAGTTATGTAAATCCTGTACCATTCATCCCTGGCAAGGTTACCCCCGTACAGTTCCCTTTGCAGGATGTTTTACACACTTTTAAAACAGGCCACTGCATCATGGTACAGGTTCAAAGTACCTGGTTTCCGCTGGTAGATCTCAATCCTCAGAAATATGTAAACAATATTTACCTGGATACCCAACCGGCAGATTTTAGCAAAGCCACACACCGCGTTTATACTGGCGGAGAGCATGCTTCCAGGATTGAGTTCAGGGTGTTGAAATAATCGTTTGTCCGAAACAACGCTTTCTACCGGTGATAAACAAGTTTCACTGCGATAGTCAGGCAGGAAAGCAAGCCAGACTCTGGCAAGGTGTCAGTCTCTTCTCTTCCAGATCATCTGAATCTCCTCCAGGGTTTTTCCTTTGGTTTCCGGGACAAGTTTCCAGACATACCAGGCAGCAAGGACCCCCATCAAGCCGTATATCCAGTAAGAAAAACCATGATGGAAGATTCTGATCAACGCACTGTTATCGTTCATGACCGGAAAAGTCCAGGAGATAATCAGGTTAGCGACCCACTGAGCTGCCACGGCGATAGACATAGCTCCCCGGATACTATTTGGGAAAATTTCCGAGAGTAACACCCAGGTAACCGGCCCCCATGACATAGCAAAAAAAGCCACATAAGTAAGCATGAAAACCAGGGTTCCCAGGCCCATTTTCTGAAAATAGAAGGAGAACCCCAGGGCAAACATAGAAATAGCCATGCCCAGTGCTCCGATGATCTGTAAGGGCTTTCTGCCAAAACGGTCCACCGTAAGGATTGCCAATACGGTAAACAGTAGATTGATAGCACCGACAATAATCGTCTGGAGCAAGGCCGTATCCGTGCCCGAACCCATATTCCGGAAGATCTCGGGAGCATAGTAGAGAACCACGTTGATCCCAACGAATTGCTGAAACACCGAAAGCATGATACCGATAAAAATCACCATCCCGCCAAAAGAAAGCCACGGTACCGACTTCTCTATCAGGGTATTCCGTATTTCTGCCAGCACCTTTCCTGCATGAACGTATCCAACTACTTTTTGAAGTACGGATTCTGCCTTATGTTCTTCACCGACCAGTACCAGGTAACGGGGAGTTTCCGGAACAAAGAAAAGCAACACCATAAAAAGGGTTGCGGGGATGGTTTCCGAGGCAAACATCCAACGCCATCCGGTAAGTTTCAGCCAGGTGTCATTACCCTGATGTGTATAGGCAATATAATAATTTACAAAATAAACAACCAGCATACCAAAGATGATAGCAAACTGATTCAATGATACCAGACGACCACGCATTTTTGCCGGAGCAATCTCGGCGATGTACATGGGTGACAACATAGAGGCAAGCCCCACTCCTATTCCTCCGATAATCCGGTAAATGATAAACGAGATTACCGGTTGTACCATAAAAATATTCATCTTCTCAGGGATCGCCGAACCAACGGCCGACAGAGTAAACAGCAAAGCTGCCAGCACCAGGCCCTTTTTCCTTCCAAGTTTTCGGCTGACAAAACCGCCGATGCTGCCCCCGATAATACATCCGACCAAAGCCGAAGACACAACAAACCCTTTCAATGAGTTAGCGGTCTTTTCCGTGAGTGTCAGGGGGTTGTCAAAATACTTCACAATACCCACGACAGCCAGCAACGCTACAAAGGCAGTAATTAACAACCCTTTCTTTCGCCCATACAGTTTCACAAGCATGGCGCCCAGGGCATACACGATGATGGCAACGACTGCCGCCACACTGATCCTGTACTGCAGAATCACCTTGGCTGCAACCTGTGCATGTTCGTTCAGCGAATCAATAAAAAATCCCTGCAAAGCTTTTACAGCGCCGGAGATCACAGCCGTATCGTATCCGAATAAAAGTCCCCCGAGGGTGGCCACCACAGTCACGGACATGATAAATGCCCGGTTTCCCTGGTCCTGCGAATGTATCATATTAATCAGATATATTGATTGATTAATTGTTCAAACCATTCCTGCTTTCCGCTGATCCTGGCAGGCTCCCCGTACCGGGCGGCCAGATCATGCAGATCCTCCATGGTCATATTTCCGGCTTCAAAAGCCGCTCCTTCCCCTGCATCAAAAGAAGCATACCTTTTCTTTCTTTTCGAAAGATACGGAGATTCCGTCAAAATACGGTCCGCCACTTCCAGGGCCCGTGCAAAGACATCCATGGCAGCAATATGGGCCACAAAAATATCTTCCAGGTCGGTTGAGTTCCTGCGTGTTTTAGCGTCAAAGTTAACACCGCCTGTGGTGAAACCACCTGCCTCGAGGATCACCAGCATGGCTTCGACCGTCTCATACAGGTTAATGACAAACTGATCGGTATCCCAGCCGTTCTGATAATCACCCCGATTGGCATCGATACTTCCAAGCAGTCCCGCATCGGCAGCTGCCTGTAATTCATGCTGGAAAGTATGGCCGGCCAGGGTGGCATGGTTCACTTCTATATTTAACTTAAAATCTTTATCCAATCCATAATGACGGAGGAAACCAATAACCGTCTCAACATCATAATCATATTGGTGTTTGGATGGTTCCATGGGCTTGGGTTCGATCAGGAAAGTGCCGGTAAACCCGTTTTTACGGGCATAATCCCGGGCCATGGACAGAAAACGGGCCAAGTGTTCTTTTTCCCGTTTCATATCGGTATTTAGTAAGGAAAGATATCCTTCCCTGCCACCCCAAAACACATAGTTTTCTCCTTCCAGGGCGATGGTGGCATCCAGAGCATTTTTTACCTGTGCCCCGGCACAGGCAACCACCCCGAAATCAGGGTTGGTGGCAGCACCGTTCATGTACCGCGGATGAGAGAAAAGGTTGGAGGTGCCCCACAGCAACTTGATGCCCGAAAGTCGTTGTTTTTCTTTGGCATAATCTACCATTTGAGCCACCCGTTTTTCAGATTCGGCCAGTGTATTTCCCTCTTCCACCAGGTCAAAATCATGAAAACAGTAGTAGGGTACACCCAGTTTAGTAAAAAACTCAAAGGCTGCATCCATCCTGGCATGTGCCCTATCCATAGGAGTATCATAAGCATTCCAGGGAAACTCTTTGGTTCCCATACCGAAAGGATCATTTCCAGTATTACAGAAAGTATGCCAGTAAGCTACAGCAAAACGAAAATGATCTTTCATTTTTTTGCCACGGACCACCTTGTTTTTATCATACCATTTAAAAGCCAAAGGGTTATCCGATTCTTTCCCTTCAAAAGGTATTTTCCCAATCCCGGGAAAGTATTCTTTTTGACCCGTTAAAACAGACATCTTTTTTATTTTTAATTTATTTTTAAAAAACCTTTTTTACTGTTATTGTTGTTCCATTCCATCCTGCACCCTACTTACTGCCCTACCACCTTTTCCAGGTATCCCCGCCATTTCCCATATGCTTCGTCATACACGGATTCCAGCATCGTTTCGGGTTCTATTGTTCTGATTTTTTTCAGGGAGCGAAAGCATTCTGCGGGGTTATGATAAAAGCCGCTGCCCAGGCCTGCCGCCAGTGCAGCACCCTGAGACCCGTCCGTATCATACAGTTCTATCGGAGTATGGGTGCTGTTGGCCACCGCTTCTGCAAACAAAGGGCTCAGAAACATATTGGCATGCCCTGCCCGTATTACACCGGGGATGATTCCTGTTTTCCGCATAATTTCCAGACCATAGCGAAAAGCAAAAGCAATACCTTCCTGGGCAGCCCGCAGCATATGGGCACGCCGGTGAATATTAAACTGCAGTCCGGAAATAAGTGCTCCCGGGTTCCGGTTGTTCAGGATCCTTTCCGCCCCGTTCCCAAAAGGCAATACCATCAGTCCGTCCGCCCCTGCGGGGACAGAGGCAGCTTCTTTATTCATTTCAGGATAGCTCACTCCCGTGAACTGCTTTTTCATCCAGGCATTGAGGATTCCGGTACCGTTGATGCACAGGAGCACCCCGTATCTGTTATCAGGAGGTTGATGATTGACATGAATAAAGGTGTTCACCCTGGACAGTGGATCATATTTCCGCTGATTGCTCACGCCATACACCACCCCGGATGTGCCAGCCGTAGCAGCGACCTCACCGGGATTCAGGACATTCAGGGAAAAAGCATTGTTGGGCTGATCACCGGCCCGGTAGGCTATCATTGTGCCAGCAGAAAGTCCTAATTCACGGGCAGCTTCCTTCGAAAGCTTCCCCTGCGCTCCCAACACAGGCACAATCACAGGAAAAAGGTTCGGGTCAAACCCGAAATAATCCGTAACGAGTGATGACACATCGTTTTCCTTAAAGTCCCAGAATATCCCTTCCGACAAACCAGTAATGGTTGTTGTCGCCTCCCCGGTCATTTTCAGGGCAATGTAGTCTCCGGGCAAAAGAAATTTCCAGGTTTTTTCAAAGATCTCAGGCTCATTTTCTTTCACCCACGCCAGTTTGGCTGCGGTAAAATTACCGGGTGAGTTCAATAAATGATCCAGGCTTTTTTCCGGTCCGATGGATTGAAACGCTTTCTCTCCAATATCCACAGCCCTGCTGTCACACCATATGATAGCGGGACGCAGCACCTTCCTGTCACGATCTATCAACACCAGTCCGTGCATCTGGTAAGAGATACCAATGGCCTTGATATCCTCCGGGGGCACCTGCGCTTTCTCCAGGATATTCCGGGTCACCCTAACCAGGTTGTTCCACCACATCGCCGGATCCTGTTCTGCCCAGCCGGGAGACGGAGCATCTATGGTCATTTCCTGCTCAGGAAAAGAGGAAGAAGAAAGTACACTTCCTGTTTCGCCATTGACAAGCGTGGCTTTGACGGATGAGCTTCCTACATCGTATCCAAGCAGGAGCATGGCAGTTTTTGGTTAATGGTTTAAGGTTTAGAGGTCAGACATCAATATTGGCATACTTGGCATGTTTTTCGATAAATTCGCGGCGTGGAGGCACCTCATCACCCATAAGCATGGAAAAAATACGGTCAGCTTCGGCAGCGCTCTCGATGGTCACCTGACGGAGGGTTCTTTTCTCAGGATTCATGGTTGTATCCCAGAGTTGTTCCGCATTCATCTCACCCAGACCTTTATAACGCTGCACGGAAACGCCGGCTTTTTCTCCTCCATATTCCTCGGTGGCCTGCATACGCTGTTGCTCCGTCCAGCAATATTTGAAGCTTTTTCCTTTTTTCACCATGTAAAGGGGAGGTGTAGCGATGAAGAGATATCCATTCTTGATCAGCTCCTGCATATATCTGAAGAACAAGGTCATAATCAGCGTTGTGATATGACTTCCATCCACATCCGCATCGGTCATGATGATGATCTTGTGATAGCGCAATCCTGAGAGGTTCAGTGCCTTACTATCTTCTTCCGTCCCGATGGACACACCCAGTGCCGTAAAAATATTTTTTATCTCCTCACTTTCATAGATCTTGTGCATCATAGCTTTTTCAACATTGAGTATCTTTCCGCGCAGGGGCAGGATTGCCTGAAACTGCCGGTCTCTGCCTTGTTTGGCCGTACCACCGGCCGAATCGCCCTCAACCAGGAAAATCTCTGTGCCTTCCGGGTCTTTGCTGGCACAGTCGGCCAGTTTCCCGGGCAGTCCCGATCCGGAAAGTACATTTTTACGTTGTACCAGCTCCCGGGCTTTCCGGGCAGCATGCCGTGCAGTGGCAGCCAGTATCACCTTCTGTACGATGGTTTTGGCATCTTTCGGATTTTCTTCCAGATAATTGGCCAGAGCAGTGCTAACAGCCTGGTCAACAGCGCCCATCACTTCGGAGTTTCCCAGCTTGGTCTTGGTCTGCCCCTCAAACTGAGGTTCCTGTACCTTTACCGACACAACCGCCGTCAGTCCTTCCCGGAAGTCATCGCCGGCAATATCAAACTTCAGCTTGGCGGTCATGCCCGATTTCTCGGCATAGGATTTCAGGGTACGGGTCAGTCCTCTCCGGAAACCGGAAAGATGGGTCCCTCCTTCTATGGTATTAATATTATTAACATACGAATGAATGTTTTCGGAAAACGATGTATTGTATTGCATGGCTATCTCTACCGGAATTCCGTTTTTCTCCGTTTCTATGGAGATAGGTTTTTCTATCAGGGCTTCCCGTGTAGAATCAAGATAACGGACAAATTCCAGAAGACCTTCTTCCGAATAGAACACATCCTGTCTGTATTTTCCAGTTTCTGCTGTGTGTCCGTTATCATCTCCGTTCCCATTTCCATTATCCAGTATCTCACGTTTATCGGTAAGGGAAAGGCGTATTCCTTTATTCAGAAAGGCCAGTTCCCTGAGCCGGGCTGCCAGAATCTCATATTTAAATTCGGTGGTGATGAAAATGGTATCATCCGGTATAAAAGTAACGATGGTTCCCGTCTTCCCGGTTGTCCCAATTTCCTTCACCTCACCCAGCGGTTTCCCCTTACTGTATTCCTGCATAAAAATTTTTCCATCCCGGTGAACTTCCGCACGCAGACGCCCGGACAAAGCATTTACGCAAGAGACACCCACGCCATGCAACCCTCCGGAAACCTTATACGAATCCTTGTTGAATTTTCCGCCTGCATGCAGCACGGTCATAACCACTTCCAGTGCCGAACGGCCCTCTTTTTCGTGAAAGTCAACCGGGATACCGCGTCCATCATCGGAAACGGTTACCGAACCATCTTCGTTGATGGTAACATCAATAATACTGCAATACCCGGCAAGTGCTTCGTCAATGGAATTATCCACCACCTCGTAAACCAGATGATGCAACCCTTTCTCACTCACATCGCCGATATACATGGCCGGTCTTTTACGAACCGCTTCCAATCCTTCCAACACTTGAATATTCTCTGCAGAATAATCATTATTGTTGTCGTTCTTCATCATTTCGTTACTCATAATTGCATTTAATTCTTTTCTCTGATTAATAATAATAACTGCCTTTTTGCGGAGGAATCTCCGCAATCCCAATCACTCAATTTCACACTGTTTTTATGATTTCCCGTTTAACTGCTATTTGCACTAAAGCATTTAAACGATCCCTTTTTCCTTCCCTTGCTCATCTCTCCACAAAATCTTTTCTCAGCCAATAAATTATTGTTCATCTAAAGTATAAAAATTTTGGTTATGCAAATATAGTAAATTTTAATGATAATCAGGCGATTAAGCATAGTATTCTCCGGATTTTTTTCAACAAAAAATAAACAAAAGAGGATAATCATAAGGAACGTTTGTTAATATGTTGAAAACCCAAGGTCACAATCTGTATTACAAGCACTTACAACGAATAGGTAAATCCTCCCATGATAAAGAAGCCCTGTGTAGGATATTGGTTCCAGGTTTGATATCTGATTCCAGTCAGATTATGAAACCTGAGAAAGAAAGAAAGGATTTTGCGATAACGATATTCAACTCCCAGATTGAGGTCGGGATATGCTTTCAGGGTAATGACATCGGGGACAGGGTCAGGAGACAGTGCATATCGTTTGCCTATAAACAACATATCTGCTGTCATGAGGATTTTATTGCGGAGGTTATATCTTGCGCCCAGGGATGCTCTAAGCGCCGGTTCATGCCATGGTTTATACAGGGAGGACATAGCATAGCTTTTAAAGCCTGCCCACAATCGCAGGGAAAGTTTTTCTCCGGCCTGGGTCACAAACTCTCCGGAGACCCCTGCCACCTGCACATCGTCATACATCACGGAAAACAGGTTGCCAATGTGGTTCGTATCATTCACAAAAAAAGGCATGTTGTCCACCAGAACATAGGAACCGTGCAGCTTATATTCTGTTCCGGGAGCCAGGGAACCGGAAAGACCCACAAAAAAGTCCATCTTGCGATCTGTGTTCTGTACATATAGTCCCGGCCGGATATAGGGGTTGACTCCGGCAATGGACTGATAGTCATTTACCTTCATCCCACCATCCATTCCCATATAAGCTACCAGGTATTCGGGAATGATCTTAAACTGAAAACGTACTTTCGGATACAGTCTGAATGTGGGATTTCCCTGTGTTACATCCACCGTTCCGGTAATGGAAGCTTTCAATCTCCATTCATCGGAAGACTGAAAATACCAGGGTTCGATATTTGCCACCGTATTGTAATTACCTGTGGGATAAATATCCGCATTATAATACTGAACATCCATATTCAATCCCAGGGTTTTCCCATCAAACATTTTAAACAGTTGGGCATCCCATTTAATTCCATGCTCGTAATGATTATACCTATCAGAAAAATAATCATAACGCAGGCGAATATCAAAGTTCAGATGATTGGAATCGGCACGGGTAGAATAGTAATGTACGCCGGCCCCCGGATTGAGGAATGCCTGCCGGATATTCTCTTTAGACAAAACAGTGTCCAGCAATGGATTGTATCCATAAAACAGGACCTTGTTTCTGTTAAGAAAAAGCTCCCCTTCAAAAGTGGAATAACGAAATATTTTTTTCCCATAGCCCGTCATCTTCAGGTTTCCATAGTCCCCATCCACTTTTTTGTCGTTGGCAAGTTTGACTTTTCCGTAGGATGAAAAGCTTCCCAGGTAAAAGCCGTAGGCATGATCGCGGGCACGCAAACTGGCAATACTGATCTCAGCCAGTGGGGTAACATAGTTGCCTATGCCCATTTTCAGATAGCTTTTATACAGTTTCGGGATAGATTCCCCCGCCATGCGTGCAGGCTTGATGAGTCTGGGTTGATAAGAGATCATCATAGGATGCGGCGTGATCTCATATTTTATCACCGGATGATACCGGGCCGTGTCTTCAGCAACGGGAGGAAGATTAATTTTCCGGGCATCCGACAATACCGGTTCATACGGTTTTACTACCCTTACTTCTTTTCTGATCTCTTCTTTTTGTGCATGGACCATAAAAGATATCGTCAGGAAAAAACCTGTTAAAACAATAAAGAAACGACAGGTATGGTTATTTCTCATTATCCGGCTATTATGTTCGTTTTCAAAAACATACAGGCACTATCCTCCTTCTGCTGTCTCTTGATGGTATCCGGCGGTATTTCCAGAGAATCACCCGGGGCATTCATAAGCTGTTCAAAACGTTCAATCTCTTTAAGTTTTTCTTGTGCTTCCGTCAGTATTCCGTCATCGGTTATCTTGTAATATTCGAGCAGGCTCTGGAGGGTATATTTCGCCTGCAGTATATCTTCCTTATCAATACTGATATCCGACAGCAGCAGGAAAGCTTTGGCCATCCAGTAAGGATGGGGTGTACTCATATTGATAAATTTCATGATGACTTTTTCCGCTTCATCTTTCCTTCCCATGCGATACAACAGCTCTGCCACCCTGTATTTTGATTCCGCACCTTCGGGGCTGGATACTTCGACGGCTACTTTCCGGTAAGCCTCCAGGGCTTTCGCATCCTCTCCCAGAGCCTGCCAGGATTTTGCCATTTTAAACCAGGCTTCACGGGCTGTTTCTTCCGTCAGATTATCCATTTTAATAATCTCTTTCGCTATGGTGACGGCTGAACGGTAATGATTCAGTACATAGGAACAACGCAACTGCCCGAGGCGGGCGATCAGGATATTTTTTTTCTGCTCAGCCACCTTTTCCAGTAAGACATAGTCTTCGAGGGCTGAGGAATAATCTTTCTTCTTATAATACAAGGCAGAAGAAGCCAACAGAGCAGACTCCGTAAAAAGATTCCGGGGTTGACGGATTACATATGCATAATGCTTCAGGGCTTCATCGAAGACACCTTTATGGCGGAGGCATTCAGCGAGATAAAAGTGAGCATTTATTCTGAAAGCCCCATCCGGGAATTTCTGCAGATACCGGTTCAATACGCTCTCTGCTTTGTTGCAGTCTCCTTTCATATATATATTTTCTCCGGAAATATACATCAGCGAATCTTCTTCGGCCCGGCTCACATTGGCAAAGCCTCCCAGTTGCCGAGCATAGGCAAAATAAGCCTCCACATCATTCATGTCAACGTAGGCATTCTTAAGACCAGTGAGTGCATTCCGGGCTTCCGGAGTCCCCGGATACTTTTCAATCAATTGTTTATAGGTTTTTACAGCAGCCTTAAAATTGTTCAGATTATAGTATATCAATCCCATTTGCAGGTAAGCTTTGGGAACAAATAAACTGGACTGATACGAGTAGATGATCTCCTGAAAGTCCTTCAGGGCTGCTGTCGTATTGTTCACTTCCATATACGCCATTCCTCTTTCATACAAGGCATCATCCAGGTAGTTTGAACCCTGAAACTCCCGTATCAGAGTGGTCATATCCTTGATCTTCGCCTGTTGGTTTTTCAGCAACCCATAGGAAAAGGCCCGTTGATAAAGTGCATAATCTGCGTTATTTTTGCCACTCTTATAAGCTTTGGTATAAAAGGCTATGGCCCGATTGAAGTCCCGTTTAATAAAAGCACAATCTCCCAGGCGATTATACGTGTCAGCAATCAGCGTCGGTGTGGTTTTCCCTGTAAATGACAGGTATTTTCGAAACCACTGGGAAGCAAGATCATATTTTTTCTCATTAAAATAGACGTAGCCGATACTGTAATGTGCCACGGGATATTCAGGCTGGGAAACAGCTGCGGAACTGTAAATAAATTTCATATAAGCATCCAGGGCACTCTGCAAATCCTTCATCCGGTAAAAGGCCTCTCCCATCCAGTACCAGGCTCTGGCACGCAATACCTGATCATAGACTCCGTATTTCAAGGATTTGTTAAGCAAAATAACAGCGTTGTCCGGATCGCCCGATCTTAGCAACTCCAGTGCCCGGTAAAAGGCAACTTTCTGATAAGCCTTTTTCATTTCATTATTTTTGTCTTTTACCTGATCGAGAGATTCAAGGGCCAGTTTATAATTCTTTGTATTCAAATAAGCCAGCACGAGATAATGATAGGCCTCTTTGATTCTTTTGGAATAGGGATAGGTATCAATATAAGCTTTCAGGGCTCTCACCGCTTCGTTAAAGGGAGAATAGGAAAGTTCAAAAGTCAGTTTGGCATAGTTGAACAGTGCATCCTCCTTGATCTTCGTATCAAAATCCATCCCTGCTGCAGAGGAAAATGCAATACCCGCTTTTTTTTTGTCTCCCAGATGTAAAAAACAATCTGCCAACAAATAGTAGGTGTTCTGTGCCAGTATATCTTTGCTTCCGGTTGCATATGTTAAATGTTTCACCGCCAGATCATACTGCCCCGTTTTATAATAACAATACCCAAGTTCATAATGTTCCTGTCTGTTCAATGGATTTTTCTCCGCATACTTTTCCAGATAAGGTAATGCCTTGTCATATGCTCCTTTCTGAAACCAGGCATCCCCAACATACCGAGTGATCTCTGCCTGTCTCGAAGGAGTAGCATGTTCCAGTATGCCCGGAGCATAATCAATGATCTCATTATATTTTTTCTGGAAATAGAGGATCTGCACAATGTAATAAGGAACGATCGGGGAAAAGTTCTCATCTTCGGTAAGTCTCCTGAATTCTTTCAAGGCAGTCTGATAATTATTCTCCCTATAAGCAATGTGTGCATAGTAATAAATCGCCGGAGAAGAATAATCACTCCGGATATCTTTGATCTCATAAAAGGCCAGTTTGGCTTTATCGTAATCCTTGCGCATAAAATAGGAATAGCCCAGCTTGAAATAATATTCGGATGTTTCCTGCTCATTCAGGGAAGCCACATCCACCCTGTTGAAATATTCTATGGCTTTCCTGTAGCTTTTCTTCTGATACTGAAAAAGGGCCATTTCAAAAACAGCCTTTTTCACCAGGGAGCTTTCCGGATGATTACTGATGAACACAAACAAACGGTATTCGGCATCATTATTAAACAAAAACAAAGCACATTTGGCAGCATAATATTCGGCTTGCACCGTCAGGAGGTCCTTGTTCTCTTGATTTTTTGCAATAAAATCGTCAAAAAGCTTTTGCGCTGCGACATATTTTTGTTTCTCGTACAAATCTTCCGCCCGGCGATATTGACTTTCTTTCGTTGAAAAATAATGCGGTTTCTGTGACCAGACGGCAATTACCGTGACAAAAAGGAATCCGGTCAGCAAACTTGCATGTAAAACACGATATCGCATAACTATATTTTTCAGCGGCTAAATTTAACTATTCTAACGGTTATTGAGGCGTATTAGTATAGGTTTTAATTAACAGTCTTTTGTTAATTTCCGCAGAAAAACCATGTCCTTGCCAGTCAAAATGGTATTTTTCTTTTGAAGATATATTGATTTTATATATCTGATGCCCCAAAGGCCTGCCTGCCGGAGGTTAGCATGCTTTGGGCAGAAAGAATTATTTTGCGATAACTTACGTATAAACTTATTCGCACAGACTGATTATATTTGTATGAAAAATTTAAGTAGGTTTGAACCCCAACCAGAATATATCAGGGAACAAATGGAAGAAAAATCACTAATAGAATTCCGGCATTGCAATCTTTTCCAAAAGGATCATCTGGCACTTAAGGATGTTACATTCAGTATTTTGCCCGGTGAGTTTGTGTATCTTATCGGAAAGGTGGGCAGTGGCAAAACAACCCTTATCAAGACCATAAATGCACAGATCCCTCTCAAAGAAGGCTTTGCACGTGTCGGGAAGTTTTATCTGAAAACACTTAAGAAAAAAGAAGTTCCGTTGTTGCGCAGGAACCTCGGGATCGTTTTTCAGGATTTTCAGTTGCTTACCGACCGCAGTGTAAATAGCAACCTGGCCTTTGTTCTCAAAGCCACCGGCTGGAAGGATAAGAAAAAGATAGAAGAGCGTATCCATGAGGTGTTACAAAAGGTAAACATGGAATACAAGGGATACAAGATGCCTCATCGGTTATCCGGGGGAGAGCAGCAGCGGGTGGTCATTGCCAGGGCTTTGCTCAATCATCCGAATCTCATTCTGGCAGATGAACCTACCGGGAATCTGGATCCGGATACTTCTTACGGCATCCTGAATCTTTTGCTGGATATCAGCAAAACAGGCTGTACGGTCCTTTTTGCCACCCATAACTACAACTTGCTGAAGAAGTACCGCGCCCGCACCCTGAAATGTGAAGATATATCCCTCACGGAAGTCAACCAAGAGGAAGAAATTGACTTCGATACCATTATTAACATATGATCCGCCTGCTTATGTTTTATGTCTAAGAACATGGTCATAAAAACATACGGAACAGCAGAACAATAAAAAAAATTATTTATAACTTTACCTGCAAAATAATTAACCATTAAAAACGTACGATTATGGCTTTAATGATCACAGATGAATGTATCGCTTGCGGTGCATGTATAACCGAATGCCCTAATGATGCTATCAGTGAGGGCGAACCCTATGTTATCAATCCGGATTTATGTACAGAATGTGTGGGTTTTTATGATGAACCCCAATGTCAGTCCGTTTGTCCGGTAGATTGCATTATTCCAAACCCCGATCATCAGGAAAGCAAAGAAGAATTGCTGGAAAAGAAAAAACGTATTCATGGAGAATAAAAAAAAGAGGCCGGCCGGCCTCTTTTTTTTTAGATAACAGCTGTATTTTTTTCTGCATATTTGTTTACCGGAAGTCGGTGCAAAGAGATTTTCGCCCTGTTATATTCCTCAATCATTTCATTCAGCACTGCTTTTACAGGCTGAATTTTATTTGTCCGCCATGCATTGCTTCCGGCAAAAACAAATCCGTTTTTCAGCTTCCCTTTGGCAGCATTTACAAGTGCCTGGGATATACAATAGGGAGCCGTTTTATAATCACACGACCTGAGGCACTTCCATGGACAATTTACAGGATGTTTCTTCCCGTTGGCAACGTCTTCCAGAAACCGGTTTTTAATAGCCCGTCCCGGCAAACCTACGGGGGAATCTATAACCACAATGTCCTCTTTACTGCTATGAATATAGGCTTCTTTAAACGCTAAGGAAGCATCGCATTCGTCCGTGGGCACCAAACGGGTGGCAATTTGTACCCCACGTGCTCCCAGTTTCATAATATTATACATATCCTTTCCGGTATATATCCCTCCCGCAGCAATCACCGGCAGTTTTTTCCCAAACTCTTTCTCAAACGGCATCAGCGTTTCCACCACCTGTGGAATGATCTTGTCCAGCGTATATTCAGGATGGTCAAGCTGGTTTTTTTTAAAACCCAGATGGCCTCCGGCGGCAGGTCCCTCCACCACAACTCCATCGGGAATCACACCGAAATGACTTGACCAATAACGAAAAATCAGACTTGCCGCCTTGGCAGAAGAAACAATAGGAAGGAACTTGGTTCTGTTCTCTGCAGCTTTGTCTTTCAGGACAATCTCCGGAATTTTCAATGGCAGGCCTGCTCCAGAGATAATCAGATCCACTCCCTCTTCCATGGCCACAATCATATGATCTTCATAATCGCTAAGAGCCATCATGATGTTCACACCTATGATCCCGTCCGTCATGGAACGGGCTTTACGGATCTCCCGGCGAAGCGCTTTTTTATTTGCATCCTGGAAATTTTTGGCAAAGCCGGGCAATAACATACCTATCCCCGCTGAGGAAATGATCCCTATGCCTCCTTCATTGGCTACGGCTGAGGCCAGTCCGGATAAAGAAACGGCAACACCCATTCCTCCCTGAATTATAGGAAGCTTTGCTTTTAAATCTCCGATTTGTAATGTATGCATGCGAATAATCATTTTTGGTTCGGAAACAAATGTAAAGCTGTTAGAAAAGATGGTGAAACTTTAGGTATTAATCACACCGAAAAAGGGATAGACAGAAATTTCAGGGACGAATGGCTGCATATGTGGGGTGAATGGAAAGAAATAAATCGCAGAAATCACGATTTATAAAACAAAGCCTTAAACTCCGGAATATAATTTCTGGAAACCGTCACCTTATGGCCGGCAGAACTCACATAAAGAGTATAACCCTGGGAACTTCCTTCTACTTTCAGGATCTTGTTAATGTTCACGATGTATGTCCGGTGACATCTGAAAATTAAAGGATAATCCCTGAAAGCTTCTTCGGCATATCTAAGGGTGCATCTGATCATTTTATGCTGTATGCTCTCCTTTTCTTCCCAATATACTTCCACATAATTGCTGGCAGAATGAATATATAACAATGTGTTAACATCCACGGAAAGGTCATCTTTTTCATAGTCCGATTTCAGATGAACGATTTCCGGTAAGGGATTGGCTTTTTTTTCCAGGTGCTTGTTCAGTTCCAACGCAGAATGCAAGTGGCTTTTCAACAGCCGGTACCGGTTATATGGAACAAGGATGGCTATTGGAATGGAACTTATTATGAGTATTTTAACCAGTATGAAAAAATTAAAAGAAAAAGAGCCGATCAAACCGAAATATATAAAATATCCGGTGGTTATGGTAAATATCATCCATATATTCCAGAGGATTTCCTTCAGGATATTCCAGTTCCTGAACAAACCCCTTTGTGATAAGAAGGAAGGGATCAGCAATAAATTGAGACTCAGTGCCAGAAAATTCACCACGATCAATCCCCCGATCAACAAATATTTTTCCTGCCTGGTCAACGCAGTAATATTAAAAGGCTGGAACAGAAACAACAGTAGAAAAAGCACCAGGCTGATCAGAAAAATCAACTTGATATTTTGTTTCAAGTCATCATTGAACGGATACGATTTCTTCAGGAAATCAAATACTCTGGCCATATTATTTTATGGAATAACAAATTAAAACTTCCTGTAAAGTTAGTAAATATTTTACAGCTGAAATCAGGAAAACGGATTTAACAAATTCCTGTTTTTATCTACCGGGTCCATAAAGGATTCGGATTTTCACCCACAATAAAAAGCAACTCTCCTCCCCCGGTCAGTTGTTCATGAGTAATAAACGGACTCTTGAGGGGTTTCCCGTTAAACAATGCCTGCTGAACATATTTACCCTGCCGGTATTTCCCTTTCATCCGGATGATCAGTTTTTTGTCCCGGTCCAGGGTGATAATAGCTTCTTTCACTGCAGGCACACCCAGTGCATATTCCCCGCTTCCGGGACAAATGGGATAAAACCCCAGGCAGCTGAAGATATACCAGGCAGACATCTGTCCGGCATCCTCATTTCCAGGCAGCCCGTCGGGGGTGTCATCAAAACGCAGGGATATGATTCTGCGTACCGTTTGGGCTGTTTTCCAATATTCTTTTGTATAATTATAAAGATAAGGCATCTGATGGTCCGGTTCATTGCCCTGGGCATATTTTCCCACAAAACCGTAAATATACCGTGATGTTTCGACGTCAAACCAACGGGCCCTGGCAAGAAACATGGTATCCAGCCAGGCAACGAATCTTTTATCCCCACCAAAAGCACGGATCAGTCCCCTGGTATCCTGCGGGACAAACAACCAGTGATAAGGAGTTCCCTCGGTATATTCAGGGCTTTCCAGCGCAGGGTCAAAAGGCTCCACCCATTCTCCGTTGCTGTTTTGGCTCCGTGGTTAAGATCGATCAGGATATTAGACTCTCCTGATTCGGGAAAGGTGTATCGGTGGATGCCTACATGCGTGGTAGTGGTCAGTTCAGCCTCTACAGGTCCTTTGTCCAGAACTACCCGGTAGTATCCGGGCACAGCTTTTTCGGAAGATTTTTCAAAAGTGGAGGCATAGCCGTCTGCCGCACCTGTCTGGCCGGGAGACAGCCATATATGATCCGTCCCGGGCATCACAAGAATATCCTTGCAATCTCCGGCACCTCCACCCGTCATATGAGTATGGCTGAAACCTGTGATCACATGGTCTTCCCAGGCATAACCGCCAAAAGAACCATGCGGGGTATCCGGAGAAAGCTGGATAAACCCAAAAGGCACGGCTGCCCCGGGAAAAGTATTTCCAAACCTGGACGTGCCGATAAAAGGGTCCACATAATCAGCATTATTCTCCGGCCGGAAAAGTCCTCCGGAACAACCATACAACATCCCTGTCAGCAAAAGTATCCAACCTGTTTTCTTCATTTGTACTTCTTGATGTTAAGTAAACGGAATGCACAAAATTATATGAAATCGTTTTATCTCAACAAAACAAAACATTAAAATCTTGTCCGCCTTCTGGCGGATTAAACATAAAAGACCGCCCGCAACCGGCAGGGCAGCCTTTCAGGTATAGCTTTCGTTGTAAGATTTTAAACAAATACCCTGTTATAAGAACCGATAACAAGATTTTCTCAACCTATTTTCTTTTGATACTCGGGCAACAATTCGCCGTCTTTGTCAAACCATTTTTTCAGTCCGATATATTTTTCTTTGGATCCTTTTTTTCTGAAGGTAGTTACTTTACCCTGTTTATTTCTTAAACGGAAAGCACTATTCATGATAGCCTGGCGAACAATATCTTTTTTTGAAACCGGCAATTTAAAGAACAGGAGTGCATCCTGTATCAGTTCGGTATAAGTAACGGGCCTGTCCAGTTGACGAAGTCTTTTAAGAATGTAATTTCCCCAGATTGCTTTCGGTCCCGGTTTTTTCTTCCGTTTGGTTTTTTTGGGGGTTGCCGGAGTTTTCTTGGCTGATGTTGTTTTTGTTTTAGGAGCAATCATTAAATCATCTTTCACCTGTACATCAATAGTCACTGCTCCCGGAGCCAGCTTTTCCAACATTTTCTTAATATGTTCCAGGCGTGATACCGTTTTAAGCAGTTCTTCCTCATAAAACTGTAACATTTCGTTTTTTTCATCTTGGGTAAGGGATAAATTACTCATTTTCTAAATAATGGATTAAAGATTTAAACTTATAAACTGGAAAGATAAAATTTCAAACACATATATAAATTAACTATAAATCTGAAAGATACAGAGATTATTTTTTGTGCTAATAAAAAACATGTATCAAATATAGGTTTTTAATTCTAAATAAAAAAATAATCCCAAACTAAGCAATAGAAAAATTCCATTGCTTCATTGACGAAGAAAATCATAGCACTCCATCAACATGAAATGTTAAGATTTTCTTGTCAGGGTTAACCCAATGCAGCCTTCGGCTTATGCGCAATCAAGCCATTTACAATAACTCTATTACGCATTTGGGATAATGAATACAAAATATAAAAAGAACCATTTTCATATCATTCAACCTATCAGATTGGTACTATTATTATTG
>JAGGWN010000023.1 GCA_021157415.1 Bacteroidales bacterium | reverse complement strand
CAGAATTTTAAAACAAAATATATCCAAAGTTCGCAGACGGTTGGACCGACCATTGCCTATGATATCAAAGTGCAGGCTATGTGGGTTGTTTTCTTCTCGCTGATCATCATCTTCCTGTATATTATGCTGCGATTCCGGAACTGGAGGTTCGGGATGGGTGCTGTGGGGGCCCTGATCCATGACTCCCTGATTGTGATCGGGATGTTCTCCCTCTTGTATGGAAAACTGCCATTCTCGATGGAGATAGACCAGTCCTTTATCGCTGCTATCCTGACGGTGATCGGTTACTCGGTGAACGATACCGTTGTGGTATTCGACAGGATCAGAGAATATATGAAACTTTATCCGAAACGTGCTACCGAAGAGGTGTTGGATGCTGCCATCAATAGCACTATCGGACGTACAATCAATACTTCGTTGAGTACCTTTATCGTGTTGCTGGTGGTCTTTATCTTCGGTGGCGAGGTCATTCGCGGATTTGTCTTTGCCATGTTGATCGGGGTGTTTGTGGGTACTTATTCATCCATCTTTGTGGCAACGCCACTGGTGTATGATACCATGAAAAATAAACATCCTGAACTTGAACTGACGGGGAAAGGGACTAAGAAAAAGAAATCCCGAAAATAAAAATATCAAAAAAACCCCAATCCTGACGATCGGGGTTTTTTGTTTGGCATATCTTTTTTAATTTCGCAAGGATAAAGAAACCGGAGGTTGGGATGAATAGTTTACTTTTTATCAGCGGGCAGGAAGTTATCATCGTTTTTGTGGTGGTATTGCTTCTCTTTGGTGCTAACAAGATACCCGAAGTAGCAAAAGGCCTGGGCAAAGGAATGAAAGAGTTCAGAAAAGCTACCGACGAGATCAAGAAAGAGATCAATGAGAGTGCCAAAGATGTGCTGGATGATGTGGATGACCTCAGGGATAATCTGGATAATCTTAAGTAATGATCCTGTCAGGAATCATTCCGCATCTTTTCTCCCGGGGACCTGCCGGTGATCCCCTTTACTTTGTTTTTGGGATTATTTTTCTATGGATAAGTGGCCGCTACCTTATTGAGGGGGGGGTGTCACTGGGGAAGAACCTGCGGTTATCCCCTCTTGTGGTTGGGATTACTGTGATTTCTATGGGCACCTCTGCACCTGAGTTGTTGGTGAGTATCAAAGCTGTTGTCCTGAAACATCCCGACATTGCAGTGGGCAATGTGGTGGGTTCAAATATAGCCAATATCGGACTGGTGCTGGGTGTGACATCCCTGCTGATACCCCTGACGGTGAGGAAAGCCACCTTGCGGGTGGACGGTGTGGTTATGATCCTGGTTACCTTGTGTTTTATCGTCATGGCTTGCACGAGAAAAACATTGTACTGGTACGAAGGGGTCATCATGCTGATTACCATCTCTGTTTACCTTTTCTGGCTCGTTATCAAATCCAGAAAACAAAAAATAATCCTGCCGGAAATTGAAAAAAAAGGCATGTCTTTGTGGTGGGTGGCATTGATTGTCATAGTTATTGCCTCCTACGGATTGGTGTTGGGGGCTGATTACGTGGTGGTAGGCGCTTCCGGACTGGCCAAAGGCCTCGGGATCAAGGAAAGGGTCATATCCCTCAGCATGGTGGCCCTCGGGACCAGCCTCCCCGAACTTACGGCTTCCATTACGGCCGCACTGAAAAAAGAACCGGATATGTCTATGGGCAATATCATAGGATCAAATATCTTTAACCTTTTCGGAATATTGGGGGTTACCTCTTTGATACACCCGATACCTATCAATCACAAAATTCTGAACTTTGATGTGATATATATGCTGATCCTTACAATCTTCTTACTGATCCTCGGATCCAAAATGTTCGGGCGAAAATTAAGTCGTTGGGACGGTCTTGTCCTGGTTTTCTTCTATTCATTTTATATTTTTGTGATCTATTTTAACAAGAATCCGGATTTCTTTCACATAGGGAATTTCTTCAACGCGATCTGCCCATCCTAATAATAGCTGATTCTGATGATAGTAACCCGCGGCATAACAAAATCTTATGGCTCTTTGCAGGTCCTGAAAGGGATAGATTTCCAGGTAGAAAAAGGGGATATTGTTTCTATTTTCGGAGCATCGGGGGCCGGGAAAACAACTTTTCTCCAGATCCTGGGTACGTTGGATAACCCCGATGAGGGAGAGGTATTGTATGATGACGTGAATGTGTTCCGGCTCAGAGAAAAGCAACTCTCCCGCTTCCGGAACCGACATATCGGTTTTGTGTTTCAGTTTCATCATCTGTTGCCGGAGTTCACAGCCCTGGAGAATGTTTGCATACCTGCTTTCATTGCAGGTGTTTCGCGCAAGGAAGCCGAACAGCGTGCACTTGAATTACTGGGTGACTTGAAATTAACTGACCGGACCGGTCATAAACCTGCGGAGTTGTCCGGAGGCGAACAACAACGGGTGGCCGTAGCCCGTGCTCTGATCAATAAACCTGAAGTACTGCTGGCGGATGAGCCTTCGGGAAACCTTGACTCCAAAAACAAAAAGGAACTCCACGAGTTGTTGTTGCGGATCCATGACGAAAAAAACCAGACCGTAGTCATCGTGACCCATGACAAAGAGCTGTCTGTCATTGCCCACCGCAAGCTGCTGATGAAAGACGGAAGACTTTTTGAGGGTTGATAAGATAACAATAAAGCACCCTAATACCAAGGTATTATGTCGGCTCCGTTTTTTCATTTTAAACAATTCTCTGTTTATCAGTACAATGCCACCATGAAGATCACAACTGATAGTGTGTTGCTTGGGGCCTGGACAGATTGCAGCGGTGCAGAGAGTATCCTGGATGTGGGGGCAGGTACCGGCGTGGTTGCGCTGATGCTGGCACAGCATTGTCCGGGCCATATCAGTGCCCTGGAGCCTGACCGGAAGACATCCCGTGAAATGATATTCAATATCCTTCATTCTCCCTGGGCAAAACGAATCGTTCCTTTTCAGAAATCTTTTCAGCAATTTCTGGAACAGAATAAAGCCGGACTTATCCCCAAATTCGATCTGGTAGTATCTAATCCTCCGTATTTTATGAGGAATCTGCCGTCCCGGGATCCGGGAAGAGCTTCTGCACGGCATGCAGTCACGCTTACCTATGAAGAACTGCTGGCAGGGGCCGGCAGAATACTTACTGACCGGGGAAAACTGTCGGTGATAATGCCCTACAGGTACGAATCCTGTTTTATTTCTCTGGCTGCGGATCAAAAATTGTATTGCAACCGTATGCTGGAGGTGAGACCCGGAAAAAAGAAAGCTTTCTTTCGTGTGCTTATGGAGCTGGGCAGAAAGAAAGAACCCCTGAAAAAGAAAACCCTCACCATTCATGACGGGGAGGGCTACTCTGAAGAGTATAAAGCGTTAACCCGGGACTATTACCTGGATTTTTAAAGTTGCGGCATGGCACTTTCAGGCAGTCCGAATTCCTCTGAGAAAGTAATACCCGTTTTTTCAAGCTCTTGCAGGACCGGTTTATAAATCTCCGGGATTACGGGACGATAAACACCTTTGACGTCAATCTTGCCTTCCATAATCAGTCTGACCGCAATTGCTGCCGGCAAAGCAACCGTGCGTGCGACGGCCGTATTGGTCTGGAGAGAACCGAAATCGAGCATGCGGGCATGGATCACTTCTTTTTTCCCGTCGGGATATTCGGCCAGGAATGAGTGTTGCATGGCGATCATGTCCCGTTCTTCCGGTTTCAGCATCATTTTCCCAATCATCAGGTCGGAAGTGATCTCAAAAGGAGAATCTTCCTTTCTTCCTATTTCTTTCGTATCAAAGAGTCCCAGCCAGGCCAGAGCATCCAGCACAAAATGATCTTCCGGAAGTCCCAGGAAAGAAGCAGCCTTACTGCGTATGTTTCCTGCTTCTTTTTCGCCGATCAGATAAGCGACCATATCCGCATAGCTTTTTCCGCTAAGATTGATTTTATCATAACTGATCAGTTTCATGCGTTTCATGTCATCCATGATTTCACACCAGCCGGGATAACGCAGGGTGCCTCTGAATATCGTTTCCACCTCGGGGATATCGTAAATATCAATATACTGGATGGAGTCGCGGTTAGGATAAACATCCAGTTTGCCAACTTCAGGAAAGTCAATGGAAAATGTCCCTTTGAAAAGATCCTCCGTAGGAACATACTTTTCTTGTCCGTTCACCAGGAAACGCCCGTCATTGTTGCCGGCCATCACCACGCCTTTCGGGCTCCAGGAGAACTTGTAGTGGAAAGGGTTGTCCGCCGATTCTGGGGCAGGAAGGGCCCCTGTCAGGGAGAAGAACTGTACCACTTTACCCCCTTTGTTATGAATATGATGAATGATCTGCATGGCAGACATGTGGTCGATACCGGGATCCACACCGATCTCATTCAAAAAGAGAAGTCCGGCATCTTTGGCTGCCTGGTCAAGTGCTTCCATCTCCGGTTTAACATAGGAGGTGGTTACCATATTCTTGCCGTGTTTCAGGCAGGTTTTAGCTACCATCACATGATAGGCATAAGGCAGCAGACTTACAGTCAGATCATGCGAGGCTACCATCTGATCCAGTTTTTCCGTATCATCCGTGGTCCAAGAAACAGATTCGCCGTTGGGATTGTTGCCGACCAGCTTATCAGCCTTCGATTTGGTACGTGATGCTACCGTCACATGAAAATCATGCAAAAACAGGTATTCTACCATGGGCTTTACCACCATGCCTGCACCGAGAATAAGTATTTTTTTCATACGTTTCAGGTTTTAATGAATGAGCAAATATATATTTTCGGGAAGGAGATAAAAATGAGAAAAGATTATTTTTATACAAAAAACGTATGTTATTTAACAGATCATTTTTTAGGACAACACTCCGTATTTTCTCTCTGACGGAAAAGGAAGGAGACAGTAAGTTAAAAAAACTGTGGGATAAAGAAATTTCGTTTTAAGATAGAAATTTCTTTATTTTTGACTTCAATTTTCGAGTTGCAATGGCAGGAAAACGTACGGACATAGTAGAAACCCCTTTGATGAAGCAATACAACCAGATGAAGGCAAAGCATCCGGACGCCATTCTTTTGTTCAGGGTCGGGGATTTCTACGAAACGTTTGGCGAAGATGCCATCAGAGCTTCCGGCATCCTGGGGATCACCCTTACACGCCGGGCCAACGGGGCCGCTTCCTATGTCGAGCTGGCAGGGTTTCCGCATCATGCGCTGGATACCTATCTGCCCAAGCTGGTGAGGGCAGGCCAGCGGGTGGCCATCTGTGAACAACTGGAAGACCCGAAACTGGCCAAGAAAATCGTAAAACGTGGCATAACCGAGCTGGTTACACCGGGAGTTTCGCTGAATGACAATGTGCTGGAACGCCGGGAGAACAATTTCCTGGCAGCCGTGCATCCCGACAACATTGCCGGCGTGGCTTTTCTGGATATCTCTACCGGTGAATTTCTGGCCGCAGAAGGGACCCCGGAGTATGTGGACAAGCTGCTGAATAACTTCCGGCCGCGGGAAATTCTCCTGGAAAAAAGCAAACAAGATCTGTTTAAGGAAAATTTTGCCGGGAAATATTATCTTACCAAACTGGATGACTGGTATTTCTCGGAGGAAAGTGCTACCGACAGACTGCTGAAACATTTTGAGACAGCCTCTCTGAAAGGGTTCGGCATACACGGCCTGCGTTCCGGAACCATCGCTGCCGGGGCCATTCTGCAATATCTTGATCTTACCCAGCATGACAAGCTCAAACATATTACCTCCCTGTCAAGGATCGGGGAAGACCATTATGTCTGGCTGGATAAGTTTACCATACGCAACCTCGAACTGTTTCAGGCATTGTATGAGAATGCCGGTACATTGATCGATGTCATCGACCGTACCGTATCACCCATGGGTGCCCGTATGTTGAAACGCTGGGTGTCACTGCCCCTGAAAGAATTAAAACCCCTGGAACGGAGACAGAACATTGTAGAGGCTATCCTGGGAAATGATGATTTCAGGGAACTGCTGGAAGATGAGATCAAACACATTGGCGACCTGGAGCGACTGGTGTCCAAGGTGGCTACAGGCCGCGTGAACCCGCGTGAGGTGGTGCAGATAAAAAATGCTCTGATATCGGTGGGGGAGGTACGGACAGCCTGTCTGACATCAGGAAACAAGGAACTGAAACAAATAGGGGAGTCACTGGACCTGTGTGCCGCGGCCCGGGAGAAAATCGCCAAAGAAATCGCCCCCGATCCGCCCGTGCAGGTGAGCAGGGGAGGCGTGATTGCAGAAGGGGTGTCTCCCGAACTGGACGAGTTGCGCGATCTGCTTTATTCAGGGAAAGATTACCTGGAGAAACTCCAGACAAGGGAAATAAAACGAACCGGCATTCCCCTTCTGAAGATCGGATTTAACAATGTTTTCGGATACTACATAGAGGTACGGAATACACATAAAGACAAAGTCCCTCCCGAATGGATACGTAAACAGACGCTGGTGAGTGCCGAACGGTATATTACCGAAGAGCTGAAAGAATATGAGGACAAGATCCTGGGCGCCGAAGAGAAGATCTTGGCACTGGAAAGTCGTTTGTTCAATGAGCTGGTGGCAGAGTTAGTGCCTTTTATCATGCCATTGCAGAAGAATGCTGCGGTGATCGCTGAACTGGATTGTCTTTTTTCCCTGGCCCTAGTGGCACGGGAGAATAACTATGCCAAACCACACCTGGATGAGTCGGATGTGATTGACATTAAAGCCGGTCGCCATCCGGTGATCGAGAAACAGCTTCCGGTGGATGAGGAATATGTCCCGAATGATGTGTATCTGGATAATAAGAAACAGCAGATCATCATCCTGACAGGCCCGAATATGTCAGGTAAGTCGGCCCTGCTGCGACAGACGGCATTGATCGTTCTGCTGGCGCAGATCGGAGGGTATGTGCCGGCCCGCGAGGCCCGCATCGGACTGGTAGATAAGATCTTTACCCGCGTGGGTGCTTCGGATAATATCTCGCTGGGAGAATCCACCTTTATGGTAGAAATGCAAGAGGCAGCCAGCATCCTGAACAATCTCTCTTCCCGCAGCCTGGTGTTGCTCGATGAAATTGGCAGAGGTACAAGTACTTATGATGGTATATCCATAGCCTGGGCCATGGTTGAATATATCCATGAGCATCCGTTTGCCCGCGCCAAGACCCTTTTTGCCACACACTATCATGAACTCAATGAGATGGAGAAAACCTTTGAAAGGGTGAAGAACTATAATGTTTCTATCCGGGAGATGAATGACAAGGTGATCTTCCTGCGAACATTGAAGCGCGGGGGTAGTGAGCACAGCTTTGGGATTCATGTGGCCAGAATGGCGGGAATGCCAAAAAGCGTTGTGTCCCGGGCCAATGAGTTATTAAAGGAGCTGGAGAAATCACAGGGTTCCAAAACGCTGACCCGGCCGGCGGATATGGCAGAAAAGAGGGAGGGATATCAATTAAGTATTTTTCAGCTGGACGACCCGGTGCTGAAACAGATCAGGGATGAACTGATCGACTTGGATATCAACAACCTGACGCCGGTGGAGGCTCTGAACAAGCTGAATGATATCAAAAAGCATCTGAAGCAATAATAAGCGAAAAAAATTCTTTTTTGTATTCGGTAAAAATATTTTATTTTTGCAGACGCTTTCAAACGAAAGCCGTTATTTAATAAGGTTGCGGAAATAGCTCAGTTGGTAGAGCACGACCTTGCCAAGGTCGGGGCCGCGGGTTCGAGTCCCGTTTTCCGCTCGACGAAAAAACCGCATTTTGCGGTTTTTTTGTTCCCTGGCTTAAGGTTGGCTACCATGTCTGAAGGAATGGATTCCGGGGCTTTATTTTTCGGTTTTGCCACGACTGAAATTTGTTTTATTTTTGCATGCGTTCTTTAATATATGGTATGCCCGGGTGGCAGGGCCGACCGTTTAACATTGATCCGGTGGATCAATGTAGGGAGGAGCCCGAAAGCAGGGGGGACAATTCTGCCACCCGGAAAAAGGAAAAGAAGCTGGGGAAGAAGAGATAGAAT
>JAGGWN010000033.1 GCA_021157415.1 Bacteroidales bacterium | reverse complement strand
GATAATTCGACTACATGCCTGACCGTACTTCCCATGAAAAATCCATGTAACGGGCTTGTGCCGGTATACCCTAAAACAATCAGGGACGCATTCATTTGTTCGGCAGCTTTACAGATTTGTCTGGATGCTACCTCAGCTTGTTCTACAAGGATACTGGCTTTTAATCCCATTTCCTGAAGCTCCTTTTCCTTTGCTTTTAGTTGATCATATACTTTTCCCAGGATCTTTTTAACAGCATGTTCTTTGGCTCTTCCTGGTTTTCCTCCGTTGATCTGCATCTGGACATCCCAATATTCATTGATTTTACGATCTTCAATGATGTGCGTAATTACGACTTCCTCAGTGCCTGCTTCTTTCAGTTTTTTGACATACTCGTAAGCAATCTCGGCATTTTCGCTGAAGTCAGTCGGATAAAGAATTTTTTTATACATG
Organism: Bacteroidales bacterium; assembly: GCA_021157415.1. Lineage (GTDB taxonomy): Bacteria > Bacteroidota > Bacteroidia > Bacteroidales > VadinHA17 > DRPN01. The sequence goes on along the minus strand of JAGGWN010000033.1, from coordinate 52,202 downwards.
ATTTTTCCTCCATGTTTTTTATAAGTTAAATATGTATTATTTTAGAAAAGATAGTATAATCCCACCCAGCTACCGATGGTGCTGTCAAACGACATTTTACTTGTCAGTGTCACCGGAAAGGCAATCTGTACAAGAAAAGTCTGTGCAATCCGGTATTGTGCTCCCGGAATAAATTGGAATTGATACGTATTAGTCCCATCCATAACAACACCGTTATGCTTATTGTTTCCGCTTGTTTTATACACCCAAGAGCCTTCCATGATAAAGTTCCGGCTGGCATTGTATGCTGTACTCCAAGAAAACAGGGTCATGTCTCCCAGGTTGATATCTGACTTATTTTTACCTCTCATAATATAAAAAGCAGACAGGCGCATATCAAACCTGCCAAATTCTTTCTCGGGCAGGAAAGCCAGTCCCGCATCAAAGGATCCGGTACCCAGGGGAAGCTCATCGGTAGCAAGATTATAGGATTTCCCTACAGGATATTTGGTATAGAACAACAGAGAAGTGAGAAATTTCTTTTCTTTATTGTGATGAAACTTCCAGAGCAATGCTCCCACAATGTCCCCCACGCCTGTTCCGGTTTTGGTCACATCCGGCAGGGTCATTTTCTTGTTAACAAACGGAACATTCAGGATCGCTGTTAATTTGGAGGTAATCCCGTACCTGACCTTGGCAATGGCCGTGTTGGATGAAACAGTCATGTTATCCGGCAGAGAGATCATCTCGCCGGTATGGGTATCCAGCTTTTTATCAAAGAACGGGTGGATCCAGTAACCCCGGATGATCCACAGGCCTTTGGGCAGGGTTTTGGCCGGTATCCCGTAAACAGGGGGCCGGGGTGTTGGCATTTTTTTAGTCTGCATGGTTTCCTGCGCCATGGCAGCACTTGCCTGAAAAAGAAATGCTGCTGTAAATAATACGGGGAAAAGTCTTTTAATTTTCATTGTAATATTATTAAGTGTCTATTATTCAGTTAATGAAAATAATGCAAATGCACAAAAATGCAAATAAGCAATTAAAAAAATACCGGTCAGTCTGTACGTTCATATGCCAGGTTCTTTAAATTACCATTCATGAAATCACGGACAATGTCATTGATCATAATCTGGTCGGTAAGAATGACCTCAAGGCCTGCACGTCTGAAACTTTCATAAGCTCCCTGACCCATACCGCCGGCAATAAGTACATCACAATCTCCAATCTCCTGAGCCATGGAAAAATGTTTTTGATCAGCGTCCGCTCCATAACCATGCCTGCCCGATGAATGTCCCGTGTCTGTTTCAGAGGTATGAGCGTGTTGCCGGTGTGCTGCAAAATGTCCGGTGCCTCTTTCCCTAAGTTCGGTGTTTACGATTTTATTATTTTCGATCGTGTAAATCTTGAAATACGGTGACCGGCCGAAATGCTGACTCACCGTTTCTCCGTCAAGGGTTACAATGGCTATTTTCATAATAAATATTTTTATTTAATTAAACTTCATCTATTTAACATCAATCAATTTTTCCAAGGTTCCATGTATACAAGTCGGTAATTATTTCTCTGGCAATGCTCCACATTTCCAACACCCGTTTATCAGCAATAGAGAAGAACAAAACATTTCTTTCCTTTCTTACAGCTATCATTCTAAAATTTCGCATCATCCTCAAATGCCTGGATATGACAGAAGCATCCAAATGAAGTTGTTCTGTGATTTCCGCCGAGCTTTTTTCTCCTTCCTGTAACAATCTTAGTATCTCCAAACGCTGGTCACTGGCCAGTACCTTGAACAGCCGGCTACACGGATTGGAATGCTCATCCGACCCGCACTTCCCTTGTCTATATCTTCCTCTTCCCGGCATATTTTCCGTTCAGTTATTGCATTATTGCATTGTTGTGCAAATATATACTTCCGTACCTTACTTTTCCAAATTATTGCTTATGTTTTTCAACATAAAATAGTCCTATATTTTGATAAACCCAAATTGCGCAATAGAGTCATTGTAAATAGCTCTATTGCGCATAAGTCGAAGGCTGCATTGGGCTAGCCCTGACAAGAAAATCTTACATCCCATTTTGATGGAATACTATGATTTTCTTCGTCAATTAAGCAATAGAATTTTTCTATTGCTTAATTTGGGATTAAAAATTTGTTACGGAATTTTCGTCCGGTACATATAATACATATAATAACTAAACAGCCATTCCGGCTTTTTCATTTTTGCCGGACATGAAATATCTCAGTAAGGACTATGGAAAAACCGTTTCTATCCATCTTTATATCTTTTTTTCTTTTCTCTACACTACGTTCAATAACATAAACCAAAACTCCGTAGTGGAAAAACAAAATGTTTTGCATTGCGGATTGCTTTCGCTTAGCTTCAGCGTAGTAAAGGATTGACCCCAAACACCTCCGTTTAGTTCTTTCGAACTGCTTGATGCGTAATTTGGGATACATGAGTCCGGTCTGACAAGGGTCTTTGTCGCCAAACTCTTTAGGGTCAAAAATTTTTCAATCCTCATGATCAATGCATCCCGAGCATCATGGATCATGTTTTCATGAAGAATATTTTATGGGACTTCTTTTAGTAGTTTCTCAAATAATTTTCGTGTCTCTACGGGGTGTTTCACCTGGCATTGCGCTACCAGCTCATAAGGATTCAGTGTTTTGTTCCCGATAATAATCCCCGGAGAAGCCGTGATATTGAATTTTTTTGCCCCGTAGGGACAGAATAAATTATTTCAAATATTTCTCATCAAAATCAATTCCATGAAATTTCAGGAATTCTATGATCTCTTTCTTGAATGTTTTATGACGGTGATGGGTCTCCTGATTGGCAATGTATTCGATGGTCCTGTCCAATTGTGAGATGCTTACTGAAAATGCCCCATATCCCTCTTGCCATGCAAAACTCCGCATGTTCTTGTAATTGTTATGGATCCACCTTGAAGATCCTCCCTTAATATATTTTGCTGCATTTGAGATGGAAATGGTGGCGGAGAGTGAAACCAATAAATGAACATGATCTTCTATCCCTCCGGCTTTTATCAGTTTGAAACCGTTTTCGCGTGCAATGCCTCCGATGTATGAAAATATTTTTTCCTTAATGCTTGGTATTAGCCATTTTTCATGATGTTTTGTGGAAAAGACAAAATGTACATAACAGCTTATGTATGAGTTTCCCATAATATTATATTTGTTGATTGTTGATAAAAATAATGAAAATATTTTTTCATTCTACCCCTCCGGGGTGTTTATTTGGGGGGTAATCCATGGATGCAGGCATTGAAATGCCTGCCTATTAACATTTTGTCCCCTTACGGGACGTGGATGGGGGTATGTTTTACATGCCATGTCACAGGCAATGAATTGCCAGCTTTTTGGCATTCTATCCCTACGGGATGAATGGTGTGTATTTGTCATTATTATCTGAAATACCTGCCTATTATGATTCTGCCCCTGACGGGGCGAATATGTCATGCACCATTTTTTGTCCCGTAGGGACTAATTGACAATAGGCAGCCACTTAGTGGCTGTGAAGAAGATAGAGCCATAAACAAAACACAACGTCCCGTAGGGACAGAATAATATCCGAATGACGATCAACGATTTACGATTTTGCGGGGTTTGGGATTTGAGATTTCGATATTTCCCGAAAAGATGCCTTTGGCAGAATATTGGAATTTGGATGTTTAGTTCAGTTGAAAAGTATGCCAGTATATTAATTCAAAAGAATACCGTTTTTTTGAAAAAAATGAAGATCACCGAACCGGGAGGTTCGGTGTACATGGCATAGAAATGAACATTACAATATACATGTATGACGACCCTCCCGGATTGTTAGCAAGAGTACCTACCCCTCTCTTTTATTCATTTAGGTACGCATTATTGTGATGAACCTTATTTTAATTCAAAGATATCAGTACATTGCCTGTTTCCTTGATAGCTTTGGTGATTTCTTCCGCGCAGTCTGAAACATCTTCCATATTGGTCGAGACCAGGGTAAACGTCAGGTAGGAGGGGGCTTTCATATCCCAACATCCTTTTAATGAGGGGGTCTCCAGCCGGATATTGGTGATGTCCGTATTGCATCCTTTAATGATCTGATAGATCCTGTCCATCAGACCGCTTTCAAAAATGTGTCCGGATACATTGAATACAAAACGGGAGGGAATATTTTTTACCTCGGCCATAATTTTCTTCCGGACTTCTTCCAGGTCCAGCTTCTCTTTCTTCTCTTTGGCCTTTTTATGTATTTTTGAGAGAATCTTTTCTTCTTTTTCAATCCGTTGTATCATTTCCCGGTCAGGGAATGTTATGGCATTAGAGGGACAAATGGTTGCACAGGTAGAACAACCCACCATGCAGTTGTATTTGTTTTTTACCACCGCTCTTTTGGTAGTCAGATCAAAATCAAATACATCCCTTCCACAGGAGACAAAACAGAGTTTGCAACCAATGCATTTGTCGGGATCTATTTCAGGATACCACGGTACTTTTGTCCGTTCGATGCCATGCCATAAAGCAAACTTGGGAGCCAGTTGCTTTTGAATGTTTTCCAATGTTTCTTTCATTTTCGTGAAAATTAATACATTAAACCATAATGACTTATTCAGGAACAGAAGTTCTAAATAAGGGTACTTTTTATGTAAAATAGCATATCGCAAATGTACGATAAGTAATTTTTAAAAACAATGCGTTATGTCATAAAAGTCACAAAATAGCAAATTATTAATTCTGAATAAGTGATAATATTATATATCAAATACAGATAAAATGTGCCTTATGTTTAAGAGCATGAAAAATAAGGACGATGAAAGTATATTCAAATATAAGAATATAATTATATTCGCACTTTATTTTTGAATGTTATTTATTTTTATAAAAATGATGATGATTACAGAAGACGAAGCGAACTTATTGTCCAGATTTTTTTATATTTTTTCCGATCCTACCAGACTTAAGATCATTTCAGCACTATTAACTGCAGAAAGAGGGTCCCGGTGCGTAAACAAAGTTTCAGAATATTTATCGTTAAGTCAGCCTGTCGTTTCCCAACAACTCCGTATATTAAAGGATGCAGGTTTGGTAACGGTTACACGTGACCGGCAGTTTTATCGATATGCTGTTGCAGATAAACATGTGGCGGAGATATTGCAAACAGGTTTGGATCACATTTACGAAAAGACTAATCAGGAGGAATAAACCATGAATTATCCAAATTTATTTTCACCAATTCAGGTTGGAAGCCTGGTTTTTAAAAATCGGATCATTTTCCCTCCGATTTCCACAAACTTTGCTTCGGTAACGGGTGAACTTACGCCTGAATTTATCCATCATTATGCCAGAAGGGCCAGGGGAGGAGCAGCTATGATCACGCTGGAGAATATGTGTATTCAATATCCTGATGCCCGCCATGGAGCCACACAGCCCCGCATTGATGATGATGCTTTTATACCGGGATTGAGCAGATTGGCTTATGAAATCCATAAATATGGGAGTCTGGCATTTATGGAGCTCACCCATCCCGGAGCCTTCTCCAGTTTGAAATTGTCCGGGGGAAAAACGCCGATAGCTCCCTCAGCAGTGGATATAAGGCCGGATGGTGTTATACCGGATGAAATGGATGAAGAAGAAATACATAATGTTGCTGAGATGTTTGCCCAGGCTGCCTTAAGAGCTAAAAAAGCACATTATGACGGGGTCGAAATAGAAGCGGCCCATGGTTTACTGGTGAATCAGTTTTTATCCCCTCTCAGCAACAAGAGGAAAGACCGTTTCGGAGGATCTTTGGAAAACAGGGTCCTTTTTTCAAAAATGATCATAGACCGTATTAAGGAACTATGTGGGATCAACTTTACAGTCTCGGCACGAATTGGTGTTAAGGATTTTAAAGAGGGAGGGATTACCACGGAAGAAGGTGCCCAAATAGCAAAACTGTATGAAGAAATGGGGTATGCGGCCGTGCATGCTGATGTGGGATTCGGCGCTAAAGAAAAAAGGCTGGAGCCTATGCAATACCCCGAAGCCTGGAGAAGTTACATGTCGGAAGATCTGAAAAAGGCAGGGGTAAACATTCCGGTAGTGGCGGTGGGTATGATCCGTAATCCTTCACGTGCCGAAAATATTCTGGAAACAGGCAGCGCCGATTTGATTGGTTTGGGCAGAGCTCTGATTGCTGATCCCGACTGGCCTGTTAAAGCCCAGATGGGACTTGCAAAAGAGATAAAACGATGTATAGGTTGCAGCGAGTGTATTAAAGCCCGGCATGAAGAAGGCACTGCTCTTCGTTGCGGGGTAAACCCCAATGTCGGACGTCTTGAACCGGATGAAATCCTGGTGCCTGCGGTGAAGAGAAAAAAAATATTGGTTATTGGAGCCGGTCCGGCCGGTCTGGAGGCAGCCATAGCCTTAAAAACAAGAGGCCATGATGTGATTGTTTGGGAAAAGGAAAATCACATCGGTGGTGCTCTTGCCCTGGGAGCTGTCCCTCCGGGGAAAGAAAAAATTAATTGGCTGATTGAATATTATGAATACAAGATCTGGCAACTGAATATCCCTGTATTTTTAAAAAGAAAGGCAACCGTTGAAACCATAAAACAATTGAAACCGGATAGTGTAATTATTGCAAAGGGCGCCAATTATTCTTCCCCTCCCATAAAAGGAATTACGCAGCCTAATGTTCTTCCTTTTAGCGATATATTGAATAAAAAGAAACTTATAAAAGAGAAAAAGGTGGTTGTTGGAGGGGGCGGTCTGGTAGGGTGTGAAACCGCCTTATATCTGCGACAGATAGGAGGAAATGAAGTAACCATTGTTGAGATGTTACCGGAAGTAGCCACCGGTATGGAACCTATCAGCAGGGAACACCTCTTACATGAGTTGAAAGAGACAGGGGTTAAGATTAAAATATCATCTCCTGTCAAGGAAATTAACGGTCAGTATGTGCTTGTCGGATTAGACGAAAATACTGAAAGACTGCCGGCAGATTATTTTATTGTTGCCTTTGGGGGACGGCCTGATAATGCTTTATATCTAACGATAAAAAAATATTTTGAGACTTACCAGATCGGAGATGTTAGCAAGGTCGGGAAAATCATTGACAGCGTACAGGCTGGTTTTGCTATTGGAAAAAGTATTTAATGAATAGAAAATAGGATATGGGAAAAAAAGTAATGATCGGATATTGTCCGACAATGCAAGGAATTGCCAAAGAATTGGATAAAAAAAACAAAAATGAGAACCTGTCTTTTGTGCCGCTGGGAAGTGCAGCAGAAGCTTTGTATTATCTCAAAGCAGATCAGATACAGGGAGCACTGATTGGCAGAATAGCAAAAAACGCAGAGATTACTCCGGATACACGAAAGGTAAATCTGCAGGAGGAGGGATATACGATTGTTTCCTGGCAGAAAGGATTCATCGACCGGTCAAGTCTTCCGGATCTGCCTGTAGTCACATATGTACCTGAATCTGTTACCAGAGAGATTCTTCCCGAGGCAAGACAAATTATTTTTGTGAAATCGGAAAAAGAAATGATCAGTCATATGAATGATCATGTGGGACTAATTCCCTGGAGTGATTACAAAGATAAATATGATTTGTTGATTCCCATGGAGGGAGGAGACAAGATGATTCGTTTCAGACTGCCGGTTATTTATTACAAAGAAGGGAATAAGGAGATTTTTCTTTCTTTGGTAATATAGTCAGTGTCTTGTTTCTCCCGCAACTGATAAAAAAAAGGAGGCCATGTTGGCCTCCTTTCACCCTTAAAACAATATCCCGGAATCTTACGATTTAACTTCCGGTGTTGATTTACCCATAGAACCAAATCCGCCAACCATGATAAGAATGCCTACGATGGCATCATTCCACATGTTTGCCGTGTGGGCCTGTAATGAGGGAACAAAAGCGGCAATGATCAGCCACAAACCAACCAGCCCTGATAGCCAACCCTGCCATGGTTTTGCTTTAACCATCCAAAAACCGGCCGTGGCCACTACGATACCTACAATGAGGTTGTTCCACAAATTCCCCGTGGGGCTCAGGTTCAAAAAGGCGGCGATAAAAATCCACACACCCAAAATTGCTACTACCCAGGATTGCCATGTTGTTTTCATTTTAAATTCCTCCTTATTATTTTAATTTTACATTTTCAATCACAATCTATATCACATGAAACGTGCCAAACTTTATAAGTAGCAGTAATACAGTAAGATGTGATAATTGCAGGAAAGATGGATTTCGATATTTTACCCGTTTCCGGGAAAGAGGACTTCCTGCAAAATCGTGTATGAAGTCGTAACAAACTGTAAGAATGATCAATAAAATGTGAAGTGTGATTTCACACCCTGATTATAATACACTGAATCAAGGATCAGAAACAATCCGCGAATAAAAAATCAGGGACCAGGTGGTTATGTCCCTTTCTTGTAATTCTGTGCATTGATATGATACTTATGGATAAGATTCTGCAACTGTCTGCGGTCATATCCGGTAAGTTCGGCTGCCCGGGTAATATTCCCATGGGTTTTTTGCAGGATACGATCCAGAAAGTTATATTCCAGTTTCTTGTCAATTTCTTCGTATCTTTTTTTCCGTTCTTTTTGCAAGGCTTCCTTGGTTTCGGGAATGGTCTCTTCTGTGGCTGTTGCATTTTGTTTGGCCTGATTGACAAATTCCACGGGCAGGGCATCCGGTACCAACGTATCTGCGGGTGTAAACAACATGGTGTGCATCACAATATTTTCCAGTTCGCGGACATTGCCGGGCCAGAAATAGTTCATAAACATCTCCATCACCCGGTCGTCAATGTGTCGGATCGTTTTACCAATATCTTTCCGGTGTTTTTCCAGAAAATGCCGGACCAGCAAGGGGATATCGTCTTTTCGTTCGCGAAGGGGCAGAATGCGCAGGTTGACCACCTTAAGCCGGTAGTAGAGGTCTTCTCTGAAACGTCCTTCTTCCACTTCTTTGTTCAGGTCGCGGTTGGTGGCAGCTACAAAGCGAATATCGGTCTTAATGGTCTGTGTCCCCCCCACACGGGTGAATTGCTGTTCTTCTATGGCTCGTAACAGTTTTACCTGCATGTTTTTTGGAAGTTCTCCGATCTCATCCAGAAAGAGGGTTCCGTGGTGTGCCAACTCAAATTTTCCCTTTTTTTGTGCGGAGGCACCGGTAAAAGCTCCTTTTTCATGGCCGAATAATTCACTCTCGATAAGCTCTGCAGGGATAGCACCACAGTTGATACTTATAAAATCCTTTGAGGCCCGGGGACTCAGATAATGTATGGCCCGGGCAAACAGTTCTTTTCCTGTGCCACTTTCTCCTTCGATCAATACCGGTACTTTGGCGGTGGCGACTTGTTTGGTCAGTTCCAGGAGTCTATTCATTTCAGGATTGATGGTGATGATCTGCCGGAAGCCCTCATATTGCTTTAGCTGTTCTTTCAGCCTGACATTTTCATTTAACAAGGAACTGTAATTCAGGGCACGTTCTATGGTGAGTGAGAGATTCTCTATGTCCAGCGGCTTCAGGATATAGTCAAACGCCCCCATTTTCATCGATTCCACGGCATTCTCAACAGTCCCGTAAGCTGTCATAATGATAACGGGGATATGATTATTGTTTTCCCTGATCTTCCTCAGCAATTCATTCCCTGTCATTTCGGGCATCCGCAGGTCGGTGAGGATCAGGTTGACCGGTTCGTGCTCTAACAGCGAAAGAGCTTCTTCCCCGTTATTGGCGACCAGGACATGATAGACATCCCGAAAATTGATTTTCAGGATATGCGTAGATCGCTCTTCATCATCTACGATGAGAAGGGTGGGTTTTGTCCGCTTCGTTTTATGATCCATACTTCTCTGATTTATTCAGTGGTGTTTTTTCTTTTTATATGTTTCTTCGTGAATGCTGTGTATCCTGGCGTTTTGGTGGCAGATGAGCTTTTTTTGTTACCTGGACCCCGGGGGACCAAGATAATACAAAGTTTTCCATTTTCATCAAACAAAAAGATCCATCATATTTTGATCTCACAGAAATAATGTTCTAACAATTTATGTCCATTCAAGCTTGAGGTACAGGTGATTCGACAATGAATTTTTTCAGACCGCCTTGTACTTCCAGAAACAGACTTCCTCCCATATTTTTGATCAGGTTATTGGAAATGGCCAGTCCCAGTCCGGTGCCATCCCTTTTGGTGGTGAAAAAAGGATTGAAGATTCTCTCTCTGTTTTCGGGAGGAACGGGAATCCCGTCATCTATGACCATAAAACGGATCGCCTTCTTGTTTTCCTCTATCCGGAATAACAACGTCCCCCGGTATCCGGACTCTTCTTTCCGGCGTGCCCGGATAGCATCCAGTGCGTTGATGATCAGGTTGAGGATGACCTGATACATTAACTCCTTATCCATGACCACGTTTTGATTCTGTATAAGGTTCTCGGTCCGGAAAGCCGTTTGTGGATCTAAACGTTGGGACACTTCATAGGATATTTCCCGGACGAAGTCATTAAGCTCGACTGCCTGTACCTGGACATGCCTGATCTTTGAAAGTTTCAGAAAGTCGGTCAGGATATGATTCAATCGTTTGGTTTCTTCCAGGATAAAATCCTTTAACTGCTCCTCATCTTCCGGTTCCAGTTTTTTATGCAGGAGCGTCTCGGCAGAGGTGGAGATCGTATTCAGGGGATTGCGTATTTCATGGGCTACACCTGCCGTGAGTTGTCCGATAGCTGCCAGACGTTCCATGCGGGAATGTTCCTGTTCTTCGTCCCTGATCTTTTCGATCGTACGGTTTCTGACCAGCGCATTGGCTACCTCATTGCTGAAAATAGTCAGGATCTCGATCTCTTCCTGCGGGAAGGATTTTTTATTGTTTTTTTCAGGAAGCAGGATGAAGCTAACCAGTTCTTTTTCATAAAACAAGGGCAGGATAAGTGTGATATGCAAGTCCGTCAGAAATCGGTGCTGGTCCCCGGTAAATTTATGATGATTCATGTCATAAAATTCAATGGCAGTCCTGTGCCTTGTCAGGTATTCCGGAAGATAATCCTGCGCGGAAAATGAGATGATACGGTTGTCATCCTGCGGATTCCATAACCGGTAGGTGTCTTGATCCTCATTATAATAGTAGATCAAAACCATATCGACAAAAAAATTCTCTTTTAGAAATACAGAAACTTCGTGAAAGAGTTTATCCGTAGAAAAATACTTTAAAAGAGTGCGGCTGAACATGAGAAAATTCTTCCGGTAGCGATAGATATTTTTATATAACAAGCGGTCAATGAGTTTTTCAATGCGAACTTCCAACGGCCGGATCAGCATGATCAGAATAAGAATTAGTAAAGCGTCAAAAAGGAAAGAATTAATGTGAAACAAATTTCTGACGCTTTCGCTCAATCCTTTAATGACCAGGAAATAGATGGCCAGAACAATACTGGACAGGATGGTGTAGGTCAGGCTTCCGGATACCAGACGGGATAACCGGAACAGCTTGTACTGCATGATGGCGGCAAAAAAGAAAAGGCTGATAAAAAGGGTGAGCAGGGTGGAGAAGAAATAAAAGGAAAAAATCCTTGCTCCCTGGGGCGGAAACAGATTGATAATGATGTATCCCAGAAAAATTGTCAGGATCCCTCCCAGAAGAAATTTTATCCGCGTACGTTCTTTGTTGGTCCGGGCTTTGTTCAGTTTGCGGATCAGCAGATAAGTGCCCCAGGTAATGTATATCAGAGACAGGATGACCAGCAGGAGAACAGATAGTCCGGAGGTGATTTTAATACGGTAATAGTAGATGTTGGGATAATTGGACAGAGGAACGGGATAGATATTGAAGTCGGGAAAGGAAGAAGCCAGGATGGCAATGGGTAAAGCCAGTATGAGTATCTGTGCCCAGGGTTTGAATTGATGATGCTTACCGGGACGGGGGAACATACGGGCAATGATCAGGAAGATGGGTGGGGTGAGAAAAAGAGCACGATAAAGAATCTGTGCACCAAGCAAAGCTTTTTCGTAGTGTATACTGTTCAAAAGGATGATCTCAGCCAGGTTCCAGATAACAAACATAAAGACAAAGCCGGAGAACCACCGGTTCAGAGGCTCTCCCGGCCGGTCCAGCAATACCAGCATGGCAATGCTGAAGTTCAGGGTGAAGGCAATGGCCGCCGGTAGGGAAAAAATATTCAATTTGTTCTGCTTTATTGATAGCCGTATGTAAAGGTAAAAAATTTTCTGTTGAACAATCCTGCCGGTATGATGTTATTTCCTTTTATCCCTCCCTCTTGTCCAGCACTTTTCGTACCAGTATGTACATATGTTCGCAGAAATCGTGCTGGAACCCCTTGTAAGGCTGCAGGTTCATTTCAATATTGAGTGTCAGCGGAATGCTCATGTATAAAGTGGCCACACTTTCCACCGAGAGGTTGGTATCCCACTGGCCCAGAGTGATCCCGTCAATGATGATCTTGCTGAAATAATGCTTGATCGATTGGAATATCTCATGAAGATCTTCTTTCAGCTCCACATCCTGCTGATAGGTGGCCTCGCTAAAAAGCAATATGGTGATGCCTTTGTTTTTTATCAGATAGTTGATGTGGTAACACATAAACGTATGAAGTCTTTTTTCCGGCGGAGTATCCTGCAGGGCAATCTCTTTCATCTTTTCGATCATCTCGTTTTTTACATCCGGAACGATGTCCAGAATAATCTGTTCCTTCGAGGTAAAATGCCGGTAGATAGCTCCCTCACTAAGCTTTAGTTTGCTAACCAGGTTGTGGATAGAGAGCCCTTTAAGACCTTTCTCCCGGATGAATGTATTTCCGGATATTTTAATATGTCAAAGTTGAAATAAGTGCTCACATATATACAGGGGTTATTCTTCGATTTTGTGAATAAGATTACCTGACACTTCACAGCTTGCCAGAACCGTATTGTAAATTGTACCGAATTTTTTGATATTCCGGTGGAGCAGGTCCATTTTTCTGTCTTCTTCGTGCGACCATACCGTCAGTTCATATTCCACTTTGATCATGGCGGGAGGAACATCCCGGCGCCATCCCCGCACGGCGACACTGGCTCTCGAATAGGGGATATGCAGGATATGAGAATATCTTTCCACGTTTTTTAATATACACGCGGCGAAAGCCGAGAGAAACAATTCGGCCGGATTGGGATCCTGCTCTCCGCTTTCGGCAGCAGCATCGAAGGGGATTATACTCTTTTTGACCCGGGCAGTGGCTTCGCCCCCCGCTCTGGAAAAGGCAGTTATTTCATATTCCAGCATGATATTTTCTTCTTTGCGATTGTGCTTTGCATGTACTGCAGAAAACTCAGATTCAACATGTCTTTTAAATTTCTTACCTCATCCCATCACCTCACCACTTCATCGCATTCTCTTTTCATCTTTCCCTATCTCTTCCCTGTAAAACTTTCCAAAGTCCTGTAGGATCTCATCGCGTACCCTGCGAAAAACGGTCAGTATCTTCTCTTCGGTGCCGGTGGCTTCGGCCGGGTCATCAAAACCGATATGTAAACGGTGCTTTACCGTTCCCATAAATACGGGACAGGCTTCCTTTGCCCCGTCACATACGGTGATCACATAGTCGAAAGGGGTTTGTATATAATCGTCAACGCTTTTGGGACGGCCACCACTGAGGTCAATGCCTTTTTCTTTCATGACCTGAATGGCAAAAGGATGCACCCGTTCACCCGGCCGGGTGCCGGCGGAATAAACCTCAAGGGACGGATCCACCGATTTCAGGTAGCCTTCGGCCATCTGACTGCGGCAGGTATTGCCGGTGCACAGAATAAGTATCTTCATGTGCTTAATGTTCGTCGATATCACAAGGTACGGCTCTGGCTGCCAGCCCCCAAAGAAAATTGTGCAGTTCCTGTTCCATCTGTTTAATATTTTCTGCATTTACGCAGTAATAGACATGCTTGCCGGAAATGGAACCTTTAATCAGACCTGCTTTCCGGAGTTCCTGAAGGTGCTGGGAGACCGTAGGGCGGCTCAGGGGAATTTTATCGGTGATATCTCCGCTGACACATTGATTTTGTTGTGCCAGGTAATCCAGGATTGCCAACCGGGCCGGGTGGGAGAGAGCCCTGGATAATGCAGAGATATGTTGATAATGCCTGGAGAAACGCTCTTTCTTTGTGTAGGTCATGTATTTAAGTATTATGAGTTGCGGTTGTTGGCCCAAATATATTAAAACATGTCGTATGTTGCAAACATACGACGAATATTTTTAAGAAAAATAACATATTCGATTTTTATATGGGGATTTAAGTATCGTATATAAAAAACATACGAAATATAATAAGGTATAAGATACCCATGACAGAAAAAAGGAAAGAAGGGATCAACCATAAATGTAAATTGATCCAGGTGGGTATTACTGAAAGCAATCCATTAAAATACCTTATTCCCTGATTAATATATTCTATCATAATATTCCCGGTACCGGGATCATTTCCGGTATAAAAGATTGGCAGAATCATAGATCCACTGAACAAGCCAACCATCAATATTTTAAACCATAAGGATATTTTTAATGGAGAAGCAGTTTCCGGTACGGGAAGTGTTCTGATTTTTTCCATTACCGTATATGTGAATCGGTCAGATGTTTTTTCAGTGCCTGTCCCCTTGATTAATTTATCCAATTTATCCATAGAAATAAAATTAAAATTTTGCATTTGCAAATTCTTCCTTGAATTTTTTTATCAATAGTTCTTTCATCTTTTTTCGTGAGCGGTGAAGTCTCATTTTTACTGTATCTTCATTCATGCCAACGATCTTTCCTATTTCTTTTAACGATTTTTCTTCATGATAGAAAAGTGTAACAATAGCTTGTTCAACGGGGTTAAGTTGTGAAATTACCCATAAAACTGCTTTCCTTCTGAAATCCTGTTCTTCAGTCTCCTGATGTAAGGGTTCTTCTGAAACAATGTTCTGGATGGTTCTTTCATTTTGAGTAGCAATATTTTTTCGGGAACGTAAATACGAAACAGCTCCGTTAAAAACAATACGGTAAAACCAGGTTGAGAATGTTGAGTCTTTACGGAAAAAGCCAAGTTTACTGTATGCCTTAATAAAGGCTTCCTGAGTAATCTCTTCTGCATCGGAGTGATTCCCAACCATCCGGAAAGCCATGGTATATGCCATATCTTTGTGCCGGTTGATAAGGAGTGAAAAAGCTTCCCGGTCACCTGCCAGTACTTTTTCTATAACTTCAAAATCGTTCACTCGGAAAATATTTACATATTTGACGTATAACTTCTCTGCTGGTAACATAAAGATAAGGATTTATTATTAATACTTAAATATGTTATTGTTCTATCAAAAGTATCACTGGGAGTGTCCTTCGACAGAATAGCCTGCCATATGGTGTGTTTCGGGGATCGTTTGTTTTACGAAATTTCTATATTAACTGGTTTACACATACATTGTAAAGATTGTGATTATTCGGGCAGACGAAAAATAAATTGATTATATTGTTACCTGGATGGATGTTACTGCGTCATAAATGCAAATAAATAAAAGTTTCATTAAAATTTATTGTGTTATGGCAACAGATATTATTATCCCGACGGTTTTGTTTGCAACTATTTTTGGAATTTTTTATGTATGGTTCCTTACCCGGAATAAAGAACGAATGGCGCTTATTGAAAAGGGTGCGGATGCAAGTGTCTTTTTCAGTAAGAAAAGACCCAATCGAAGAAGCACTGTGCTGGGTTTGGGAATGTTCCTGTTAGGTATTGCCCTTGGCATTCTCATTGGTGCATTACTTGCAAATTATACTATGCTTTGCGAGGGTGTTGCTTACTCATCCATGGTCTTCTTTTTTGGAGGATTAAGTCTGATTGTTTTTTATCTTATCGATAAAAAACAATCTGTAAAAGATGAGTAAAAATCTTTCAATCAGTCAGTTTTAAAAAGACGGTATTGATATACTGTCTTTTTTCTCATAAAACGGATCATGCAGATAATAGCATGTTACTCTGTCTTCTATTGCGGAGGTATGGTTTAAATTATTTAGAAAGCAATCGTAAAATATTAAAGATACTTATATGTTGCTGAGTACGAATCAACATCAGCTAAATTTTCATAAAAAGAATGTGCTGATATTTAAAAGTCGTATGTTGCAAACATACGACATATTATTTCCTGCCCGGCACAAACTTAAATCCGATTTTAAATACCCCCCCGGAAATAATACTCCGGAACAGCTTTCCAAACAAGATGTTTATGCTCCAGGGATGCATTGCTCCTACGTAGGGAGCTACGTAGGAGTATTTTCCGTTCATTTACCGGGTCGGGTAGGGAAAAGCAGAGATGATACTCTCCGTTATTTGTTCTTTACCTTTTTTACAAGGGTTCCCGGATAATAAAACCGAATGATTTTTTTATAGGAATAACCTTCCCTGGCCATCTCCATGGCCCCTTCCTGTGAGAGTCCCAGACCGTGACCGAACCCTCTGCCGTCAAGGATGACCATATTGCCTTTAACCCTGACGGAGAAAAAGGAGGAGGGCAGCTCCCAGTCATGCCGGATTTTTTGCATGGGGATATTCCGGTTGCCGGCCCTGTAGGTATAGGTCCGGTGAGCATGAATGTATGATAACCGGGATGCCGGAATATCTTCAGGCACTCCCTGTTGTGCCAGCCAGGTCTTCCATTCTTTCAGGGGAATTTGCCGTTTCCAGAGATAATGAGGACCTTTTGTTGAGTAAAGATCCTTCTGAGTGATCAGCCAGGGTATTTTCTTAAGCCATACTTTTTCAGCGGTAGCTGTTTCTCCGCCGCTGTTGGAGTGATAAGCCGGCAGGATGGGATGACCCTGACGGTCGGTTACAATGAGATGCCGGGTTTGTCGCACAGCCTGCATGATAATCTTATCCGGGATATCAACCCCGTGAAAAACCTGACAGTGTGTTTCGTCACATACCTGAAAACCTTCAGTGGCATGCCTGTGAGGATTGGAAACCAGAAAGGTACGGGCCAGGATGGCCTGGGCTTTGTAGTATTCTTTAGGGGCCGCAGCCCCGCCTTCGGCCAGCAAAACACCGGCAAGATAATAGTTTTCCGGAATCTCGTTGACCATCAGCAGACCTCCTGCTCCCGGACCGAACAGACAATGGCCCGGGTAAACACGGGCTTCCAGATTACGTCCCACCGGCCGCAGCAGGAAACGGTGCCTTTCCCTGTTGGTTACCAGCCTGACCGAGTCGAGACGTTCCCAGGGTTTCCCTTTTTGCATAATGGTAATGGCGGTATCGGAATAGGAAACATACAACATATCCCCCTCATTCAGTTGTCCCAGCCACGCTCCGTTTCCAATGATCTCATAACTTCCGCGAACAGGCGTGAAAACCACCTGTTCCACGGGCGTGTTGTTGTACAGGCCTATCCGTAAGACTTTCCACGACTTTCCGGGAAAGGGAAAAGACATCATGGTGGTTATTAAAAGAACACCCAGCGAGTTGAACATAATCCGGTTATCCCTCTGATATCGTTAGTAAATCGATCATCCTGGCAGCCACCCTGTCCGAAACACCGGGTTTGCCGAGGATTTGTTTCAATTTACGGTACCGGGTCAACATTTGTTTCAACTGAGGGGTATCATAGAGTATTTTATCCAGCTCCTGTTTCACCCTGTCATGGTTTACCTCGTACTGAATCAGTTCGGTTACAGCCTCTTCCCCAAGGATAAGATTGACCAGTGAGATGAACTCTACCCTGACAAAATGTTTCCCGATATGATAAGTGGGTCCATTCGTTCTGTATAAAACCACCTGGGGGACATTCATCAGAGCGGTTTCGAGGGTGGCTGTGCCGGAGGTGACCAGGGCCGCCTGTGCAGCACCCAATAGATCATAGGTGGCGTTAAATACCACCTTAACAGTCGTATTTTGAATATACGGGGCATAATCATCTTCGCAGAATGCCGGGGCTCCGGCAATGACAAACTGATGATCCGGATAGTCTCCCGCCAGACTCAGCATGACCGGCAGATTATGGCGAAGCTCCTGTTTGCGACTGCCGGGAAGCAGGGCGATAACAGGTTTCGCATTCAGATGGTTCTTCTGAAAAAACTGTTTCCGGGGCGTTAACTCTTTTGTTCTTTTTTCTATTTCATCGATGACCGGATTGCCCATGTATTCCACCTCAATATCAAATTTCTTATAGAATTCTTTTTCAAATGGGAGGATGATAAACATACGGTCCACAAAAGCTTTGACTTTTTTTACCCGCGACTGCTTCCATGCCCATAATTTGGGTGAGATATAATAAAATACGGGAATGTCCTTTTTCTTTGCGAACTCTGCCATCCGGAGGTTGAAACCGGGATAATCAATAAGGATAACCACATCCGGCTGAAAATCAAGAATTTCTTTTTTACAGGTCTCCATATACCGGGATATCTTTCGCAGGTGCATGATCACCTCCAGGATTCCCATAAAAGCGGTGTCTTTATAATGTTTTACCAGCCCGCCAGCAACAGCCTGCATCCTGTCCCCACCAAAATACCGGAATCTTGCTTCAGGATCCAAAGCAAGCAAGGCCCGCATCAGGTTGGCTCCGTGAACATCCCCGGATGCTTCACCGGCTATCAAAAAATACTTCATCGGGGCGGGATTACAGTAAAAATTTTATGGCAACTACAGCCAGAGCGAGCACAAAAGTGGCGTACAGTACTCCTTTGGCGGCCCGATCCATTTTGGTCCAGATGAAAATGAAAAAAACCAACAGGTTGGGTAACACAGCCAGACTCAGAAACTTCGACAATACATTGGCTTTGATCGCATATT
Organism: Bacteroidales bacterium; assembly: GCA_021157415.1. Classification (GTDB taxonomy): domain Bacteria; phylum Bacteroidota; class Bacteroidia; order Bacteroidales; family VadinHA17; genus DRPN01. The sequence continues at coordinate 33,412 of JAGGWN010000033.1, read as the reverse complement.
CTACAAAACCCGTAAAATCCCTTCCCGTCGGGACCAGTAACCAGATGATAACAAAGCTCAAAGGAGGCACGAGGAATCCCGGGATCCAACCGGTAAGTGGTTTGTCGGCCTTACTTGTTTTATGTTCCGCTTTTTCCATACTGAAAATTTATATCCGTGAGTTCAAAATTATTTGTTAAGGTCAAAGTTTAGATCTCTCAGGGTATCTACGTCTTCATAGCGGGTATGATCCACCTCGACAGGGACCACTGCCGCATAGCCGTTTTCCAGTGCCCATTCGTCTGTCTCAGGATGGCCGGGTTCGAGATTGGTGTAGGAGCCGGTAAGCAGAAAAACCCTGTTTCCCTGATCATCCGTTGATTCTTCAAATTCTTCCACCCAGTACCCTCGTGTCTGTCTGCAAACACGCAGACCTTTGATCTCTTTGGGATCTATGGCGGGTATATTGACATTCAGACATAGGTCGGGATGATATCCGTTGGCCAATACCTGAAGGATCAGTTTTTTGCTGATCAGAGCAGCGGTGGTGAAATCCGCATCCTGGTCAAAATCCAGGAGAGAAAACCCGATAGAACGGATGCGGTTGATCGCTCCTTCAACGGCGGCTCCCATCGTTCCGGAATAAATCAGATTGACGGAGGCGTTGGAACCGTGGTTAATGCCTGAAACCACCAGATCGGGCCGCCGCGGTAACAGTTTGTTCAGGGCCAGCTTGATACAGTCAACAGGTGTGCCGCTGACGGTATAGCAATGATAATGGTCCGCAGAAACTTCCTTGCGGTATTGTACCTGTATAGGTTTCCGGACCGAGATGGCATGTGACATGCCCGACTGGCTTGTTTCCGGAACCACAGCATAAACCAAGCCCAGTGGTCGGACTACCTCTATCAGGGCTTGGAGCCCCTTGGCATCTTTCCCGTCATCGTTGGTGACCAGTATGAGTGGTTTGGTATCGTCCATATATGCATTTTAGAATACAAAGATACGAGCAAAAATGTTAGGAGCCTAATAATGGGAGGGCCTATGATGAAAGACCTGAGTAAAGAATGTTTTCCGCTACACCCGGCAGGGTTTTGTCGGTTTGTTCTTATCTTCCGGATATTCCCTTATGCCGGGAATCTGTAGATATGCCCGCTTCAGTCATTTGCTGTTTTTCATGATTCCAACCTTCCTATTCTTCAAAAATGCTTACTTTTGTTTGCCGGTTTTTAATAATCGGTATGTTGAGGGATGGTAAATTAAAGATTTTAGATTAACATGAAACGAACATGCATTTTTTTCGCCGGTAGGCGGATAAATCCTACAAGGGACGGACAAGGAGTGAATGGCACTCCGCTGGCGGCGATAATATAATTAACAACCCCATGACCTTGTCTGCTTGCAGCGGGGAGATTCATTCAAAAATTCACCAAGGAAAATGATTAAAAAAATTTATGGGAGAACGAACCGGGCACAGCGAGCTCACGAACAGTTTTACGGTGCGTAACCGGTTACATGGGTGAAGAAAATTTTTATTTTCTTCATTATTAATAAAATAAAACTTTTTAAACACATGAAAGTATCATTCAACTGGCTCAGGGAATATATTCCTGTCGATCTTACACCTGGCGAAACCGCTCGTATTCTGACCAATACCGGTCTGGAAGTTGAGGGGACGGAGGCGTATGAAACGGTTCCCGGCGGACTCAAAGGGGTGGTGGTCGGAAAAGTCCTGAAGTGTGAAAAACACCCCAACGCCGACCGGTTGTCGGTAACCAAAGTGGATGTCGGCAACGGGCAAATCCTACCTGTTGTTTGCGGGGCGCCCAATGTGGCCGAAGGACAGAAAGTGCCGGTGGCACTGGTAGGCACGACCCTGACAATGGGAGACCAGAAACTAACCCTGAAGAAAACAAAAATACGGGGTGAAGTATCCGAAGGAATGATCTGTGCTGAAGATGAACTGGGCCTCGGTGATTCGCATGAGGGGATCATGGTGCTTGACCCGGAGGCTCCGGTTGGGATGCCGGCAGCCGACTATTTCCAGGTCGGGACAGATACCGTCTTTGAAATAGCTCTGACACCCAACCGTATTGACGGAGCTTCTCACCTTGGTGTGGCCCGCGACCTGGCTGCTTTCCTGAATCAGGAAAAAGATACCATCATGGTGAATTATCCCGATGTCTCTTCTTTTAAAGAGGATAATCATGATCTTCCTATGGAGATCAGTATAGAAAATACGGAGGCGTGCCGCCGTTATACGGGAATCACCCTGAAAAATATAAAAGTGGGTCCTTCTCCTGAGTGGTTGCAACGAAAACTAAAAACGGTAGGGTTGACTCCTGTCAACAACGTGGTGGATGTGACCAACTTCGTACTGTATGAAACAGGTCATCCGATGCATGCTTTTGATGCGGATAAGATCAGGGGAGGCAAAGTGATCGTAAAAACGCTGCCCGAAGGAACCCGCTTTACAACCCTGGACGGGGTGGAACGTGTACTGAGCCGTGAAGATCTGATGGTATGTAATGAGGACGAAGGCATGTGCATCGCCGGGGTGTTCGGAGGATATGATTCCGGGGTGAAAGACGAAACGGTGAATGTGTTCCTGGAAAGTGCCTGGTTCAACCCCACCTGGATACGTAGGACTGCTCGCCGCCATCAATTGAATACGGATGCTTCTTTCCGGTTCGAGCGGGGGGCCGATCCAAATATTACTGTATATGCACTGAAAAGAGCGGCCAACCTGATCAGGGAAGTTGCCGGTGGTACGGTCAGTTCGGAGATCATTGATGTGTATCCGGAAGTGATCTCCAATTACACAGTGACCCTCCGCAAGAGTCAGTTGAATAGGCTTTCCGGATTTGATATCCCCTGGGAGAGAGTGAAAAGAATCCTGAAAAACCTGGATATACGTATCTTCGATGAAAAGAAGGACCATTTGAAATTGGAAGTGCCGGCTTACCGGGTGGATGTGCAGCGGGAAGCAGATGTTATTGAAGAAGTGTTGCGTATCTACGGATACAATCAAATACCTGTCCCGGAGCAGGTACAGGGCTCGCTCTCTTATCCCCCAAAACCCGATAAGGAAAAAGTGGTCAACCTTTTGTCGGATATGCTGGCCTCACTGGGATTTTATGAGATTATTTCCAATTCACTGACCGCAGGGGCCTATTATGAAGAGTCCAAAGATTATCCTGCGGAGCATACACCCCGGTTGTTCAATCCTTTAAGTTCCGAACTGGACAGCATGCGGCAGACCTTGTTATTTGGAGGTTTGGAAACGATCAGACGGAATATAAACTTCAAACGAAACCGGTTAAAGTTATTTGAGTTTGGAAATGTTTACCGTGTGGACCGGAAGAAAAAAACCAAAGCGCCCTTGGATAAATATAGTGAAGCATATCATTTTGCCTTGTTTGTATCAGGACCGCAGACCCTCGAATCGTGGCGGGCAAAACAAAAAAATGCGGATTATTATGTGATGAAGTCTTATGTGGACCGTTTACTCGGACGTCTTGGCTTGCCTGAAATTGAAATGGAAAAAGAAGAGATCGCCGGCGGCGATACCTTATCGGCAGGTCTTACCTATCATTACAACCGTCAGGAAGTGGTACGTTTCGGGGAAGTTCATCCCGGGATGCTGGAACGTTTCGATGTGAAACAACCGGTATATTATGCTGAGTTCCGTCTGGCCCCCCTGATGAAGTATCTTTCCCGGCACAGGATTACCTATCATGAACCTCCGAGGTTTCCGGAAGTACGCCGTGATCTGGCTTTGCTGTTGGATAAGGAGGTGCATTTTGATGATCTCCGCGCACAGGCCATGAAAATGGAGCGTAAGCTGTTGAAAAAAGTGGATGTATTTGACGTTTTTGAAGATCCTAAACTGGGGGAAAACAAAAAATCATATGCCTTGAGTTTTATTCTGCAGGATCCGGATAAAACATTGACCGATAAGCAGATCGATGGTGTAATGAATCGGTTGATGAAGATGTTTGAAGAGAAGTTCAAAGCAAAGATAAGATAACACAAAAATAATCTGCTTCCGGTAACCAACAACCACTGACCATGAATTCAGAAACTGGAACAAAGAGCCGCATGGAACTTATTCAGGGTGATATCACTACGTTACGGGTAGATGCTATTGTTAATGCGGCCAACAGCTCTTTGCTCGGAGGCGGGGGGGTGGATGGTGCGATCCATCGTGTTGCCGGACCGGAGCTGCTTGAAGAATGCCGTACCCTGAACGGCTGTCCTACCGGTGAGGCCAGAATCACCAAAGGATATCGCTTGCCGGCAAAATATGTAATCCATGCGGTAGGTCCCCGCTGGAAAGGGGGGGACCGGGGAGAGCCTGAGCTGTTGGCTTCCGCTTACCGCCGAAGCCTGGAGGTGGCGGCTGAAAACAATGTCAGGACCATCGCTTTCCCTAACATAAGTACGGGGATTTATGGCTTTCCGAAGGAACCGGCTGCAGAGATTGCCATCCGTGAGGTGAGACGTTTTCTGAAACAACATCCTGACATAGAAAAAGTAATTTTTGTTACTTTTGACCGGGAAAATTATCAATTGTACCGGAGAAAATTGAGCGTGTCATAATTCCCGGCGCCAAACTCTGTGCATATAGAAAATTGTATGGCTGGTAACGTACATAAGATCTTTTCAAAGTTTAATCCCATCGATCGTATTACATTGCTATACATACTGTTGACGACACTGCTCTTGATATTTGGTGCCGGACGGTATGAAAATACGGCGGAACATTATCTGGTCAGGACGGGTATGTTGATATTTATGGGGTTGATCGTTCGTATCGAAGAGATCTTCCCCGGGCGAATGTTCCGTATCCTTCATCAGTTATATCCATTGCTTTTTTTGTCTTATTTTTATCCTGAGACCTATTACCTGCATAGTGTCTTTCCGGAGGTGTTGGACCCCGGGATTGTCCGTGTGGAGGTTGCTCTTTTTGGATTTCTTCCCAGCGAAGCATTCAGCCGGTGTTGTCCTCAGGCATGGTTCAGTGAACTGATGCATTTTGGATATTTCTCTTTTTATCTGATCATTCTGTTCTTTACAGTCTGGTATTATGTCAGAGCTCCTTTCCTGGCCAGCAAAAGAATCTTCACTTTCCTGTTTTCCTTTTTCGTGTTTTATCTGATCTTTATCTTTTTCCCTTCGGAAGGGCCTCAGTATTTTTTACCCGTATCGGAAGCGCAGGTTCCGAAGGGATATTTTTTTACAGGGATTATGCAGAAATTACTGTTGTTTGATCGTCCCACAGGAGCTTTCCCCAGTTCGCATATCGGCATGACCTGGCTGATCATGTTTTTTTTCTTTTCAGATAACCGAAAAACCTTTTACGGTTGGCTGCTGCCTGCCGTTTTGCTTACCTTTGCCACGGTGTATATCAAAGCGCACTATGCACTGGATGTGATAGCCGGGTTTCTGATGGTTCCGCTCCTGGCCTGGTCAGGGAGCAAAGTGTACGATTGGTATTTTGCCACTTATACCTTACCCGGCAAAGAACCGGCAGTGGCAGAAACACCCCGGGTGCCACCTTTTGTATAATAATTTTTCTACTTTTACTCCTGAAAAACCAAATCAATCTTCGCAATGGATATAACCATACAACCTGTTAAAACAAAATCCGCGCTCAGGAAATTTATTTATCTCCCTGCCAGGATCCACAAGAACCATGAAACCTGGCTCCCTCCGATCTACATGGATGAGTGGGCATTTTTTAATCCGGAAAAAAATAAGTCTTTCTCTTATTCCGATACCATTCTTTACCTGGCTTATAAAGAGAAGGAAGTGGTCGGACGGATCATGGGCATCATCAACAAGCGTTATAATGAGATCCATCATGAAAAATCAGGCCGGTTTGTTTTTATGGAATGTTATGATGACCAGGAAGTGGCTCATGCCCTGATTTCCGCAGTGGAAAACTGGGCCCGCAAAAAAGGAATGGATAGAATGGTCGGCCCTCTGGGTTTTTCCGATAAGGATCCGCAAGGCTTCCAGATATCTGGCTTTGAGTACCAAACCTCTGTGGCCATGGTGGCGAACTTCGAATATATGGTGAGACTTATCGAAAATGAAGGATACACCAAAAAAGTGGACCTGCATGATTACCTGATCTCTGTTCCTGAAGAACTGCCCAAACTATATCAGAGGGTATATGAAAGAATCTCCACCAAAGCCGAATTTCAATATGAAATGATTGAATTTACAAATAAAAAGGAACTCAAAAAGTATATTGTCCCGGCTTTGCGGTTGATGAATGAGATTTATGCCCCTATATACGGCTTTGTGCCTTTAACTGAAAAGGAAATGCATGAATTGGCCGGCAGGTATATTCCTATTCTGGATCCGCATTATGTTAAGGTTATTCAGATAGCGGGCGAGGTGGTCGCTTTTGTCGTGGGTATGCCCGATATCAGCGAGGGGATTAAGAAATCCAAAGGACATCTTTTTCCCTTCGGAATAATACATATCCTGCGTTCCATGAAGAAATCCAAAGGAGTTGTTTTGTTGCTCGGAGGGATAAAACCCGAGTACAGAAATAACGGTATGGATGTTTTACTGGGTATTAAGATGCTCGAGTCGGCAGCCAAAAGAGGAATAGAAACCCTGGAGAGTCACCTGATCCTGGAAATCAACAAACCCATGATCGGAGAGGTCGAAAAAGTGGACGGAAAATTGATTAAAAAATTCAGGATCTTCCGGAAAGATCTATAACCCCCAAAATAACATACCTCTCCAACCCTAAACCCTTTCAGAACCTGTAAATAAACCCGATATTCAGCAACTGTTTGAACTGCATCTTCCGTATAGTGCTGATCTTGTTGCCGGATTCATCATATACCGGAAACCGGGTGTCATCAAATAGTAAATGGGTATAGACATTGATGTTGAAGAAAGGTCCCAGTTTGAGGGCATAGTTCACTTCCCAGTCGAAGTTTGCGGTCATATGGATATATTGTAAGAATATGTTCAGCCGGCTGGAGAGGTACATGTCTTTCGTGAAATCATATCTTATATAGCTTTTTATGTATGCACCCATGTTGTTTCTGGACTTCTTTCCTTTTTCCAGACCATACCGGGTCGGATTTATTACGGAGGTGTCCATTACCATAGTGCTTTTTAATGTCAGGGGAGACATAAGAACCGAAACCTTTTTGTTAGGCCTGTAGTCCATACCCAGCGAAAGGTGAATATAACCCGGAGCCATAATCTGGGATACCACTACAGAATCATTGGGGTAATTGTATCCTTTAAAGAACTGACTTTTGATATTCATAGCCGCACTGTAGTACCACTTTTTGGATGCTTTGAGACCATACTTGGAGTCCAGCTCCCACGAATCTTCATTTTTACGTATTCTTTTTTTCCCCGATTGCAGCAGACCGTATTTCATCCTGAACAGATTGTTCCACTGATTATTTTTCTTATGGTAATTGGCATAGCTGTTCAAAAGCCAAAGCGTGGCAATAGAGCTTTCGCCCCCCTTTGCCCAGTTAGAAAGAACTCCCTCGGAAAGGTTTATGGAACCTGTTCCTCCGATTTTCCAGGGACTGATCTTGATTACAATGGGTTTGACCGCGTGCAGGTTGGTGCTCGTTTTCTCATCCAAAGGAATCATGAAAGTATTTTTCTTCTTGTACTTGTCGATTCGGTGGAAAAAAACATTATTATCCACAGTCAGTTGTACATTGTTTTTGGAAAGATTCTTTAACCATAGCCCCAGAGAGTCGTGATATTCGTTTATGAGCCAGAAACGGTAAAAATCACTGCGATTATTTTTTAACCAAATACACCTTTTTTCATTGGAAAGATTGGTGAAACATATCCGGGTTGAGTCCTGTTCTGCTTTCTGCAGTAACAATCTTACCGTCTGCCTGATCGAATCATTGGCGATGAGATAGTCCATATCGGCTACCGGAATGCGGGCCGTATCTCCGTGGTAAAGGATTACGATCCAGGGAGATTCCTCCAGGGTATGAGGCTGTTTGTTGTTCCGGGCCATGACGACCAGCGTATCTCCTTTACCCCGAATGATCATTACCTTTTGCCAGGCCGGCAACCAGGAAGAAATGCTATCGGGTAAAAATTTTATCAGGGAATCGGAAAGAAAAACCATAGAGGTGTCCACGCCGAAAATAATGTTTTGTGTCAGGGTGTCCCTGGTGTTTATCAGGGTGTCTTTGACAGGAAAACCTTTACGGGAGGTGAGCGTATCATTGATAAGCTTATATACGGAAGTATCCAGAAGGGAAGGAAAAGGGTAGTTTTTCAAATAGGCAATGGTGGAGTCAATCGGAGGCGCTTCCAGATAATGGATAAGATTACCGATGGCTTCCCTCAGATGTTTCTGATCATATCGCCAGAACTGTTCGTTGCTGTAATACCTCTCCAGGACTTGTATGGCTTCCTGGAGAGAGTCTTCCCGGGTGACCGTGTCCATTACCCCTGGTTCCCCTTTTATGATCCTGTTTTCCGGTCCCTGAGCGATAGTATTCCCCGGCCAGATTATCCGGAAACCCAGGATGATAAGCAGGATAATTATTTCTTTTTGTCTTTTCATAGTATTTCCTCCTTATTACTTACCGCTTAAACGGTATAAAATCTTAAATTTGTATTTACAAAAATCTTTTTTACATATGGTTGATTCCATATTGTCATATCTTGCCTGTAACAGGTATCGAAACGTCAAAAATAGGGACAGCTACGCTCTTTTCAAATAGTCCGGCCCTTTTTTTTCTTTCCGGCCGGAACCCTTCCCAATCAATGTTTTTCTTTTTACCCACCCCATTTTCAAAAACGTATAAAAATGGAACGTTCTTATTTTGAGCCTTATAAGACAAAAATGACAGAGCCGGTCCATCTTTCTTCCTGGGCTGAACGGGAAGAATGGATCAGACAGGCAAAATACAATCTTTTTAATCTTCAGAGTGATCAGGTTATGATCGACCTGCTTACCGATTCGGGAACGGGAGCTATGAGCGACCGGCAATGGGCTGCCATCATGACCGGCGACGAGAGTTATGCCGGGTCTTCTTCTTATGAACACCTGAAAGAAACCATCCGTGAGATTACGGGTTTTGACTATTTTTTACCTACCCACCAGGGAAGAGCAGCGGAGAATGTGTTGTTCTCGGTTTTGGTAAAGAGCGGGGATATTGTTCCCGGAAACAGTCATTTCGATACCACCAAAGGGCACATTGAATACAGGAAAGCGCAGGCAGTGGATTGTAGTGTGGACGAAGCATTTGAAATAAACAGTCATTTTCCCTTTAAAGGAAATGTGGATCTGGCAAAGCTGGAAAAAATACTGAAAGAAAACCCGCCTTCGAAAATCCCGCTGGTGATTATGACCCTTACCTGTAATACCACCGGCGGACAACCCGTGAGTATGGAAAATCTGAGGGCCGTCTCACATCTTACAGACAAATACGGGGTGCGCTTGTTCATTGATGGGGCTCGTTTTGCCGAGAATGCATGGTTCATCAGGACCCGGGAACCCGGGTATGAAAATACGCCTATACGTGATATCGTCAGAGAGATGTTCGGATACGCCGACGGAATGACCATGAGCAGCAAAAAAGACGGTCTGGTGAATATCGGTGGGTTTATTGGTTTCAGGGAAGAAGAACTGTTCCGGCAAGCCACTACCTTCAATATCATGTTTGAAGGGTTTATTACCTATGGTGGCATGGCAGGCCGGGATATGAATGCACTGGCCGTGGGTTTGAAAGAATCCACTACCCTGGAATATCTTGAAGCCCGAACCAAACAGGTGGCTTTGTTGGGTGAAATGATCTCGCGTTATGGTATTCCTGTGATCCGGCCTTACGGGGGCCATGCCATCTTTGTGGATGCCCTGCATTTTTTGTTCCATGTGCCCCGGGAAGAGTTTCCTGCCCAGACCCTGGCCGTGGAATTATATCTTGAAGCCGGCGTCAGAGGTGTGGAAATAGGCGCTCTGATGGCCGACAGGGACCCTGTGACTCGCAAAAACCGGTTCCCGGCCCTGGAAACAGTGCGCCTGGCTGTCCCGCGTCGTGTGTACAGCGATAATCATATGCGGGCCGTCGCCGAAGGCCTTAAACAAGTATGGGAACGACGCGACATCATTCGTCATGGCATGCGCATCGTCCGTGAAGCACCCATACTGAGACATTTTACTGTAGAACTCGGGAGAGTGACAACCCCGAACCCGGAACCCCGAACCCGGTAACCCCAACCCCTGAAACGAAGAACCAGGCTCCCATAACCTGTCACGTAATAAAAATATTAACTTTGCGTTCAATGCAAAATGGAGACTGTTTATGTGGGCGTTGTTAACGAAAGAGATTGCAGAGTTTTTCAGTACTGTCACAGGTTATGTGGTGGTGGTTGTTTTTCTTGTAGCCAATAGTTTGTTTCTGTGGGTCTTTCCGGGAGATACCAATGTGCTGGACAGCGGGTATGCCTCCCTGGATACATTTTTCATGATGGCCCCGTGGATCTTCCTTTTTCTGGTCCCGGCTGTTACCATGCGTTCATTTGCGGAGGAAAGCCGCAGTGGTACCCTGGAACTGCTTTTGACCAGGCCCCTGACTGACTTGCAGATCGTCGTGGGAAAATACCTCGCCGGACTGACGCTGGTAGTGGTAGCTTTATTGCCGACGCTGATTTATGTGCTCTCTATAAATCTGCTTGGTAACCCTCCTGGCAATCTGGATATGGGTGGCATCTGGGGATCTTATGTCGGTTTGTTATTCCTGGCGTTGGTATATGTTGCCATCGGGATTTTCTCCTCTTCTCTCTCAGATAACCCCATTGTGGCTTTTATCCTCGCTGTGTTGCTGAGTTTTATATTGTATATCGGCTTTGATTTTCTCAGTTCGATGGGTCTCTTTCATGCTGTGAACTTCCTTGTGTTGAAGATGGGAATCAATGAACACTATAAATCCATGAGCAGGGGCGTGCTGGATTCAAGGGATATCCTTTATTTTTTTGGCGTGATCGTCTTGTTCATCCTGATGACGAAGTTTATTCTTCAAAGCAGAAGATGGTAAATATCAATGGGGATAAAGATCAAACATAAAAACAGCAGGTATTCCCTGATCCTCCGGAATGTTTCGGAGTTTCTGGCCGTGATTGCGGCGTTGGCTGTTATCGGCGTTTTGTCGTCTCACTGGTTCTTCCGGATCGACCTCACGGCGGAGAAAAGATTCACCCTGTCGTCCAAAACAAAATATATTTTAAAGAATCTCAACAAAGAGGTGTATGTGCAGGTTTTTCTCGACGGAGAAATGCCGGTGGGCTTTAAGCGCATGCGTACGGCCGTCAAGGACGTCCTGGATGAGTTTGAAGCCTATGCGGGGAAACGCCTGTCCTATGCATTTATCAATCCTTCCGAAGGGAAAACGACAAAAGAGCGGGATAAATATTATCAGGAATTGTACAAGAAAGGCCTGCGTCCTGCCGATGTTCAGCAGCGGGATAAGGAAGGAGGGGTCTCTTCGAAGATTATCTTTCCGGGAGCTGTGATTAACTACAACGGCATGGAGATAGCGGTAAATTTTCTGAACAACAATCCTTCTTTGCCGGCGGCTGTCAATCTGAATCATTCAATAGAGGGGATTGAATATAATTTGATCCGTGGCATCAAGACCCTCAGTGCCGATACGGTATATCGCATAGCATTTACGGAAGGTCACGGTGAGCTGCCTGAGATAGAAGTGGAAGACGCTGAAAAAGAACTGGCCATATATTTTAACATTGACAGGGGCATGATCGGGGGAAGGCCGGGGATACTGGATAAATATGCTGCCATCATTATTGCAAAACCCACCAGACCTTTCAGCGAGGCAGACAAGTTTGTGTTGGATCAGTATGTGATGCAGGGCGGGAAAATCTTATGGCTGTTGGACAAAGTGATGATTGATGCCGACAGCCTTGTTTATGCCAGTTCCACCTTCGGGGTGCCCCTTGATCTGCATCTCAATGATATGTTGTTTAAATACGGGGTACGTTTGGACGGATCACTGATCCAGGATATGCGCTGCGGCATGATCCCGGTGAATACGGCTATTGTGGGAAATGCTCCGCATTATGTCCCGGCGCCCTGGCTGTATTATCCGCTGATGGCACCGCAGAAACATTCCGTTTCCCGCAACCTGAATCTGGTGAAGGGCGAATTTGTCAACCCCCTGGATACGGTGGAAGGGAACGGAAAGATAGACAAACATATTCTGTTACGTACCTCCCGTTATACACGTACCCGCGGGGCTCCGTTGATGGTTAGCCTTGAAGAGATCAAAAAACCGCCACCGGTGAAAGACTTTAACCGGTCGGGACTGATCACGGGAGTGGTGCTGGAAGGTAGGTTCGAATCCGTGTTCCGCCACCGTATGCTGTCTGCTGTAATTCCGGGAGGATATGCCGGGTTTAAAGAGGAGAGTGTGCCTACCCGTATGATCATTTTTTCTGACGGTGATATCATCCGTAACGGCGTGCGCAGGGTAGGAGGCAAGTGGATTTCTCTGCCGCTGGGACAGGACCGCCTGACGCAACAGACCTATGGGAATAAAGACCTGATCGTAAATGCGGTGAACTATCTCGTGGATGATCAGAACCTGATGGAACTGCGGGGACGCGAATTCAAGTTGCGCCTGCTCGACAGGGAAAAGATCAATGCCCAACGTATGTACTGGGAGCTTTTCAACACGCTGTTGCCTGTATTGCTGATCGTAATAGCCGGAATAATAGTCAATATGGTACGAAAACATAAATTTGCTTCCCGCATTTAAATAAAAAGATAGTGATGAAACGGCTGTTGGTTGTGCTGGTTTCCCTTGCTGGTATTCTGATTCTTACCGGAGTCTTTTTACTCATTCCAAAAAACGGCGGCGGGCCACGAAAGACTTTTCAACTGAAGAAAAAAGAGATACAGCATATTTCCCGGATTGTTTTCAGGGAAGATACGGTTACGCTCGTATTGAAAAAAGAAAATACCGGCTGGCGGGTCAACCACCGGTGGCCGGTAAGAACCCGCTCTATCAAGGTGCTTCAAAAAGTACTTTTACACATGGAAGTAAAATCCCCGGTGTCGGAAGACCTGGTACGGCAGGTAAGAGCAGATACTTCCGGCCGGCACATAGACGTTCGTATCTTCCGGAGAGTTTTTCCGGTGAAACGTTTTGAAGTGTATGCCAGTACCCGGATCCCCGGGGGAGGGGCCCTGATGCGACTTGCCCGTAAAAAAAAATGGAGTATCGTTTATTTGCCCGTAGAACAGGTTAACCCGGCCGTGTTTTTTATCACTGACCCCTATTACTGGCGTGATCCCACTTTGTTTGATTACCGGCCCGGAGAGGTCCGGGAAGTGCGGATGGAGTATGGTGAGCCTCCCGGTACTGGTTACCGGGTGGGAATAGATACGTTGACACACACTTATTATTTCTTGCCGGAAGATACTTCCCTGCGGGGACAGCCGGCAGATACCACCCGCATCAGAACATATCTGAGCTACTTCCAGCATCTGGAGTGCGATGAGTGGGACCGTTCGCTTACGCCGGCGTCCCGCGACAGTGTCCTGCATCAAAAACCATTGTATATTTTGAACGTGGTGGATTTTCAGGGGGAAAAATTCAGCATGCGGATATATTCCCTCCCGAACCGGCAGCCTGTAGAGGGGTCCTCTGCCTGTGATCCCGATGTGGCACGGGCATGGGTTACCCCTCTCAACGAAATGGTGCTGATACGTTATTACCGCATAGACCCGTTACTGAAGGAGGTGGAGGGTTTTATTCGCCGGTAAGGTTTATCCCGGTTTGCACAATAGAAAGCATGTTGGGTCTTCTTTTGCGGACTGTGGGTTTATAATCCTCTGCATTGCTTCTTTTTTTTTGAAAAAATCATTCCTTTTTTTACTTTTGCCCTGCTTTTTACGGAAGCAGGTTCTTTTTGTGGATGACCGCTATTTTTTTTAATACATTCTTTTCCCGGAGAGGTGGGAGAGTGGCTTAATCCACCAGTTTGCTAAACTGGCGTACGGGTAACCGTACCGGGGGTTCGAATCCCCCCCTCTCCGCAAATTCAAACAGATAGCCCATGCAAGTGGGCTTTTTACTTTGAACCCCGGGCCTTGCAAACGTATATTCTCTTCCTCTTTTTTCTTCCCGCATAATTATTATTTTTGTTTTCTTAATCAACAGTGAAAGATTTATTACATCCAAAACATCCGGCATGCAACAGGTAAAAGAGTTTCTTGAATTCCTTAACCAGTATCTGGGAGGAAGCCAGTGGTTTGTGTTTCTCCTTCTGGGTACAGGCCTTTTCTTTACTTTTTATCTCAAGTTTCCCCAGTTCAGATACTTCAGGTTTGCTGTTCGTATTGTAAAAGGGAAATATGACAAAGATACGGATGTGGGTGATGCCAGTCACTTTCAGGCATTGTCCACTGCTTTGTCGGGGACGGTTGGCACCGGAAACATTGCCGGGGTGGCCCTGGCTATCCATATCGGCGGTCCGGCAGCTTTGTTCTGGATGCTGGTCACAGCATTGTTCGGCATGACAACTAAGTTTGTGGAGGTGACCATTTCGCATAAGTATAGGGATGTCCTTCCCGATGGTTCTATCTCAGGCGGTCCGATGTATTATATGAAAAAAAGGATGAATATCCGTCTGAAGAACGGAAAAGTCATCAAAACAGGTTTGTGGCTGGGTATTTTCTTTGCTCTGGCAACCATTCTTTCTTCTTTCGGTACCGGCAGCCTTCCGCAGATCAACAGCATCTCCAATGCACTTTTTGCTTCTTTCCACATCAAACAGATTGTCTCAGGAGCGGTACTGACCGTTTTACTGGCCCTGGTGATCATCGGCGGTATCAAACGTATTGCCAAAGTCACCTCCACACTGGTGCCTGTGATGGCCCTCTTTTATTTTGTGGGAGCCTTGTTTGTCATTGTTACCAATTATGAAAATATCATTCCTTCATTCATCTCTATCTTCAGTAATGTGGTTACCGGTACGGCGGCTGTCGGTGGTTTTATGGGTGCAGGGTTTGCTTATGCCTTTAACAAAGGAGTGAACAGGGGGTTGTTTTCAAATGAGGCAGGTCAGGGATCTGCACCTATCGCCCACTCGGCGGCACGGGCCCATGAACCGGTGTCGGAAGGACTGGTGGCTATCCTCGAGCCTTTCATTGATACGATCGTTATTTGCACGCTGACTGGCCTGGTGTTGCTTGCTTCCGGTGCCTGGCACGAGAAATATCCTAACCAGTTCCAGAAAGCCGATATGGTTATGCTGGCCAGGGTCTATAATGATAAGAATCCCAAAGATGAGCAGGAGCTGTTCAAAATGTTCAACCACCAGAAAACTCCTCCGCTCTTTACGGGCGAAGTGCATGTGAAAAAAGGAAGAATGACCGACAGTCTGACGTTGATCAACTCACAGTCTATCGCTGAAAATGTGGAGTTTACAAAAGAAGGCAAACCTTTCACAGGTACCATACCTGTGGAAAACGGAGTCGTGGAAATAGACAAAGCAGGGGTTACGGTAACCGGAAAATCATTGTTGCATAGTGCTCCCCTGACCACGGAAGCTTTTAAGAAAAGTTTCCTGGGAGATTACGGACAGTATATCGTTTCCATCGGGCTGTTGCTGTTTGCTTTTTCCACTGCTATCTCGTGGTCTTATTACGGGGGACGGGCCATGACGTTCCTGTTCGGACCCAAATCAGTGATCTACTATCGCTTTTTGTATATTATCGGTTTCTTTTTTGCCTCTTTCACCGACACTTCCATCGTCTGGGCCTTGTCTTACATTACCATTGTCCTGATGGCGCTGCCTAACCTGACAGGCCTGTTGGTTCTGCACCGGGAAATCAAATCAACCATCAAACAATACTGGATAGACTTCAGGAAAGAACATCCCGGAGAATGGACACCGGAATAGGAAGGATGATGAATACACGAAAAATGACAAATGGGTGCACCGCCGCACTCTGTTATTTCTTTTTCATCAACACCACATTCTCCACATGATCGGTGTGGGGAAACATATCTATCGGCCGGATCTTTTCCGGAGTAAAAGAGGGGAGCAGGCCCTGTATGTCGCGTGCCTGGGTGGCGGGATTACAACTGACATAAACGATCCTGCCGGGCAGTTGTTTTAACAGCATCTCTATGACTTCGGACTGGATGCCGGCACGCGGAGGATCCAGGATAACCACATCCGGGAAACCATACTGCCGAAACAAAGTGTCATTGAACATTTCTTTGGTATCACCCGTGAGAAAGATTGCATTTTCAATGTGGTTCAGGGCAGCATTCCCGCGGGCATCGAGGACAGCGTCTTCCACCGATTCTATGCCGATGACTTTCCTGGCGTGCGGTGCCATGAACAGACCGATGGTGCCGGTGCCGCTGTAAAGGTCATACACAGTATTCGTATCCGTTAGTTCTGCAAATTCCAGAACGGTACGATACAGATTTTCCGCCTGTCGGGTGTGTGTCTGAAAAAAAGATTTAGGACTGATCTTGAAGGAGAGTCCGTCAAGTTTTTCTATGATATGATCTTTTCCGTGGAAAACCTGTATCTCCAATCCTTCCAGGGTGTCATTACCTTTTGGATTGATGACATATTGCAGTGAGTTGATCTCCGGGAACCGCTCTTTTACAGCCTCTAGCAAAGGCAGGATCTTTTCCCGGTCGTCGTGATAGAAGGAAAGGATCACCATCACCTCGCCGGAGCGGGCAGTGCGGATGATCAGGTTGCGCATCAGGCCTTCCTGTGCACGGATGTTGAAAAAAGGATATCCCTGCTCAAGGGTGAAATCCCTGATGAAGTTGCGGATGGCATTGGACGGTCCTCCCTGCAGATGACATTCCGTGATGTCGAGAATCTTGTCGAAGAGTCCGGCGATATGAAATCCCAGGGCCGGTTCGGCAATTTGTTTACCTGAAGCAATCTCTTCCGGTGTCAGCCAGCGCCTGGCCGAAAAAGTAAACTCCATTTTGTTGCGGTAATACCAGGGATCTTCAGCGGCAAGAATCGGCTGTATCTTATCCTGAATATTTTCCGGAAGCCCGGCCAGACGTTTCATCTGGTCAGTTACCTGTTTTTCCTTATACCGGAGCTGGGCTTCGTAAGTCATATCCTGCCATTTGCATCCCCCGCAAACAGGAAAGTGTGCACAGACAGGATCGGTACGGAAAGAAGAATATTGATGAAAAAATACCGGACGCCCTTCGTAAAATTTTTTTTTCTTTCTGGTGACCTGTATGTCAATAATATCTCCGGGAACTGCATGAGAGACCAGTATGGCCAGGGCATCCTTTTTGGCGATGGCCCTGCCTCCCCGGGCAATATCCACTACTTCTGCCTCAGTGATAAGAGGAAGATTTTTTTTCCTTCGGCTCATGATGGGGCAAAGATAGGAACTTTGGATTACACTTTGTCCCTGTAATTTTTGTATCACTTAATATCCTTATCTTTGTCTGCACATGATTTCTGTATCGGACATAGCGGTATATTTCGGGGCCCGGGATCTGTTCTCGGGGGTGACGTTCAACATCCGTGCGCACGATCGTATCGGTTTGACAGGGCTGAACGGTACCGGAAAATCGACATTATTGAAGGTGCTTGCCGGCGAGCTTACCCCGGATAGCGGGTACCTCAGCAAACCAAAAGGCTTGCGAATAGGGTACCTGCCGCAGCATATTCGCGTTAACGATACACGGATGGTGTTTGAGGAAGTGGCTTCGTCGCTGACCGAACTCAATATGCTGGAGACAGAGATCGCCAGGCTGACCGGTGAGCTGGGACGCCGCGAGGATTATCACACGGAAGAGTATTTGAATCTGGCCAACCGTCTGGCCGAAACAACCGAACGCTTTCATCTGCTGGAAGGGGGCCGCAAAGAGCTGATGATAGGAAGAACACTCACCGGACTGGGATTCCGGCCGGAAGACTTTGAGAAACCTACCGGTACTTTCAGCGGAGGTTGGCGTATGCGGATCGAACTGGCAAAAGTACTGCTGCAACAACCCGACGTGTTGCTGCTGGACGAACCCACCAACCATCTCGATATAGAGTCTATACAATGGCTGGAAGATTATTTTACTTCTTTCAAAGGATCGTTGATCCTGGTGTCTCACGACAAAGCGTTGCTGGATCATGTGACCATACGTACACTGGAACTGGAGAATCGCCGGATCACCGATTATCCGGCACCTTATAGTCGTTATCTGGTGATGAAAGAAGAACGCATGATGCAGCAGAAGGCTGCTTACCGGAACCAACAGAAATGGATCGAACAAACCGAACATTTTATTGAAAGGTTTCGCTATAAAGCTACCAAAGCCGTTCAGGTGCAGTCGCGCATTAAGCAATTGGATAAACTGGAGCGCGTAGATCCCGTGGAGACAGATAACCGGAAAGTCCGTTTTTCCTTTCGTGGCATAGAACGTTCGGGGGATATTGTGGCCGAGATGAAGAAAATCTCTAAATCTTTCGGCGAAAATCAGGTATTGAAAAATATAGACTTGCTTGTCCGGAGAGGAGAGAAAATTGCTTTTGTGGGCAGAAACGGCGAAGGAAAAACTACCCTGGCCAGGATCATAGTAGGTGATCTGCCCGATTATGAAGGTGGCCGCAGGACAGGAGCAAAAGTGCAGATAGGATACTATGCGCAGGATCAGGCCGAAAAGCTGGATCCCGCAAAGACCGTGTTCGACATTGTTGATGAAGCCGCAGTAGGTGAGGTGCGGTCTCAAATACGAAGTCTGCTCGGGGCGTTCCTGTTTCAGGGTGAGGAGGTGGAAAAAAAGGTGAGTGTGCTCTCGGGAGGAGAACGTTCCCGTCTGGCACTGCTCAGGCTGCTGATACATCCGGCCAATTTCCTGGTGCTGGATGAACCTACCAACCACCTGGACATGCGAACCAAGAATATTCTGAAACAAACTCTGAAAGATTTTTCCGGAACCCTGCTGATTGTTTCCCATGACCGGGATTTCCTCGATGGACTGGTGGACACGATTTACGAAATACACGGTCATAAACTGACACAACACGACGGGGATATCTACCGTTTTCTTGAGAAGAAGAAGCTGGAAAGCCTCAATGACCTCGACCGGAAAGGAACCATCGTGCAAAGTGCACAGGACACAGACCGGGGATCAAAAAAAAATTATCAGGAAAGAAAAAGAAGAAGAAATAAATTACGCAGCCTGCAGCAGAAGATAGAGAAACTGGAGTCGGAGATAAATGAAATGGAAACCCGGAAAAAGTCTATGGAAAAACAACTGGAAGATCCCACCGCCTATCAGCTCGACTTCGACAGGTTGTCCGGAGAGTATGCCGGACTGCAGAAGATCCTTTCGGAAAAGCTGGACAGGTGGGCTGAGCTGCATGAGGAATTGGAAAATCAAAAGCAGACAGAATCTTAACACGTACAACTATGACTGAAGAAGTTTTTCGAAAAAGTTTTGAAATACATTCCTATGATACCGATACGACGACACAGTTGTCTTTCGCAGGGCTGGCCAGATACCTGCAGGATATCGCTTCTTTTCATGCCGATAAGCTGGGCCTGGGATACGATGATCTGCTTGCGGAAAACAAAGCCTGGGTATTGCGACAGCTGAAAATCGCTACTTCCGGCAGGGCATTCTGGAAAGACAAGGTGACCATTGAGACCTGGCCCAAAGTGCCCGACCGTTTGCTGGCATGGCGCGATTTTCTGGTATTTGACGAAGTCGGTAACCCGATTGCAAAAGCTACCAGCGCCTGGCTTCTGATTGATGTGAAAAAACGCCGGCCTCTTAGGATGGAACCGGGAATGTTTGAAAAATATAACTTCAGAAAACAAAACGTCTTTGATGAAAAACCGGGATCCCTGCCCAGTGCGGAACCGGGAGAGAAAATCTATGAAACTACGGTAAGATTCTCAAAACTGGATTTGAATGATCATGTTAACAATGCTGAATTTATTGCCTGGGTGACAGATGCTTATTATATGGATTATCCGCATGACAGCTATCCGGAGAATTTTGAAATCAGGTATGATCATGAAATATTTATGGGAGACAGGATCGGGATATTTAAAAAGATCCTGCCCTCAGGCGGGATCATTTATTCGATCAACCGGATGGAAGATGAAAAAATTGCGGGAATTGCCAGGGTCTCCGGGTCTGTTAAGGGGTAGGATTTTTGCGATTGTACTTAGAATATCAACCTGAATATCTCACATGTATTAAAAGATTACTATTTTTATTCCAAAATACGGAAGATTGAGAAAGGTTATTACATATATCATGACAGCGGGGGTTTTCCTTGCCATTCTTTCCGGGTGTGTGGTGGAACAACCGGGGACCTTGCGGAAGAAGAACAGAAATCTTTCCTACCTGTATATCCCGGGACGGTCTCCTTTGCGCCCGCAATATCAGGTTTATCATTCTACAGACTCCTTATCCCTGCTGCGGGTGAGCATTGTTCCCAACCAGTTGTTGTTTAATCAGGCCAATAAAGAAGGAGATTATATGTCCTATCTGGATGTCCGTTACCGGTTGTTCCGGATCATGAGGGGAAAAACGGCCCTGGCAGACTCCGGGGTGGTCCATTATACCGTTAATCTGAAGAATATTAAAAGCAGGACCGTCGAGAAGAATATCCTGATGCATTGTACCCTTGGTGAAAAGTATATCCTTGAAGTGATTGCTATTGATCAGGTGAGGAAAACAGCAATCCAGAATTTCATTTATGTGGACAAACGTACCCGATACTCCATGCAGAATTACATGGTAATCGACATCGGGATCCGAAGACAGGTTTTTTCATATGTGGTGGATTCATCCAGAGCGATGAAGATTATGTACAGAGATCAACAACCGCATGACTTTTATGTCAGATATTTCAGGTCGGATACGTTGATCCCGCCACCGCCAAACCTGGCAATATCCGTTCCCATGCCCGGCGACATACCGGACAGCACCTGGAAGATTACCCGCTTTGATACCGTACCGATCCGGTTGTCACGGAAGGGAATCTATCAATTCAGTATAGACTCCACTGTAAAAGATGGAGTTAGTCTTTTTAACTTTGGGCCGCATTTTCCCGGGGTCATCACCCCGGATCAACTGGCCGAACCTTTGGCTTATCTCTTGAATGAATCGGAAATGAAGACCCTGATGAATCAAACCAGTCGCAAACTGGCGGTAGATAAGTTTTGGCTGGGTACAACCGACAATGTTGAAAAAGCACGGGAGCTCATTCGTATTTATTACAACCGCGTTTATTATGCCAATATCTTCTTCACCAGTTACAAAGAGGGCTGGCGCACAGACCGTGGGATGATCTATCTGATCTACGGACCTCCGGACGACCTGACCAAAAGCATTAAACAGGAAGTTTGGTCCTATGGGGAAGGCGATAATAAGATTTCTTTCAGGTTTAAAAAGATAGATAATCCTTTTTCTCTGAACGCGTACCGGTTGATACGGGGAGAAGCAATAGAGACACGTTGGGTGGAAGCAATACGTACCTGGCGTCAAGGCAGTGCGTTTGTGGTCGGGGAAAACAATCGATGAAGAATAGAAGCATCATTTGAGTAATTAACATAAACCAATCGGGTGAAAAGAATATACGGGACAAGGCCGGTGATTGAAGCTATTGAAGCCGGGAAGGATATTGAAAAGATTTTCCTGAAAAAAGGCATGCAGGGCCCTCAGTTCAGAGATCTCTTCGCTATGATTCGCCGCTATGGGATCCCTTTTCAGTTTGTACCTCCCGAAAAATTGAACCGACTGTATTCCGGTAAGCACCAGGGAGTGATCGCTCTTTTATCGGTCGTGGAGTACCAGCATATAGAGTCTGTCCTTCCGGGTTTGTTTGAGAAAGGGGAAGTGCCCTTTATTCTGGTACTTGACCGGGTTACGGATGTACGGAACATGGGAGCCATTGCCCGGAGTGCCGAAGCTGCAGGATGTCATGCCCTGGTAGTCCCCGGTAAAAATGCAGCTATGATAAATGAGGATGCCGTCAAAACCTCTGCCGGGGCCCTGATGCATCTGCCTTTGTGCAGAACAGAGAATCTGGCGGAAACAATCCTTTTTTTGAAAAATTCGGGTCTCAACATTATTGCCGGAACAGAAAAGGGGACGGAAAATTTCTATCAGCCTGACATGACCGGACCCCTCGCACTGATCCTGGGTTCCGAAGAAAAAGGAATAGACCCTCAGATACTGAAAATTTCCGACCATCTGGTTACGATCCCGATGCTTGGAAAAGTAGAATCATTGAATGTCTCAGTGGCCGCCGGGATTCTGATGTATGAAGTGGTCAAACAGCGAATGAAAGTACAATGAAAAGTAATGACGCAATGTCCCGTTAGGGATCATGCTTCGATGCGGAAATTTAGTGCGACACCCGGTAAAATATAAATATTTAAATACATATTTTAATATTTATTTAAATACATATATTTTGAAACGTTATTAATTTTTCTCAGAGAGTTGCAGGATGTCGTATCCGGAAGGTTCCTGGAAGATCTGAAGGCCGAATTCCGGAATGGCGGCAAAGATATGATCGAATATATCCGCCTGGATCATTTCATAGTTCACCCACCGTTGGTCTTTGCTGAAGACATATATCTCAAGGGGCAACCCTTTTTCGGAAGATTGCAACTGCCGGACCATGAAGGTCATCCCGGTGTGGATCATCGGATGGCGTTTCAGGTATTCTTCTATGTATTTCCGGAAAGTACCGATATTCGTCATTCTCCGTCCGTTGATAAGGACACTGTTATCAATATTGTATGTATTGTTGTATTCGGCAATTTCTTTTTCTTTTTGATCGATATAATCCTGCAAAACCTGTATTCTCCTGAATTTTTCGATCATTTCGGGTGTACAGAAACGAATGCTTTTGATGTCGATATACACGGATTTCTTTATACGACGACCTCCGGACTCTTCCATGCCCCGCCAATTTTTGAAAGACTCGGACACCAGAGAGTAGGTGGGGATAGTCACTATGGTTTTATCCCAGTTCTGGACTTTTACGGTGTAGAGGGAAATCTCCAGGACGGTTCCGTCGGCACCTCTGCCTGGCATCTCGATCCAGTCGCCGGGTTTCAGCATGTCGTTGCCCGAGATCTGAAGACTGGCCACAAAGCCCAGGATCGTATCCTTGAAGATCAGCATGATCACGGCAGCCATAGCTCCCAGGCCTGTAAACAAACTTAATACGGAGACGTTGAACAGGATGGAAATTATAAACATCAAGCCGGAGAAAAAGACGAGTACCTGCACCACCTGCACGTATCCTTTGATAGGACGATTTCTGGAAACGGGTAATGTCAGATAAAAACTATGGAAAGCGTTAAGCAGAGAATTGGTGAGAAGGACTGTAACCGTCAGGAGATATAATCCCAAACCCTTTTTCAGGATCGTTAGCAAACCGGGATAGTTTTTGAAAAACAGTGGTATTACCAGGTAGAGGAACAGAATCGGTATGATGTGGGAGAGTCTTTCAAAGATCCTGTGTTTCAGGAGAATATCATCCTTTTTTGTTTTGGTTTTCTGAATAAAGCGAACCACGGTGTTCAGGAGAATCTTTTTGGTGATCCAGTAAATCACATAACTTGCCAGGATCAGGATGATCAACCAGATGGTGCCAGCCAGCCAGGAAGCCATATTTTCAGCAAGGCCGGATTTGACAAGAATATCTTTCAGAAAAGAAACATCCATTGGTAAAAATTATAAAAAAATAATTGCAGTGCAAAAATAACCTTATATTTTGATTTTCCTGAGGAAAAGCTTTTGTTTTTCAGCTTATTGTTTTATTTGCTTTTTGGTATTCGAAAAACTTCTTAATTTCGGTCATTTTACAGAAATATTTTGGGGAAGGCGTCATCATATACCAAAGAGGAGATTATCCGTGGGATCCGGAATAAGCAGAATCATGTTATTCTATGGTTATATGAACAGATATTACCCATCCTGGAGATATATGTTGGTAAGATGGGGGGCTCCTCTTCCGATGCCAAAGACCTGTTTCAGGAAGCCATGATTGTCGTTTTCCAGAAAATCAGAAAAGAAGCGTTTGAACCCAGGAAGAATATACCGGAGTATATCGTTGGGATTTGTAAGAAGATGTGGTTCGACCGATTATCGGAAAAACAAAAAACTTTGAACATTGAGTTCCTGGAAGAAAAAGACGATCAGCTGGGTGATGAGATGCTCGTGGATCCTGAACCCGTTAATCCCGAAGAGATAAAACGGGCCTTATATCTCAGGCATATTACTGCCCTCAAAAAAGAATGCCGGGAAATCCTTTATATGGTAAGACAGGGCATTACGCTGGAGGAAATCAGCCGGTTATACGGATATCCCGATGCCAGGATCATTTATAATAAAAAAGCATATTGTTTACAGAAACTTATCGAAAGAATCAAAAATGATCCTGAATATCCGCTATAATCGGGCGGAATGTTTTTTTCTGAGATAAGAGATAAACAGAATAATTGCCGCCATGACGATTACTGTCAGGATAATAAAATAATAAAACGGAAAATATACGGGAGCAGCGTTTCCCATAACCTGGTATCCTGCCCAGAAATAAGGACTGGATTTGAGAGGATCGGCAGATTCCAGATACGTGATCTTGGCTTTCTGCAGGGCCCGGTCTATTGGTAGTCCCCGTACAAGATTCTTATAAAACAGGGACATAATAGTGGCTCCGGTACGGTCCTGGATTTCCCACAGAGACATGATAAGACGGGACCCTCCGGCATACATGAAACTGCGTGCCAGGCTCATAATCCCTTCTCCTTTGCTGAGCTTGCCACTGCCGCTGTTACAGGCGCTCAGAACCACCAGATTGGTTCTGAACTGCAAGGTATAAATCTCATAAGTGTTCAGAAATCCATCTTCCAGAGAGTCGGGAGGTTGGGTAAAAACCAGCTTGGAGTATAACGGATGTTGATTATCCAGGATGGTATGCATGGCCAGGTGAATGATGTCATACCGGGAAGTATGGTTCTTGAAATAGTGTTCACTGGCCTGTTTCCCTGAAATCATCCGGCCCAAAGTATAATGGCATACTTCTTCGGCTTCTTTCCTGGCAAAAGGCAAGGGATAGAGATGGTAACCCTCTGATTGTCTTGCCTGCATAATCTGGTGAAGATCTAACCCCTGTTTCGGGTACTCGGGTGCGAAAGCAATGGTACGGTTGAAAAATTTTCTTCGGCGGGGTAAATGCTCAAAATATAAAGTGGAGGAATAGGAGTAGGTGATGGGATGTTGATAGATCAGATAAGGAAGTTTCCGGTAGGAAAGCATGTTTTGTTCGGTTATCTGACTGATCAGTACGCCAAAAGGAATCACCGCCACTTTTTCATCCGGGACAATGATCAGACTCTTTCCTCGGATTAACGAATCAACCGGGCTGATCAGGTTTTGATACAGGTTGTAAGATGAATATGTGAGATCAAAGAAATTGGTCGCCGCGTTTTTGTTGAACTGTCTTTGCTGCAGCTCTTTCCAGAAGATGCCGATGTACCCATCCAGGTCGGGGTCGGCATCATGCATGATCAGATGTAATTTGTTCTTTGTCAGACAGAAAATATATATCCGGTTACGGATGATCTCGTACTCCAGAATGGCCTGATCGTTTTTCAATTGCTTCATGGCCGACCCTACAGGGATGGAGGAGATATCATATTTCAACCGGTAGTATCTCGGGTATTTTTTTTCCATATCCCGGATCAGAGAGTCTTTTTGTACCCGCAGCCGGAATGCCCTGGTTTCATAGGTTCTGATCTTTTTGGGATCCGGATCTACTTTGTTTCTTTCTTTGTAAAGCAGCTCTTCATAGGCACCGAGTTCTTCCGTAAGGTCATTCTCGGTGCTGAGCAGGGTACCGGGGATACCGGCATAGGTGATGGCCCGGGTGGTGCGTATCGCCGAAAGAAGGTCGGAGGCCCGGCTCTCTTCCGAGAATCCGAAAGCCCTGTACAGATATTCTGTCCTGCCGGTGACCCGGTACAATCTGACAGCAAGCAAAAATGCATTCTGATAAGTGTCTTCCTCGTGTGCGGCTATCAATAACCTGCTCTGTGTGCTGCGAATGAGTTGTCTGATCCTTTTCACAAGATCTACGGCCTCCTGCTGCGATTGCAAAGCAGCCTGCAGGTATTTAAGATCCTGATCCCTCTCGTACATTGCTTCCAGCCTGTTCGCTTTGTCTTTTAAAGATGATAAGAAAATTTCCCTGGAAAAAACTTTATCCGGGGAGGGATTTTCGAAAATGTTTTTGGAATTGAAGTGGGGCGAGTTGGCGATCATGGACTTTTGTATGTAAAACAGGGCAGAGTCCGGAAGTTCCTTTTTCCAGTAATATCCTTCTAATTTCAGATAACACCGGGCGGTTTTCGGATGTCTTTCCCCGTATTTCCTCTGATACAGTTTTAAGGCTTTTACCAGATAGCTCCGGCCCTCTGCAAGACGGTACTCATGGATAAGTGCCCACCCGTAATTCTGATAGAGATCGGCCAGGCGCCAGTTATCTTTTCCGTATTGTTGTTTAATATTTTCAATGGATTTTCTGAAAGAATCATTGGCTTTTTCCGTTTTGTTCCAGTCAAGATACAGATTTCCCAGGTTGATATAAGTGGCATATAGTTCTCCATTATTGATTTGTTTTTTGACAGTCAGACTTTGTGAAAGATAGGTTTCTGCCTGGTGGTACCGGCCCATTTTGTGATTCACGATCCCCAGGTTATTGTAAATTCTTGCAAGTGTGAGCGTGTTTTTCTTTGCGGAGGGTAGATTGTTTACAGCCATGATGTAATAATCCCGGGCCTGGCTGTAATCTCCGTTTTCCATGGAGATGGTTCCCATTTCATTATAGAGCTTGCTGAAGGTCTCCGGAGCAGCATGGGCCCGGCGGTATTGTTCTCCGGCCAGGTTCAGATAATGCAATCCCTTGGACCGGTTGCCGAGATAATAGGTATAAAGAATGGACAGCCAGTGCAGATCAAGAGCTTTCCGGACCGGATGAAGCGTGTCGCTTTCTGTCAGGGTTAACACATGTAGCATGTTGTCCCTGGCCGGGAGAAAATCCCCTAGTTCAAAGTAACAATAAGCCAGATACCGGTTTGCATAGACTGAATGATAATCCTTGGCATGTAATAATCGGGAGAGAAAAGAAATGGCTTGTGCTGTTTTGCCCGCTTTGTAAGCATAATAACCCTGAAGAAATAATAATTCGGCATGAATGGTATTTTGCTTGCTTGTATCCTTTTCATATAATAACCGGGCTGCATGTATGTCCTTTTCCACGGAATCATACAGACGGAGGTTGATGAATGCCATGATCCGTTTGTAGCGGCATTGCCAGGCATTCACGGTATCTTTCCCGTTTTGATAGAGCATTTCGGCGGCCCGGTACAAGGGAATGGTTTTTTGCCACTGTCCGGCCCGGTCCAGAGAGTCGGCCCGTCTGAAATACACCAAGGCCGTGTCGTGAACTCCCGGGCTTTTTCCCCGGGCATGAAGACTTTCTGTTACCAGGGAGGCAACAAGCAATACCAAAAAAAATCCCGGTACAGATCTTCTATGTAGTTCTCTTTCCACCCACACAAAGGTACGAAGTTTTTTCCCTTTGTCAGAATATCCCGTGCCGAATATTCCGGCTGATGACGGCGTCTTTTTATTATGGAAACAGGGTCCTTTCAAAAGGGATTTAAATATTATGTTAACTAAATTTGAAATTTTTTTAATTTTTTTTAATTTTTATAAGATGTTGATAGATAGCGAGTAAAGTACGGAATGATGATAAATGGAAATTTTTTTTTAAAAAAAACTTTAAAAAAAATTCAGTAATCCGGAGGGGGAAACAGACAGTAAATGAAGGCCGGGAAGTTTCCGGTATAAAAAAATGAAATGTTCAACTAAAATAGGTAAGAAAATGAAAAAGCTTGAAAGTTTTACCGAAGACCGTCTGGATGAGACGATGTTGTTTTTTGTACGCGGCGGAGGTGATCCGCCTGACGGGGGAGGAACAGAGCCTGTTCTGGATCCGACCTGGCCGGAAGAACCGCCGCCACCACCCCCCGGAGGAGGAGAAGAATAAAAAAAGAAAAATAATTGATGAGTCCGGTCTAAACAGGGTCATTGTTGCCAAACTCTTCGTTGTCAGGAATTTTCAAATCCTCATTAACAACAAGCTAATTGCAGATGCAAAATTCTCTCTGCTGCGATTTTGACGACCATCCACCTTGTTAGACTCGACTCATAGATTTTTTTCTGGAGCGTTGGGGTTCCTGTCATGGAGCCGGCAGATGCTGTGGTAAAATTATGCAAAAGTGCGTACCCTTTTCATCACGGATGAGGAGGGTGTCGGCTTAAGGCACGGAGAGGTATGTTGCATCGAAATTGAAGATGTATCGAAATTGAAGATGTAATGTGTCTTTCCGGAGGTATTTGACGGATAGGTATGCGGATGGTAGTTGTCTATCGTTCCGGGTTTGGATGCATCTGTGTCCTGACAGACAGGAACGTATGCAATGGCAATTAGTATATGGGTTTGAGGAATAACGAGTGTAACGGGCATGTTGTATGATGTTGCATTGTGAAGATTTTAGCTATGCAAAACTTGATAAAATACAGATAAAATGAAAAAAGAACATTTAAATCGCAAAATTAATTTGGCAGACAAATATCTGCATGGGGATATGTCTGCTGAGGAACAGGCGGATTTTGAACGCTGCCTGAAGGAAGATCCGGAATTGACGGAATATCTGGATATCCAAAAAGAAATCGATGAGGTAATCCTCGACAGGGAAGCGCTTGATTTTGCTGCAACGCTGGATGAGGCTTATGATGCGTATAAAACGAAAAAACAACCGGTTAAACGTCTTCGGCCTGTATATCGTTGGACAGGCATAGCTGCTGCCTTGCTGGTTTTCCTGGGCATAGGAATGCTGCTCAGACAGCAAACCGCTGATCTCCCGGTAAGCCAATTGATAGTAAAAAAGTATTACCGGCCCTATGAGGTGCCTGTAAATTACCGTAGTGCTGAAGGCACGGTGGATGCCACCTTCCGTCAGGCTGTGGAAAAGTACAATAATAAAGAGTATTCCGAGGCCATTCGTTTGTTTGAACAGGTATTGAAAGAAGATAATACCCGCATGGATGCCAACCTGATGAGCGGACTGTCCAATTTTGAGACCAAACACTATAAACAAGCCGATAGTTCGTTCAGAAGAATTATCAAACACCGGGATAACCTGTATGTTCAACAGGCACAATGGTACCTGGGATTTTGTTTCCTGATGACGCACCAGGATGAAAAAGCAATACAACTTTATCGTAAAATTGTGGAAGAGCAGGGCTATTACAGCAAGAAAGCCGAAAAAATATTGAAAAAATTAAAATCATAAAATCATAAAGAAAAAGAGGGAAAGATCATTCATAATAACGAAAGAGAAACAGTATGAAGAAAAAGACAGAAGAGTTAAACCGGGAGGAGTTGATTGAAAGAGTCAAAGTATTGGAAGAATATATCCGAAGGGAAAAAGAAGCGAATAAAAAAATTAAACGCACTTTCATATCCAGGGTAAATCATGAAATAAGAACACCCCTGAACTCCATTATCGGTTTTGCCAATCTGTTAAGCAACAATCATCTGGATGATGTAAAACGTAAACTTTACGTAAAATATATGACCAACAGCACGAGTTCGCTTATTTCCAGCATTGAAAACCTGCTGGATTATTCCCTGTTAACCGCAGAGCAGCTGGAATTGGTGGAAGAAAAGGATATTCAACTGGATGGTTTATTTGATGAACTATATACCGTTTTTTCAACGGAAAAACATCTGCAGGAAAAGTACAGTGTGGTGCTGCTTTTGAAGAAGAAAAAGGAGAATAACAAGGTCTTGGTTACCTCCGATAGAAAAAGATTAAAACAACTGGTGACCCTGCTGATGATGAATGCTCTGAGAGGGACCCGGAGCGGAAGTATTGTGTTCGGGTATGAAATCCTGAATGATGCCAAGATCCGGATTTTTGTTTCTGATTCGGCAGAGCAGTTTCGTACGGAGTATGTACGGAAAATGCTTGAGGGGAAAGGAGACCCTGAAGTTATTTCAAGAAACCCCGATATTAACCTGACCATTGTACGTTTGCTTGTTGAGTTAATGAAAGGAACGGTTAAGGTTGTGGAACATCCTGGTGGAAAAGGGAATACCGTGTATCTGGATTTGCCGTTGGAATTTCGTATTGGTTCTGTGGAGAATCCTGCCGGTCATGAAATAATTTCCCGGCAAGACAAAAATAAATAATATATATAGAAGACGATTTTGTTGTGTGTGTAATACTTAATATGATGAATGACAGAGGACAGGAACAACATGTAAATGAGCGGAAAATAACAATATTGCATGATCATGAGAGCACAACGGTAAAGGACAAGGTGTGGAAACTGTTGCACTCGGAAACGCTCAATGAATACCGTTTTGACAGGAACAAAAAGCTTGGTCCTGTCACAATAGATTTTTATTGCGAGTTGTACAGATTTGCCATCGTGGTTGACAGGGATGAAGAGTTCTTCACCCCGGCTTCCTCGGTTGATCCGGAGAGCCAGATGGAGATGGAACAAATGGGTATTGTCGTCTTGCGGTTTCGCGAATCGGAGATACTGAAAAATCCGCGTATTGTTCATAGAACCATAGGATTTTGGTTGAAAGACCGGCAGTTGCATTATCTTTAGATAACCCTATCCGATAACTTTATGATCCGACTTTTGGTGGGGTTTATCTGTCGAATTGTAAAAAATCCCAAATAAAATTGTAATATTTGTGTTCCATTGAATCATAAATCGGGCGGATGGCAGGATTTCCCTTTTTCAAGCAAATGGATATTAAGGATTGTGGTCCTGCCTGCTTGCTTATGATCGCTAAACATTATGGCCGCACCTATCGTCTGCAGACATTGCGTGAACGGAGCTATATCGGCAGGGAGGGTGTTTCCCTGCTGGGTCTTAGCGATGCGGCCGAGTCGATTGGTTTTAAATCCCTCGGCGTTAAGATTCCCTTCCGGAAACTGACAGAAGAAGTCCCTTTGCCCTGCATCGTGCATTGGGCGCAACGCCATTTTATCGTAGTGTATAAAACCTCTAAAAAATTCATTTATGTTTCCGATCCGGCATATGGACTGAGAAAATATACCCATGATGAGTTCCGGAAAGGATGGGTGAGTGACAGGGAAAATGGCGAGGAGAAAGGAATTGCCATGTTGTTGGAAACCACCCCCGATTTTTATAACTACGAAGGGGAAAAACCGAATAAAACAAAACTTTCTTTTTTGTTTTCCTATATCCGTCCCTATAAGCAGCTGGTAGTGCAGGTATTGCTGGCACTATTGGCCGGTAGCCTGATACAATTGATTTTTCCCCTGTTAACTCAACAGATCGTAGATTTTGGTATTAACAATCAGGATATCGGTTTTATCTACCTGGTCTTGCTGGCGGAATTGTTCTTGTTTTTGGGACGTATGGTCGTGGATTTTATCCGGGGTTGGATCTTACTGCATCTGGGTACAAGAATGAATATCTCCCTGATCGCGGATTTTTTGATGAAGCTGATGCGATTGCCGATAGCCTTCTTTGATTCTAAAGTGATCGGGGACCTGATGCAAAGGATCAACGACCAGAAAAGGATTGAATATTTCCTGACAGTTTCTTCCCTGAATATTCTCTTTTCTGTCCTGAATTTTCTGATCTTTGGGATCGTGCTTCTAATCTATAATATGACTATTTTCTGGTTGTTTTTCGGGGGCAGCGTTTTGTATGTGTTATGGGTTCAGGTGTTTATGAATAGGAGGAGGGAACTGGACAACCGAAAGTTCAGAAAGAATGCCGAGAACCAGAGTGTGTTGATACAACTGTTCTCGAGTATGCAGGAGATAAAACTGAATAACATAGAAAAACAGAAACGTTGGGAATGGGAGCACGTACAGGCCAATTTGTTTCGTATCAAAGTGAAATCACTTGCTTTGAGTCAGTACCAACAGGCAGGAGCGACTTTTATAAATGAGTTGAAAAATATTCTGATTACCGTCGTGGCGGCTACCTCGGTGATCAAAGGAGATATGACCCTGGGGATGATGCTGGCGGTGCAGTATATTATCGGTCAATTGAACGGCCCTTTGGACCAGATGATCGGTTTCTTTCAAAGGACCCAGGATGCCCGTATCAGCCTGGAACGACTCGGTGAGATGCAGGCGATGGAGGATGAAGAAAAAGAAGACGAAAATAAATTGCATGAACTTCCGGCGACGCACCATATTGCCGTCAATGAGGTGTCCTTTCAGTATGAGGGTCCGCATTCCCCTTTTGTACTGGAGAACATAAGTCTGGAGATACCCGAATCGCAGGTAACAGCTGTTGTCGGGGTGAGTGGCAGCGGAAAGACAACACTTATAAAGTTATTGTTGGGTTTTTACAAACCCGTGAAAGGAGAGATCAGGGTCGGGGACATCCCTTTGCATGCCTTTCATACCCGCTTTTGGCGATCCGTATGTGGTGTTGTGATGCAGGACGGATTTGTTTTTTCAGATACAATCGCCCGAAATATTGCCCCCGGCGAAGAAGAGATTGATATGAAAAAACTGTATCGTGCCATTGAAATAGCTAATCTGCAAGATATTTTAAGTACATTGCCTTTGGGACTGAACACAATAATCGGGGCTTCGGGACATGGTTTGAGTGCCGGTCAGAAACAACGGATACTCATTGCCCGGGCCGTTTATAAGGACCCCTCCTTTTTGTTCTTTGACGAAGCCACCAATGCCCTGGATGCCAATAATGAGAAAGTGATTATGAATAACCTGGATGCTTTCTTTCAGGGTCGTACCGTGGTGGTTGTGGCTCATCGCCTGAGTACGGTGAAGAATGCAGGTCAGATCATTGTGCTCGACGGAGGGAAAATTATGGAACGCGGTACGCACAGCCAGTTAATTACAATGAGAAAATATTATTATAACCTGGTGAAGAACCAATTGGAGCTGGGTATGTAAATGTTATCGGAATCAGAATGGATATGCCTGAAGAAAATAATTATTTTAATCACCGCAATGAACTGGTCAGTGAGGAAATAGAGGATATTATCGGTCAACCACCGGGGTGGCTTGTTCGTTATGGGACTACGGTATTTTTCGGATTGATCGTGATGTTTATAGCGGGCAGTGCTTTTTTTACCTATCCCAATAAGGTGCTTGCCCCTGTTGTGATCACTACCCGGAACCCCCCTTTGGCTATGAATGCCAGAGTGGATGGAAAAATTGTTGCGTTACCGGTCAGGGATACCCAGAATGTGAAAAATGGAAGTCTGCTGGCCGTGATGGAGAGTGCGGCCGATTATCATGAGATATTTG